>JBBPYJ010000231.1:0-8808 GCA_038200025.1 Propionibacteriales bacterium | reverse complement strand
GTTCTGGGAGCGGACGGCGAATTCGTCCAGTTCGCGCCGCGAGAGCCCGCGTAGGTTGGCGACGTTCTCGGCCGTCTGCCCCATCGCGATGTAGGCGTCGGGCAGGTCGCCGGTCTCGCGGGGATCAGTCCAGCCGTGCCCACCCTCTGCGAGTTCCCTGGTGCGCCCTTGGGCCTCGGCGAACACGGGGTTGCGGGTGTCGGGCAGGTGGTCCGTAGTGCCCTTGGCGAACCGGGAGACCGTCTCGACACCGGCGGAGATGATGACGTCGGCCTCGCCGGCCTTGATCGCGTGCAGAGCCATCCGCGTGGTCTGCACCGACGACGAGCAGTAGCGGGTGATGGTGGCGCCCGGCACATCGTCCATGTCGTTGAGCACGTTGACGATCCGGGCGAGGTTGAATCCGCTCTCCCCGCCGGGCAGGCCACAGCCGACCAAGGTGTCGTCGACGGTGTGCGGGTCCAGCTCGGGGACCTTGTCCAGAGCGGCGCGGACCATGGTCGCGGTGAGGTCGTCGGGCCGCAAGTCCTTCAACGACCCTTTGTTGGCGCGACCGATGGGGGAGCGGGTGGCGGCGACGATGACAGCCTCGGGCATGAGCGACTCCGATCTCGACGTGTGGGACGCCTGCCAGCCTAAGGGCAGCAGCCCGGGGCCACCGACCTGCCACGATTGGGGGCGTGCGCCACCTCTACGAGTGCCCGGTTCGATGGGCGGACCTGGATCTGCGTGGCTATGTCAGCAACGTGGTGTTCGTCGACTATCTCCAGGAGGCCCGCGTCGACATGCTGCGCATCAACGCCCCGCACACCCGCGCCGAGGACCTGACCGAGGGCGTGGTGGTGGTCCGCCACGAGGTCGAATACCTCGTGCCGGTGCCGCTGAGATTCACCCCGCTGAAGATCGAGACCTGGGTGACCGAGATCCGGGCGGCCAGCTTCACGATGGGCTACGAGGTCTTCGATGACGCTGGGGCGAGTGAGGGGACCGACGAGCCGGCCGAGCGGGTGGTGCACCTGCGCGCTTCGACGGTGCTCACGCCGTATCTCTTCGGCACCGAGCGCCCCCGTCGGCTCCGCCCCGACGAGCGGGAGGCGCTGGAGCCGTTCCTCGAGCCGTTGGGCGACGGAGTCCAACCGGCTTCACGGCGTACGACGGCGTGCCCGCCGCCGACCGGTCCCGTGACCGACTACCCGGTCCGGGTGCGGTTCTCCGACGTCGACGCCTACGGGCACGTCAACAACGTGACCTACTACGAGTACTTCCAGGAGGCCCGGATCCGACTCGTCGCCGCGCTCGGTCCTGGGTTGGACATCGACGACACCGCGATGGTGGTGGCTGGATCCGACGTTGACTACCGACTTCCGATCCTGATGCGCGCCGAGCCCTACGACTGCCGCTCCTGGGTGAGCGAGGCGGACGCGTCGGCGATAGCGATCGCCTCCGAGATCCACGACGGGGACCAGTTGCTGGCACGCTCGCGCACGGAGCTGGAGCGGGCGCCGTCGGCGGTTGATGGGTGCGGGTGAGAAACTCCGTCGGAAGTCGGGCACCCGTCGTACCGGCCAACCGGCGCCCAGATCGATGGCCGGCGCCTGGTCCTACTCCAGCGTGTTGATCATCGCCTCGGCGGCGTAGACCACGTACCCCCAGAACTTGGCGTCCTGCTCAGGGGTGAGAGTGGCGGCATCGAGGCCGGTCCGGAAAGCGGCCAGCCAGTGGTCGCGGGCGTCGGGGGTGATCCGGAACGGCGCATGGCGCATTCGCAATCGGGGGTGGCCGCGGGTGTCGGAGTAGGTCGTGGGTCCGCCCCAGTACTGCGCGAGGAACAGCGTGAACCGTTGGGCGGCTGGGATCAGGTCCTCTTCGGGATACAGCGGTCGCAGCACCCCGTCTGCGGCCACCTGGTGATAGAAGGCGTTCACGATGGTGGCCATGGTGGTCATCCCACCGATCTCGTCGTAGAAGCTGGCCGGATTCTGGGCCGGTGCCAATTTCTGCTCGTCGGTCATCGGGTCACGTCCTGGGAGGTCTGGCCAACTGATGGGCCACTTGATTGATCGGCTGGTTGGTTGGCTGGTTGATCCGAAGGCTCATCGCCGCGGTGCCACACGACTCGCTGCTGGAACGGGATCTCGATGCCGTCGGCGTCGAACCGGGTCTTGACCCGCTGGCGCAGCTCGCGGGCCACCGCCCACTGCTGAAGCGGCGCGGTCTTCATCGCCACCCGCACGGTCACCCCGTCGGCCGCGAGATCCTGGACCCCCCAGACCTCCGGCGCCTCGATCACCAGCGGCTTGAAGTGCTCGTCCTGTGACAGCTCCACAGCGACCTCCTCGAGCACCTGGCGCACCCGGGCCAGGTCCTCGCCGTACCCCACCGAGACGTCCAGCACGGTGCGCGCCCAGTTCTGGCTGCGGTTGCCGACCCGCGGGATCTCGCCGTTGCGGACATACCAGACCGTGCCGTCGATATCGCGCAGCCGGGTGATCCGCAAGGTGACCGCCTCGACGGTGCCGGTGGCCTCGCCGAGGTCGACGACGTCGCCGACGCCGTACTGATCCTCGAAGATCATGAAGATCCCGGACAGGAAGTCCTTGACCAGTGCCTGGGAGCCGAAGCCGAGCGCGACACCGAGGATGCCGGCGCTGGCCAGGATCGGGGCGATGTCGGCGCCGAGCTGGCTGAGCACCATCATCGCGACCATCGAGAAGACGACTCCGGTGACGATGCTCTTGAGCAGGCTGCCCAGGGTCTCCGAGCGTTGCACCCGACGACTGTCGGCCGGGTTCTCGAGCTCCATGGCCGTGTCGATCGACACCCCACGCAGCGAGAACGCGGTCAACCGCTGCGGAAGGATGCCCCCCGCAGCGCGGCGGACCAGCCGGTCGATCATCCGGTGCACGACGAAGCGGACAACTAGACCCAGCAAGATCAGGGCGGTCACGGCGAGAGGTTTGCCGATCAACCACTCGAAGGCGTTGGCGCGGACATCGTCCGCGGTGACGAGTGGATACATGACCACCAGTATGAAGCCGTTAGTCTGAACTCCGTGACCACCCCGCGCGCCCGACTCGTCGCCGCCGCCCTCACCGTGACCACCGGTCTGGTGTTGCTGGCCCCACCTGCTTTTGCCGAGGAACCCTCGGGGTGGCCCGATCCGCCCGAGGTCGACCTGCTGCACGCGCTGGGCATCTATGTCTTCGCGCCGATCGGGCTGTTCTTGCTGATCGCCCTGCTGGTGCTGGCCCCGTCGTTGGCCCGCGGCGACCGATCAGTGGTCTCCGGGCAACGAGACGACGAGTGGTTCGGCGGCCCGGTCAGCGGTCCCGACGCCCTGGAGTCCGGCGCCAGCGACAAGTCGACGGGCGGCGCCAGTGGCAACTGGTGAGTTCACCTCGAACCAGCGGTTCGAGATCGACAAGGCCATCCGGGCCGCCGAGCAGTGCAGCCGCTTCGAGTTCTCGGTGTTCGTCGGCAATGCCGGCACCGAGCCGGTGATTTTCGCCCACCGACTGCACGGCTCCCTGGCGACCCCGGATCGCAGCGTCCTGGTGCTGGTCGATCCCGGTCAGCGGACCATTGAGGTGGTGACCGGTCGCGCCGTACGCCGCAATCTTTCTGACTCATCGGTGGGTCTGGCGGTGCTGGCGATGCAGTCGGCGTTCGGGTCGGGTGACCTGGCCGGCGGGATCCGCCGCGGCGTCACGATGCTGGCCGAGCAGTCGCGGGAGCCGAAGACCCTGCACGCTCAAGCCTGATCTACCCGTTGGCGTCCTTGTCCTGCGCGGCCAGGGCCCGAGACATGTCGCTGCGCCCCTCGCGCACGTAGCGCTTGGCCGCGGGATTGGCCGGCGAGGACTCCAGCCACTGGTCGATCCGGTCGAGGGTCGCAGGCGACGCAAGCGGCCCGGGGAACAGGTATTCCAGCAACGTGGACGCGCTGTGGGTGCCGCGATTCTCCCAGACGGTCTCGGCCATCGTGAGGTACTTCTCGAGGTACGGCGCCAGCAGCTCCTCCTGGCCCGACACCGGGAACGCCAGGGCGATCTGCCGCATCGTCTCATTCGGTACGTCGTCGCGCTCGACGGTGTCGCGCCAGGCCTGGGCCTTGGCCTCGGCCGTCGGACGGACGGTCAGAGCCATTGCGGCCTTCTCCTGACCGGCGATCGTGTTGTCGCGCGCGAGCTCCTTATCGATCCGGGAGTGGTCGGCCCGACCGCCGGCGGCGAGGCCGATCAGCAGCGTCCAGCGCAGGTCGGTGTCGACCTCCAGCCCCTCCAAGGTCGTCGACCCGTCCAGCAACCCGGCCAGGTAGTCCAGCCCCTCGTCGGAGCGGGCGGCCGAGGCGTAGGCGCGGGCGAACGACAGCTGGTGGTCCGAGCCGGCCTCGGCCCCCAGAAGCAGGTCGCGCACGCCCTGCTCCCACGTCGCCTTGAGGGCGTCGCGGTGCTCGGGAGCCGAATAGTTGTTCACGACCATCCTGCCGTAGCCCGCCAGACGAGCCACCGCAGTCAGGTCGGACTCGGTGTCGATGCCGCGCAGCACCAGCGTCACGAAGTCGGTTGTGGTCATCTCGGCGTCGCGGGTCATGTCCCACGCCGCCCCCCAGAGCAGGGCGCGAGCCAGTGAGTCCTCGACCTTGTCGATCGATTCCACGGCCGTGGCCAGGGAACGCTCGTCGAGGCGGATCTTGGTGTAGGTCAGGTCGCCGTCGTTGAGGATCAACAGGTCGGGCTGGGCGACCCCGACCAGTTCGGGGACCTCGGTGTCGGCACCGCGGACATCGATCTCGACGGACGTACGGCGCACGATCGCGTCGCCCTGGACGTCGTACAAGCCGACGCCGATGCGGTGCCGACGCAGGGTCGGGAAGGCCTCCGCCGCGGTCTGCGCGACCGAGAACGACGAGAAGCTGCCGTCGTCGTCGACCTCGAAGACCGGCCGGAGGGTGTTGACCCCCGAGGTCTGCAGCCACTCCTGCGCCCAGGAGTCGAGCTCGCGCCCGGACGCCTTCTCCAGCGCGCCCAGCAGATCGGCGAACTCGGAGTTGGCGAAGGCGTGGGCCCTGAAGTAGGCCCGCAAGCCGGCGAGGAACTCATCGATGCCGACCCAGGCCACCAGCTGCTTCAGCGTCGAGGCGCCTTTGGCGTAGGTGATCCCGTCGAAGTTGACCTCGACGGCCTCCAGGTCGAAGTTGTCCGCGGCGATGGGGTGCGTCGAGGGCAGTTGGTCCTGACGGTAGGCCCAGTTCTTGCGGGCGTTGGTGAAGCCGGTCCATACGTCGGTGAACTCGGTCGCCTGACTCATGGCGTGGTGCGAGGCCCACTCGGCGAAGGACTCGTTGAGCCACAGGTCGTCCCACCACGACATCGTCACAAGGTCGCCGAACCACATGTGCGCCATCTCGTGCAGGACGGTGTTGGCGCGCTGCTCGTAGAAGGTGTGGGTCTGCCGCGAGCGCGGGAGATACTCGTCGCGGAAGGTCACGCAACCGGCGTTCTCCATCGCCCCCATGTTGTATTCGGGGACGTAGGCCTGGTCGTACTTGCCGAACGGGTAGGGGAAGTCGAAGGCTTCCTCGAAGAAGGCGAACCCCTGCTTGGTGACCTTGTTCAACGCATCGTGGTCCAGGTGCTCGGCCAGCGACTGGCGGCACAGGTGACCCAACGCGATGGTGCCGTGCTTGCCCTCGTAGACGTCGTCGACGCGGTGATACTCACCCGCGATCAGGGCGGTGATGTAGGTCGACATCCGCTCGGTGGTGGGGAACCGCCACACGCCCTTGCCGTCACCGGCCTCCTCGGGCTCGGGGGTCTCGGCGTTGGAGATCACGACCCAGTCGGCCGGAGCGGTGACGGTGAAGTCGAAGACCGACTTCAGGTCGGGCTGCTCGAAGGTCGTGTAGACCCGGCGCGCGTCCGGCACCTCGAACTGGCTGTAGAGGTAGACCCGCTGGTCGGCAGGGTCCACGAACCGGTGCAGTCCCTCCCCGGTGTGGCTGTAGGGCAGCTCGCAGACGACCCGCAGCTCGTTCTCGGCCTGGAGTCCGTCGAGCTGGATCCGACTGTCGCGATAGACGGCCCCCGCGTCGAGGGTTTCCCCGTTGAGGGTGATCTCGCCCACGGTCGCGCCGTGCAGGTCCGCGAAAGTGCTCGCACCGGGCTCGGCGCAGGAGAACCGGATCGTCGTGGTGCTGGCGAAGGCCTTGTCCGAGACCGTCAGGTCCAGGTCGATGGCGTAGGAGTCGATGGAGAGCAAGGCGCCACGGGTGGCCGCCTCGTCCCGAGTGAGGTTGGTTCCAGGCATCTTGGCATCATGTCACCCGCACCCTCGTCGAGGCAGGGGTGGCTAACCTGGATCTATGACCAAGACAAACGCCGACTTCTGGTTCGACCCGATGTGCCCCTTCGCCTGGATCACCTCACGATGGATCCTGGAGGTCGAGCAGGTGCGTGACATCTCCGTCACCTGGCACATCATGAGCCTGACCTACCTCAACTCCGACAAGGACATCTCCGACGACTACCGCGAGAAGCTGGCGCCGGGCTGGGGTCCCGTGCGGGTCTGCATGGCGGCCCAGCGCAAGCACGGCCGCGAGGCGCTGTTGCCGCTCTACACCGCACTGGGCGAGCGCATCCACCCCGGAGGCGAGGACCTCTCGCGCGAGCTGATCGAGACGGCCGTGGCCGAGGCGGGCCTGGAGGCCGAGCTGGTCGACGCGATGGACGACTCGTCGTACGACGACGCGATCGCTGAGTCCCACCACGAGGGCATGGACCAGGTCGGCAACGACGTGGGCACCCCGACGATCGCCTTCGAGGGCGCGGCCTTCTTCGGCCCGGTGCTCAGCCCGATCCCGCGCGGGGAGGAAGCCGGTCAGCTGTGGGACGGCTGCGTGGCGGTCGCGAAGGTGCCGTACTTCTATGAGCTCAAGCGCTCACGCAGCGGCGACCTCGACTTCAGCTGACGTCAGCCGGCTCATAGGCCGAGCTCGTCCAGGCCGGGGTGGTCGTCGGGTCGGCGACCGAGGTCCCAGTGGAAGAGTCGCTCGGACTCGTCGATGGCCAGGTCGTTGATGCTGGCGATCCGTCGTTGCATCAGGCCCTGGGGGTTGAACTCCCAGTTCTCGTTGCCGTAGCTGCGTAACCACTGCCCGGACTCGTCGTGCCACTCGTAGGCGAAGCGGGCCGCGATCCGGTTGTCGGTGAACGCCCACAGACCCTTGATCAGGCGGTACTCCAGCTCGTGGGCCCACTTGCGCTCCAAGAACTCATGGACCTCCTCGCGGCCCTTGGGGAACTCGGCCCGGTTCCGCCACGTGGTGTCGGGGGTATAGACGCCCACGACGCGGTCGGGGTCGCGGGAGTTCCAGGCGTCCTCGGCTCCGCGCACCTTCTGGGTCGCCGACTCGAGCGTGAAGGGCGGGACTGGCGGGCGGGTCTCGATACTGGCGTTCGACATTGTGGCTCCTTGTTGGGTCTGGGTGATCAGCCGACGTCACTGGCCGTGATCGCTGACTTTGCCAACCCCGACGTGAACCGGCTGACCGCTCGGCCGGTCCGCGCGTAGACGGTGGTGACCTCCCGGACCGCTGCCGCGGGCCAGTCGCTCTTGGCGATCTCGCTGGCGCGACGCCTGGCTTCGCGAGCCGAGGCAGCGCCAGTGGGTGCGTAGTGGTGGACTCGACCAACTGCGTGCAGCAGGGCGATAAGCGCGGCGGTCCGCGGCTCTGCCGCGATGCCGTGCACCAGGGTGGCGGTGAGCGTCTGCCGGAGCTCGCGCTCGCGGGCCACGTCGACCGAGGACCACACGGTGCGTGGAAGGATGCCGAGGACCCGCAGCTTCTCCCGACGAAGGAGCTGAGCATTCGCCAGGCGTTTGCACAGCTGGTCGCGCAGTCCTTTGCTGAGCTCCATCACCAATTCGGCACCTGTTCGCTCCTGCTCGGCCACCCGCCCGAGGCCATGGATCAGCACCGGATGCTCGGAGCAGCGGTCGGGTTCGGGTGAACCTTGGGTCCCAGGGCGTGGCTCCCGAACCTAGCCTGCTCACCGTGACGAACGTAGCCGCGCAGCGCGAGTTCGCTGAGCACCGCTCCGCCGAGGAGGACGTCGACATGGGTCCCTCGCGGTGGCTTGCCCGATCCGTCGCCAAGCAGCAGGAGCAACAGGTCCTCGGCGAGCAGCACGCGCGCCAGCCTAGACCCGCTGGTCAGCTGGCGGCCGCGGCTTGAGCGGCGATGACGTCGCGGACCGCTTTGGCGGCCCAGTCTCCCTCGGCGATCTGCTTGGCGCGGCTCTTGATCTCTCGGCCCGAGACGCCGTCGGTGGGGATCACCTTGTGGGCCTGCCCGACCGCGTGCAGCAGGCCGATCAGAGCGGCCGTGCGCGGAGTCGGGGTGACGCCTTGGAGCAACGTGGCGGTGAGGGCCTGGCGGACCTCGCGCTCGTGGGCGACATCGACCGCGGGCCACACCGTACGGGGGAAGATGCCGAGGATCCGCTGGTTGTCCCGGCGCAGGATCTCAGCGCCAGCCAGCCGCTCGTTCAGCTGTGCGCGCAGCCCCTTGCCCAGCTTGGTCACCAGCGCGTCGGCCGATCGCTGCTTCTCAGCCACCAAAGCCAGGCCGTGGGCCAGCCCCGGGTCCTCGGGAGCAGCGGCCGGGTTCGGGTAGACCTTGGCGGCGGCCCAGAACCCACCCTTCTCACCGAGATGCACAAACTCGTCGAGGGCGAGCTCGCTGAGCAGCGCTCCTCCCAGGACGATGTCTCTGGACAGACCCCAGGGCGGCGTACCCGACTCGTC
>JBBPYJ010000230.1:0-5883 GCA_038200025.1 Propionibacteriales bacterium | reverse complement strand
CTCTACCCCAAGCGGTACGACGAGATCGTCCGGCTCGTCGCCGAGCGAGCACCGTCGCGCGACGGGTTCCTGGCCGAGGTCGTCGAGCAGGTCGAGACGGACTTACGCGAGGCCAGGGTCAGGGCCACGGTCACCGGTCGGCCCAAGCACTACTACTCGATCTATCAGAAGATGATCGTCGGCGGACGGGGCTTCGACGACATCTACGACCTGGTGGGGATCCGGATCCTGGTCGAGGACGATCGCGACTGCTACTCGGTGCTCGGCGTGCTGCACTCGCGGTGGAACCCGGTGCTGGGGCGGTTCAAGGACTTCGTGGCGATGCCGAAATTCAACATGTACCAGTCGCTGCACACCACGGTGATCGGTCCGCGCGGCAAGCCGGTGGAGATGCAGATCCGCACCTACGGCATGCACCGGCGTGCGGAGTACGGCGTTGCGGCGCACTGGAAATACAAGGAGAACGGCCGCGCCGGTGTCGACACCGAGCGCCTCGGCGACATCGACGACATGACCTGGGTGCGCCAGCTGTTGGACTGGCAGAGCGAGGTTGCCGACCCGAGCGAGTTCTTGGACTCCCTGCGGTTCGAGATCAACCAGGCCGAGGTCTACGTCTTCACTCCCCGCGGGGAAGTCAAGGCGCTGCCGACCGGCTCGACGCCGGTCGACTTCGCCTATGCGGTGCATACCGAGGTCGGCCATCGCACCATCGGTGCCCGGATCAACGGTCGCCTGGTCTCGCTGGAGTCGCTGCTGGAGAACGGCGACGTGGTCGAGGTGTTCACCTCCAAGTCGCCGACCGCCGGGCCCTCTCGGGACTGGCTGGGTTATGTGAAGTCGCCGCGGGCGAAGTCCAAGATCCGCCAGCACTTCACCAAGGAGCGTCGCGAAGAGGCGATCGACCAGGGCAAGGACCAGATCGTCAAGCTGATGCGCAAGGAGGGGATGGCGCTCAAGAGGGTGCTGACCCACCAGGCGCTAACGCTGGTAGCCGAGCACTTCAAGCTCGCCGATGTCTCGGCGCTCTACTCCGCGGTCGGCGAGAACAACATCAGCGCGCAGGCCGTCGTACGCCGCGTGCTGGACCTGCACGGTGGGGAGGCCGGGGCGGCCGAGGACCTGTCCGAGGGAGTCCGGATCACCGGTCGCCGCGGGAGCGACAAGGTCGAGGCGGCCGGCGACTCCGGGGTCCTGGTCAAGGGCGTCGGCGACGTCTGGGTCAAACTCGCCAAGTGCTGCACGCCGGTGCCGCCGGACCCGATCCTGGGCTTCGTGACCAAGGGCGGCGGAGTGTCGGTGCACCGCAGGGACTGCACCAACGCCTCCAGTCTGGAGGCCCAGCCCGAGCGGCTGCTCGACGTCTCGTGGGCCCCGAACCAGTCCTCGACCTTCTTGGTGAACATCCAGGTAGAGGCCCTGGACCGCGCTAGGTTGCTGTCGGACATCACGATGGCGCTGTCGGACGCGCACGTGAACATCCTGAGCGCCACCCTGAGCACCAACCGCGACCGGGTTGCCAAGAGCCGGTTCTCGTTCGAGATGGCCGACGCCAGCTACCTGGACGGCGTGATCGCCGGCGTCCGCGGCGTACCCGGCGTCTTCGACGTCTACCGGGTGACCCAGTAGCTCGGCTGCGCCCCGCCGGGGCTGGGGGAGAAGTTGAGGTCGACGTCGCGGTCTGGCCGAGGTCTAGCCGGAGAACTCGCTGCTGGCGCGCTTGGCCATGTCGAGGAAGGCTTGGCGCGAGGCCAGGTTCTCCTCCAGGGACTTGATCTGCTTGTCGTTGCCGGCGGTGCGGGCGGCGTCGAGATCGGACTGGATGTCGGCGATGGCGGATTCGAGCTTGCCAACCATGTCGTCGGCGCGAGCCGACTTCTCCGGGTCGCTGCGCTTCCACTGGTCGTCCTCGAGGCCGCGGATGGTCTGCTCGACCTTGCGGATGCGAGCCTCGAGGTCCTTGATCTGTTCGCGAGGCACCTTGCCAGCGGCATCCCACTGGTCGGCCAGGTCGCGGAAGGCGCGCTTGGCGGACTCCAGATCGGTGACCGGCAGCAGCGCCTCGGCCCTCTCCAGAATGGCGCGCTTGACCTCGGCGTTGGCAGAGAACTCCTCGTCCAGGGCGGCGTTCGCGGCGTCACGAGCGCCGAAGAAGGTGTCCTGGGCTCCGCGGAACCGCTGCCACAACTTGTCGTCGACCTCGCGCGGGGCCGGGCCGGCGGCCTTCCACTCGCGCATCAGGTCTCGGTAGGCGCCCGAGGTCGGACCCCACTCGACCGACGAAGCCAGCGCCTCGGCCTGCTTGGCCAGCTTCTCCTTGACGACCCGGGCCTCGTCGCGCTTGCCCTGCTGCTCGGAGAAGTGCACCTTGCGTGCCTTGGTGTAGGTGGTGCGAGCGCTCGAGAAGCGCTTCCACAGCTCGTCGTCGGCCGACTTGTCCAACCGGGGCAGGGCCTTCCAGGCGTCCAGTAGCTCGCGCATCCGGTTGACCCCGTTGCGCCAGTCGCGGGAGCCGGCCAGCTTCTCGGCCTCGACGACCAGCTTCTCCTTCTCGACACGGCTGGCCTCGATGGCCTTGGCCCGCTCGGCGCGGCGCGCTTGACGCTGCCCGGCGATCACCGGTCCGAGTGAGTCCAGACGTCCGGCCAACCCGGCCAGATCGCCGACGGCGTTGGCTTCGACCACCGTCGAGCGGACCGACTTGATCCGCGTCTGGGCGTCCTCGGGGGTCAGCCGGCCGGCGCGGACCCGCTGCTCGAGCAGGCTGACCTCGGTCTCCAAGGCGGCGTACCGCTCGACGTAGAAGTGCATCGCCTCTTCGGCGGTGCCTTCGGGGTATTGCCCGACCTCGCGCTCGCCATCACCGGTGCGCACGAAAACGGTCCCGTCGTCGGCGACCCGACCCCACTCCTGGCTCGTCACTGCGCCATCCTTCTCGCTCGCTGATCATCGGGCACCGCCGCCACCAGCCTCAGGCGGTCACAGCGCGGCCCATGCTACTTGGGACCACTTGCGGCGGCGCGGGACCCCGGCGGCAGCAGCACGGCGACCCCGGGACCCGCCGATGCGAACGGTGCGAGCGCCACTCGCTAGTCTGCTCCGGTGTTGATCGCCGGCTTTCCTGCGGGTCCGTGGGGCACGAACTGCTATCTGGCGGCGACCGGCACCGGCCAGGAGTGCGTGGTCATCGACCCCGGCAAGGACGCCGCTTCAGGGGTCGCCGACGTGGTGCGCGAGCACAAGCTGAAGCCCGTCGCCGTGCTGGTCACCCACGGGCACGTGGATCACATGTGGTGTGTCGCGCCGGTAGCCGGGACGTACGACGCCACCGTCTACATCCACCCCGCCGACCGGCACCTGCTGGCCGATCCGATGTCCGGGATGTCCCCGGAGACCGTCTCGATGCTGCTGGGCGGAAACTACAAGTGGGCCGAGCCCGAGCGGGTAGACGAGCTGGCCGACAACCAGACGATCGAGCTGGCCGGGTTGTCCTTCACCGTGGATCACACCCCGGGCCACACCCGGGGCTCGGTGACGTTCCGGGCGCCGTACGACGTAGGTCTCGACACGCTTGCTGCTCGACCACCTAGTGAGGTGATGTTCTCCGGCGACCTGCTGTTCGCGGGGTCGATCGGGCGCACCGATCTGCCCGGCGGGGACCATCCGACGATGCTGCGCAGCCTCGCCACCAAGGTGCTGCCGCTGGCCGATGACATCGTGGTGCTCCCCGGACCCGGTGACCAGACCTCGATCGGCCGTGAGCGCGCCACGAACCCCTACCTCCAGGACCTGTGATGGTCAAGATCGCCCCGCTCAGCGGGTTTCCCGAGCTGCTGCCCGAACAGCGCGTCGTCGAGCGCGAGGTCATCGCCTCGTTGTCGCAGACGTTCGAGCTGCACGGGTTCGCCAACATCGAGACTCGCGTGGTCGAGCCGATCGAGCGGCTGGCCAAGGGTGGTGAGATCGACAAGGAGATCTACGTTCTCCAGCGTCTCGCCGCCGAGCCCGACGCCAGGGCCGAGCTCGGTATGCACTTCGACCTCACCGTGCCGTTTGCACGCTATGTGCTCGAGCACGCCGGACACCTGGAGTTCCCGTTCCGGCGGTTCCAGATCCAACCGGTCTGGCGCGGTGAGCGCCCCCAGGAGGGTCGTTACCGCCAGTTCACCCAGGCCGACATCGACATCGTCGGTCGCGACACGCTCGGCTTCCACCACGACGTCGAGGTGGTCCGGGTGATGGTCGGGGCGCTGGGCGCGCTGCCGCTGCCCGCGTTGTCGTTCCAGGTGAACAACCGCAAGCTGATCCAGGGCTTCTACCGCGGCCTGGGCATCGCCGACGTCACGGCCGCGATCAAGGTGATCGACAAGCTCGACAAGCTGCCCGCCGAAACCGTTGCTGGGCAACTGGTCGTGGTCGCCGGGGCCACCCCCGAGCAGGCGCAGCAGTGCCTGGCGCTGGCCACGATCCGGGTCGCCGACACCTCGTTCGTCGAGCGGGTGCGGGCCCTCGGGGTCACCGACGAGCTCCTGGAGGAGGGCCTGACCGAACTGGCTGCCGTGCTGGACGGATGTGTCGACGTCGTTGGCGAGCGAATCACCGTCGAGGCGAACCTGCGGATCGCGCGCGGCCTGGACTACTACACCGGCACCGTGCTGGAGATCTTCATGGCCGGCTACGAGCGGCTGAAGTCCGTCGGCGGCGGTGGTCGGTACGACGCCCTGGCCAGCGACGGCCGCACCACCTACCCGGGGGTCGGCGTCTCGTTCGGGGTCTCCCGGACGCTGATTCCGCTGCTGGCCGATGGCGTGCTGGCGGGCAGCCGACCGGTGCCCAGCGCCGTCCTGGTCGCGGTCACCGACGAGGAATCCCGCGCCGCCAGCGACGCGATCGCCACGGCACTGCGGGCCAGCGGGGTGCCGTGCGAAGTCGCGGCGACCGCCGCCAAGTTCGGCAAGCAGATCCGTTACGCCGAGCGGCGTGGCATTCCCTACGTCTGGTTCACCCGCACCGCCGACGACGCCACGGTGACCCACCAGGTCAAGGACATCAGGTCCGGGGAGCAGGCCGACGCCGAACCCACTTCCTGGACGCCCCCGGGGGCGGACCTCCGCGCGGGGATCATCGCCAATACCAAGTTGAACAGCATCGAGGAGAGCAAGTGATCCGCACCCATGACGCCGGCGCCCTGCGCGCCGAGCACGTCGGCCAGACCGTCACGCTCGCCGGCTGGGTCGCCAACCGCCGCGACCACGGCGGGGTGGCGTTCATCGACCTGCGCGAGGCCAGCGGCGTGGTGCAGGTGGTGATCCGCGACGAGGCGGTGGCCCACCAGCTGCGGTCCGAGTTCTGCCTGAAGGTCACCGGCGAGGTGACCGCACGCAAGGAGGGCAACGAGAACTCCGCGCTGTCGACCGGCGACATCGAGGTCGTGGCGACCGACGTCCAGGTTCTCAGCGCCTCGGCGGCTCTGCCGTTCCCGATCAGCGACCACGTAGAGGTAGGGGAGGAAGCCCGGCTCAAGCACCGCTACCTGGATCTGCGACGCAGCGGCCCGAACGCCGCCCTGCGACTTCGCAGCCGGGTCAACAAGGCGGCCCGCGACGTGTTGGACCGCCACGACTTCGTGGAGATCGAGACCCCGACACTGACCCGTTCGACCCCTGAGGGCGCCCGCGACTTCCTGGTCCCGGCCCGACTCCAGCCGGGCAGTTGGTATGCCCTGCCGCAGAGCCCGCAACTGTTCAAACAGCTGCTGATGGTCGCCGGCATGGAACGCTACTACCAGATCGCGCGCTGCTACCGCGATGAGGACTTCCGCGCCGACCGGCAGCCGGAGTTCACCCAGCTCGACATCGAGATGAGCTTCGTCGAGCAGGACGACGT
>JBBPYJ010000229.1:0-6286 GCA_038200025.1 Propionibacteriales bacterium | reverse complement strand
GACCCGTCGATCCCGTCGACGGTCGTCAACGACGATCCCGTCGGTGAGGCGCGCAACCGCGACAAGGTCCCTGCGTCGGCGGCCGCGGCGTCGCCGCTCACCACCATCGCCGCCGGGCCTTGGGACAGTCCGTCGGCGAGCGACTCCACGATCGGATCGGTCGATTCGTCATAGGCATCGCCAGAACCCAGCGTCACCAGGACCAGCGAGGCCCGGAGCCGCGGGTCGTTGTCGATCTCGAGCAGCTTCGCCTTCACCAGACTCTGGGTGATCGTGTTGTCGGCAGTCCGGACCGGCCCTCCCTCGGCCTCGTTCGTGCCGAGGGCGTTGGCCAGCAGGACACCAAGACGCTCGTACGTCGTGACGTCGCGGTCCACCTCGACGCTGGGGATCTGTTTATCCAACTGGCTGCTCAGGGTGTCGACCAGCGACTTGCTGCCCGCGTCGAGGATCTGGTCGGCCAACGTATAGATGGCCGACACGTCTCCACCCGCTGCGGAGATCTGGTCAGCCAGCTCCTTGACGACCTGCGGGTCGGCTCCGGGCAACCGCACCAACGCGACGTCACGGCGTGCCAGACCTCCGGCGTAGACCCGAGCCGCGACCGCCGAGGCGAAGGTGTCGCCGTACGCCGCGGCGCGGGCTTGGGACACCGACGGGGCCGCCGGCGCACCGGAGTCTGAGGGTTCGACCGCAGCCGCCGGCGCATCGGTGGACTGTGAGGCTGGTGACAGCGGGCCTGCACCCAGCGAGACCCCGACGGCGACCGAGAAGACCATCGCAACCGCGGTCAGAAGCACTGTTCGGACTCCCATGGCAACCTCCTTCGGGCCGTGTCGACGGCTCTCTCAGCGTTCACGACTCCGGTAATTCCTGGCCAGGCCGCGGAGCTGGCGCGTGCGGATCTGGTAGCGAATTTCATGACTCCCCGAGTTTCGCAGTGCGCGCCGACTGTCCCGGTTAGACGCGCCCGAGGATCCAGGTGGCGCCTGAGCCACCTAGCGTTGAGCCCGGGCGGTCTCCAGCAGCTCCTGGGCGTGCGCGAGTCCGGTGTCGGATGCTTCGGCACCGGCGAGCATCCGGGACAGTTCCTGCACGCGCTGCTGATCGTCGAGGACGCTCAGGCCCGAGGTGGTCACTGAGCCGTCGCTGGACTTGCGGACCACCACGTGGTGATCGGCGTACGCCGCGACCTGCGGTAGGTGCGTGACCACCAGGACCTGGGCGTTGGCCGCCAACCGCGCCAGTCGGGCACCGACCTCGACCGCGGCCTTGCCGCCGACCCCGGCATCGACCTCGTCGAAGACGAAGGTAGGCACCGGATTGGTGTGAGCCAAGGACACCTCGATGCCCAGCATCACCCGGGACAGCTCGCCACCCGACGCGCCCTTGTGCAACGGGCGCGGCTCCGCGCCGGTGTTGGCCACCAGTTGCAGCTCTACCTCGTCGAAGCCGGTGCTGGAGATGCGGACCCGACGCCCGTCGAGCTCGATAGTGCCGGGCATCGACTGGTCGCCGACCGGCCCGAGATCGGCGACCACGATCTCCAGCCGAGCATGCGGCATCGCCAGCCCGTGCAGCTCCTCGGTCACCGCCACCGACAGCCGACCGGCAGCCTCGTGCCGAGCGCGCGACAACGCCGTGCCGGCCTCGGCCAGGGCTGCGCGCAACAGCTTGCGCTCGGCCGTCAGGGCCTCGATCCGGTCATCCGCGCCGTCCAGTCCCCCGAGCCGTTCGGCCGAGGTCTGAGCCCACGCCAGGATCTCATCGACGCTGTCGCCGTACTTGCGGGTCAGCGCGGTCAGCGCCGCACGACGCGAGGAGATGGACGCCAGGTGCGCTGGGTCGGTTTCCAGACCTGAGGCATACGAGGCCACATCGGCGGCCAGGTCGGACAGCAGATAGGTCAGCTCGGCGAGACGATCGGCCAGCCCCCCGACCTCGTCGTCGTGGTCGCGCACCGAGTCCAGTTGGGCGCGAGCGGCCGCTAAGGCAGACAGCGCATCGGGGTGTCCGGACTCCGCAGAGAGGGCCTCGCGGGCCTGCTCTGCCGCGGTGCGCAGCGTGTCGGCGTTGCCCAGCCGCGCCTCCAACGCCGCCAGCTCGACGTCCTCACCCGACTCCGGGCTCACCGCAGCAATCTCGTCGAGACCGAAGCGCAGCAGGTCTGCCTCACGCGCCCGCTCGCGGGCCGAGGTGGTCAGGGTCGTCAGATCTCGCTCGACGGCGACCAGGCGACGATACGTCGTGGTGTACGTCGCCAGCAGACCCGCGATCTGATCGCCGCCGAACCTGTCCAGGGCCTCACGTTGGGCCTGCGGTCTCAGCAGCCGGTGTTGGTCGGCCTGACCGTGCACTGCTACCAGCGGCGCCATCACTGTCGCCAGCGTTGCCACCGGCACGGCGGCCCCACCGACGAAGGCGCGCGACCGGCCCTGGGCCGACACCGACCGAACGAACAACGCCGAGCCTTCCTCGACCTCGCCGCCTGCCTCACCGACCGCAGCGGCCAGGGTGTCGCCCACCCCCTCGACCAGCCTGAACGTCCCTTCGACCCTGGCCGTCTTCAGCCCGGTGCGCACCGAGCCGCTGTCGGCGCGCCCGCCCAGCAGCAGCCCGAGTGCGGTGACCAGCATCGTCTTGCCCGCACCGGTCTCGCCGGTGATGACCGTCAGGCCAGGGCCCAGCTCTAGGGTGGATGACTCGATAACGCCGAGTCCGGTGATCCGCAGCTCCTCGATCACTCGCCGGACTCCTCATCGCGCCGCCGACGCTGCGCGGCACCACGCCAACCTTCGACGGAGAGGCCGAACTTGGCGACGAGCCGGTCGGTGAAGTTCTCCTCGTGCAGGCGCACCAGCCGCACCGGTTGCACGCCTCGGCGCACTTCGATCCGGGCACCGGGCGGTAGATCCACGGTGCGACGGCCGTCGCACCACAGCACTCCGACGCCATCGGTTCTGGCCTGTACCTCGACAGCGAGTACGGCCGTGGGGGCCACCACCATCGGGCGGGCGAACAGGGCGTGCGCCGAGATCGGCACCATCAGCAGCGCCTCGACACCGGGCCACACCACCGGGCCACCGGCGGAGAAGTTGTAGGCCGTCGATCCGGTGGGAGTCGCACACACCACCCCGTCGCAGCCCCAGCGAGAGACGGGACGCGAGTCGATCTCGACGACCACCTCGAGCATCCGCTCCCGCGAGCCCTTCTCCACACTGGCCTCGTTGAGGGCGAAGGTGCTGGCGACCAGCTTGTCGTCGTGATAGACGGTGACGTCCACGGTCAGCCGGTCCTCCAACGTGTAGGCACGAGTGACTATCGCCTGGACCACGGTCGCCAGGTCGTCGTCCTCGGCCTCGGCCAGGAAGCCCACATGCCCCAGGTTGACTCCCAACAGGGGCAGAGCAGCCCGGCGAGTGATCTCTGCGGCTCGCAGGATCGTGCCGTCCCCGCCGACCACCAGTGCCAGCTCGCAGCCCCGTCCGACATTCTCGACCTCGTCGTGGACTACCTCCACCAAGGAATCCGGCTCGTCGGCAGCGACCGCCAGCTCCGCAGCCTCCGCGGCCAGCAGCCGGACGCCGAGTCCGTGCCCGGTCAGCGCCGCGCACAGTTCGTTCGCCACCTTCCGGGCCTCGGCCCGGCCGGTGTGCGCCACCAGCAGGATCCGCCGGAGCGGGGTCTGCTCAGTCTCTGGTGGGGTCACGACCTAACTCTCTCACCAGCCACCCCCAGATCGGCGGTTCGCTGCGCTTCGGCCAAGAAGTCCGCCGCCGAGACCAGCGCCGGCTCCCGTCGGAGCCAGACGAAGAACTCCACGTTGCCCGCGGGCCCCGGCAGGGGGCTGGTGGTGACGGCCCGAGCACCCCAGCCGCGGTCTGCAGCGGCGCTGGCCACGGCAGTGACGGCCTCCGCACGCAGCCGTGGGTCACGGACGACACCGCCCTTGCCGACTCGGTCCTTGCCGACTTCGAACTGGGGTTTGACCATCAGCGCCAGGTCACCGGCGCCCGCGGTCACCGAGATCAGTGCATCCAGCACCAGCCGCAGCGAGATGAATGACAGATCGCCGACCACCAGATCGACCTCTCCCCCGATCACGTCCGGCGTCAGCTCACGGACGTTGGTCCGATCCAGGACCTGGACGCGATCGTCCTGGCGAAGGCTCCAGGCGAGTTGGCCGTACCCGACATCCACCGCCACCACCTCCCGGACTCCGCGCCGCAGCAGCACGTCGGTAAAGCCGCCGGTGCTGGCGCCGGCGTCGAGACAGCGCCGTCCCGGCACCTGGAGTCCCAGCGGCTCGAAGACCGTCAGCGCCCCGGTCAGCTTGTGCCCCCCGCGCGAGACGAAGTCGGCACCCTGGACGGGTTCACGGACCAGGATCGGCAGGTCGGTCGTCACCGCTGTGGCCGCCTTGGTAGCTCGCACCCCGCGAACCGTGACCCGCCCAGCCGCGATCAGCTCACTCGCGTGGTCTCGGGACCTGGCCAGGCCCCGTCTGACGAGCTCGGCGTCCAGCCGCAGCCGCCTCGGTGGCATCAGATGACCGACTCAGCGGTGCGCGCTGGCGTTGAGCAACGCGCGCAGGTCTGCGTGAATGGACTCGAACAGCGCAGGGTGCTCGCAGACGTCCAGCGTCTCCAACTGGTCCAGGGATGCCACAGCTGAGGCCACGACCGAGGATTCAGGCGTCAGGACCGTGCCCTCACTTGTTTCGGGAGTCGGCCCGGGGGCCGTGTCGCTCATAGGGCGAGACTACCCGGCTAGCCGGGCGGCGGCGGTACGTCGAGTCCGGACACGTCGGCGGCCGAGCCGTCCCGGTCCAACCACTCCCAGGCAGCGGCAGCCACCGCCCGCCACCAATTATGGGTGTCGCCGGATCCCGAGGCTTTCGATTTCCCAGTGACTTCAGTGACTTCTAGGCGACCGTCGGCAGCCGAAGCCCACCATCCTGCGGACTGCCAACCACCGTCCGCGGGCTCGGGCACTGCGTGGATGATCACCAATCCCTCCAGATCCGCGGCCAAGTACGTCGGTCGCATCCGCGCGGGCGCCGCGATGAGTTCTCGCAGGTCGGTCACGCCAGTCATCACCAAGAGCGAGTCGATGCCGGCGGCCGATGCACCCTCGATGTCGGTGTCCAATCGGTCCCCCACCATAAGTGGGTGCCGCGCGCCGGTGCGCTCGAGGGTCTCGTCGAACAACGGACGTTCGGGCTTCCCGGCGACGGTCGGCTCGCGGCTGCTGAAGCGCCGCAACATGTCCACCAGCACTCCGTGGCCGGGCGCGAGCCCAAATGGCGTGGGGATGGTGTTGTCGGTGTTGCTCGCCACCCACGGCAACCCGTCGCGGATCCGGACGCCGGCACGCATCACCTCGCGCCAGGCCACCTCGGGCCCATAGCCGGTGACCAACGCGACAGCGTCCTGGTCGTCGACGGCAACCGGGATCAGCTCCGCCGCCGTCAGGGCATCGCGCAACCCGTCAGCGCCCAGGGTCGCCACGCGCGCACCCGAGCCGTGCTGGGACACCAGCACCCGCGCAGCCGCCTGCGCCGACGTCACCACGTCTTCGGCCCGGGCTGCGACGCCGACCTGGCGGATCTTCTCGGCCGCCTGCTCGGGCGTGCGGGAGGCATTGTTGGTGATGAAGGCGATCTGCTGGCCCTGGTCACGAGCTTGCGCGATGGCCTCGGCGGCCCCCGGCACGGGGTCACCCCCGATGTAGACGACCCCGTCCAAATCGAGCAGAGCCACGTCGTAGACCGACGCCAGCGGCTGCTCACTGCTTCCCCACACCTCGACGGCTCCTATCGCCTGACCCCTACGATGCTGCAGTGGACTCCAGCAAGGCGGTGACGCCGCCCTACCTGGCGACGCCGCTGCGACTGGAGCCGTTCTGCGCCCTGATGCTTGCCCCGCACCGGGTCGGCAATGCGGCCGCCGCCAGAGCATTCGGGAGACCCTATCGTGACGTAGCCAGTCGGCTGCGCCGCTGGGAGACCTCGGGTCGGGTGACCCGGGACCTCGTGCCTGCGATCTATCTCCACGAATACACCGCCGGCGGGATCACAATCCGGGGGCTGGTCGGTGCTCTGGACACATCTCGGCGGGCTGAGGATCTGGCCGGGCGCGCAGTTCTCCCCCATGAGGGCATCTATCCGTACCGGGCCCGGGACCTCGCCGAGAGGATGGCGAAGATGCGGCTGGATCCGGCCCCGATCCTGTTGGTCCACCGCGGTCCGGCTGTGGTGCGCGAGCTGGTCGGTTCATTGACGCAG
>JBBPYJ010000228.1:0-2914 GCA_038200025.1 Propionibacteriales bacterium | reverse complement strand
TCCGCTCCCGGCGACCGGCTTCACCGACCAGGTGCTGGCCGAGTCCGTGATCAAGGGGGCCGGGTTGCTGCACGGTCTGCGCCGGGCGCTGACGCCGCAGAGCCGCAACAAGATCGCCTTCTCGATGCGCCAGGAGATCAAGCGCTCGCGCAAGCAGCGGCGTACTGACGTCAAGGCCGCTCGCCGCCACCTGGCCGCACTCGAGCGGGCTGAACTCTCACGTGATGAAGATGCTGCATGACCACCCCCACCAAGCCGCTTGCAGCGCTCACGCCTCGTCGGGGACCCCGAATGACCACCGGATGAGCCGGGGCGTGTGGTTCGCGGCCGGCGCTGGCGCGGGGATGTATGCGGTGGTGCGGGCCCGTCGGCTCGCCGAGGCGGTCACCTGGGACGGCTTGCGCGATCGCGCGGGTGCGGCCGTCGTAGGCTTGCGAGTCTTCGCCGAGGAGGTGGCCCAGGGGTCGGCGGATAAGGAGGCCGAGCTGCGCAAGCGGCTGCACTTGGTGCCCGACGAGCGCGAACTGGGGGGGACAGGTCTCGACACGCTCGCTTCGCTCGCTGCGCGACCGCCCACGGACCCGACTCGACCGCTGAAAGAGGAGAACTGATGGACACCGCGGAGATCCGGCGCCGCTTCACCGCGCACTTCGCCGACAACACCTCGGTCGGTGCCCACCAGGCTGTACCGTCGGGCTCGCTGCTGCTCGATGACCCCAACCTGCTGTTCGTCAACGCCGGGATGGTGCCGTTCAAGCCCTACTTCCTCGGCCAGGAGACGCCGCCGTACGACCGCGCGGTCACGGTCCAGAAATGCGTGCGCACCCCCGACATCGAGGAGGTCGGCAAGACCACCCGGCACGGCACCTTCTTCGAGATGTGCGGCAACTTCTCCTTCGGCGACTACTTCAAGCAGGGCGCGATCGAGCTCGCCTGGGACCTGGTCACCAAGCCGATCGTCGACGGCGGCTGGGGGCTCGAGGAGTCCAGGCTGTGGCCGTCGGTGCTGGCCGGTGACGACGAGGCGCTGCGCCTGTGGATGAAGGTGACCGGACTGCCCGCCGAGCGGATCGTCAAGCTCGGCCCCAAGGAGAACTACTGGTCCATGGGCGTGCCCGGTCCCGGCGGGCCGTGCTCGGAGATCCTCTACGACCGCGGCTCGGACTACGGCCCCGACGGCGAGTTCGAGACCACGACCCGGATCTCGATGCCCGAGAAGCTGGAGGACCGATACCTGGAGATCTGGAACCTGGTCTTCATGCAGGACGAGCTGTCCGCGGTGCGCGCCAAGGACGACTTCGACATAGTCGGCTCGCTGCCGAAGAAGAACATCGACACCGGCATGGGCCTGGAGCGGGTCGCCTTCCTGCTCCAGGGCAAAGCGAACATGTATGAGATCGACGTGATGTTCCCCGTTATCTCCAAGGCCGAGGAGATGACCGGTCGCCGCTACGGTCGCGGTGGCGCTGGCGGCCACGAGGACGACGTCCGGTTGCGGGTGGTCGCCGACCACGTGCGCAGCTCGCTGATGCTGATCGGCGACGGGGTCACCCCCGGCAACGAGGGCCGTGGCTACGTGCTGCGACGGTTGCTGCGCCGGGCGGTCCGCTCGATGCGGCTCTTGGGGTACGAGGACCCGGTGCTGCCCCAGCTGATGCCGGTCAGCCGGGACAAGATGGGCCAGACCTACACCAGCCTGCACTCGGACTGGGAACGGATCGCCTCGGTGGCGTTCGCCGAGGAGGAGGCGTTCCGCAAGACGCTGGCCTCGGGGACCACGATCTTCGACCTGGCGGCGACGAAGGTGAAGGCGTCCGGTGGCCACACCCTCGACGGGGACCAGGCCTTCGCCCTGCACGACACGTACGGCTTCCCGATCGACCTGACCCTGGAGATGGCAGCCGAGCAGGGGCTCAGCGTCGACGCGGTGGGCTTTCGGCAGTTGATGACCCAGCAGCGCGAGCGGGCCAAGGCCGACGCCCGGGCCAAGCGCGGCGGGCATGCGGACACCGGGATCTACCGAGGCATCCTGGACGAGCACGGCCCGACCACGTGGTTGGCCTACGAGACGCTGGAGACCGAGTCGCGGCCGCTGGCGCTGCTGTCCGGGGGCGCGCCGGTGACCTCCCTGGGTGCCGACGAAATCGGCGAGCTGGTGCTGGACCGCACCCCGTTCTACGCCGAGTCCGGTGGTCAGGCCGCCGACGCCGGGACCATCGAGTTCGACGGTGGCCGGCTGGAGGTGCTCGACGTCCAGCGGCCGGTGCGCGGGCTGGTGGTGCCCCAGGTGCGGGTTGTGGACGGAGAGTTGTCGGTCTCGACAGGCTCGACGACCAGAGAACCGCTGCATGCCCGGGTCGACCCGCAGTGGCGTCTCGGGGCCCGGCAGGCGCACTCGGGCACCCACATCGTGCACGCCGCCCTGCGCGAGGTGCTCGGCCCCAACGCGCTGCAGTCCGGGTCCTACAACCGGCCCGGCTACCTGCGCCTGGACTTCGGCTGGACCACCGCGCTGAGCCCCGAGCAGCTGCGCGACATCGAGTCGGTCTCCAACAACGCCCTGCGCGCCGATCTGCCCGTCGGCTGGCAATACATGTCCCTGCCCGAGGCCAAGGAGTGGGGTGCGATCGCGCTGTTCGGCGAGACCTACAACGCCGAGGAGGTGCGGGTCGTCGAGATCGGCGGGCCCTGGTCCCGCGAGCTGTGCGGTGGCACCCACGTCGAGCACTCCTCCCAGATCGGCACGCTGGTGCTGACCGGTGAGTCGTCGGTCGGGTCCGGGAGCCGTCGTGTCGAGGCGCTGACCGGGGTCGAGGGCTTCGACTACCTGGCCCGTGAGCGCGACGTCGTCGGGCAGCTCACCGGGTTGCTTAAGACTCAGCCCGACGACTTGGTGTCTCGTGTCGGCGACCTG
>JBBPYJ010000227.1:0-19815 GCA_038200025.1 Propionibacteriales bacterium | reverse complement strand
CTGAACCACCTGCCGAAGGCCCCCTAGTCGAACAGCACCACCGAGCGGAGCACATCTCCGGAGTGCATCTTCTCGAAGGCGGCCTCGACGTCGCCCAGGCCGATCTCCTCGGTCACGAAGGCGTCGAGGTCGAGCCGGCCCTGCTGGTAGAGGTCGACCAGCATCGGGAAGTCCCGGCTCGGCAGGCAGTCGCCGTACCAGCTGGACTTCAGTGCGCCCCCGCGCCCGAAGACGTCGATCAGCGGGATCTCGGGGATCTTCATGTCCGGGGTCGGCACGCCGACCAGGACCACGGTGCCGGCCAGGTCGCGGGCGTAGAAGGCCTGTTTCCAGGTTTCGGGGCGCCCGACCGCGTCGATCACCACATCGGCGCCGTTGCCGTCGGTCAGCGCCTGGATCTCCGCGATGGGGTCGGCGCTCTCGGAGTTGATCACGTGGGTCGCACCCAGGCCGCGGGCCTTGTCGAGCTTGCGGTCGTCGAGGTCGACGGCGATGATCCGCGAGGCTCCAGCGAGTGCGGCGCCCGCGATCGCGGCCATCCCGACTCCCCCGCAGCCGATCACCGCGACGCTGTCGCCGCGGCCGACGTTGCCGGTGTTGATCGCTGCCCCGAGCCCGGCCATCACCCCGCAGCCGAGCAGGCCGACCGCGGCCGGACGCGCCGACGGGTCCACCTTGGTGCACTGACCGGCGGCCACCAGGGTCTTCTCGGCAAAGGACCCGATCCCCAGCGCCGGGGACAGCTCGGTCCCGTCCTCGAGGGTCATCTTCTGGGTCGCATTGTGGGTGTTGAAGCAGTACCAAGGCTCGCCGCGGTTGCAGGCCCGGCAGTTGCCGCAGACGGCCCGCCAGTTGAGCACCACGAAGTCACCCGCGCCCACCTCGGTGACACCCGCGCCGACGGCCTCGACCACTCCGGCAGCCTCATGGCCCAGCAGGAACGGGAACTCGTCGTTGATGCCGCCCTCGCGGTAGTGCAGGTCGGTGTGGCAGACCCCGCACGCCTGGATCTTCACCACCGCCTCGCCCGGGCCCGGGTCCGGCACGTTGATGGTCTCGATCGAGACCGGCTCACCCTTGGCGCGGGCGATGACTGCTTTGACCTGCTGCATGAACGGCTCCTCGGGTGACTTCGACATCCTGGTCCGCCGTGCTTCAGCGGCGGTCATACCCTAGAACCAACACCGGGTGTGGGTCGACAGGGCAGACTGGGCAGGGATGAGCCAGCCAGGCGAGCCCTCCGACCACAGCTTCCAGACGTGGTGCCGCGACGCCGAGCCCGAGCTGCGACGCTTGGCCTACCTCGTGACCGGCGACCCGGGCGCCGCGCGGCTGCGAGCGCTGGCGGCGCTGGTCGCAGCCCGGTCCATCAACCACGCCCAGCGAGCCGAGCGGGACGATGTGGCGCTGCGACAGCTGACCCGCCAACCCGATTCGGCTGCGACCTACCGGGTAGTCCACGCCGGGGGCTCGCAGGCGACTGAGGGATACCCCGGCCTGGACCAGCGTCAGCAGATCGTCTGGGACCTGCTGTCCACGATGGCCCCGCGGCTTCGGGCCGCGGTCGTGCTGGACGTGTACGCCGAGCGTGGCAACCTCGTCGAGGCCGACGATGTGACCGCCGGACTCGAGGACTTGGCGGCGGTCCTGCTGCTGCCGGTGCCCGCCGCTCGCGAGCTGACCGCCCAGACCCTGATCGCCCAGACCCTGACCGTCCAGGCCCAGCAGACCCAGGTCGAGCCCACGGCGTACGCCGATGTGGTCCGCGCCGCCGGACACCGTCGCCGCCGACAGTGGCGGATCGGCGCCCTCGCCGCTGTTGCGGCAATCGTGATCGTCGGCCTCGGAGCGACGCTGCTGCCGAGCTTCGGACTCCCGGACCCGGGGCCTCTCCCAGAACCCACCACGGTGTCGGATGAGAGGCCACCACCGACGTTCGACCCCGACAACCCGTTCCCCCCACCCTGGGTCGCCCCACCGGGCAGTGAGCCCGTGCCGATCTCGTCGAAGATCACCGTCTTCCGGGTCCGGTGCGCGAAAAGGTCCGACTCGGAGTTCCGCTCGAGGACCGTGGTGCGGGCCGGCTGCAGGTCCATCCCGCACAAGCGCTGAGTGCTCTCCCCCGAAGTATTTGCAACCTGCCGCACGGCGGTCGCGTCTATTGGGTGGAGACGATGGGAGATTGCGATGCATGCACACGGCAGCACTATCCGCGATCGGCCGGTCGTGGCGCTGAGCCGCAGCGACGCCGACTTCGCAGAATACCTGCACGCCCGCCAGCCGGGGCTGGTACGGATGCCTACCTCGTGACGAGCAATCCCTGACCGGCCCCTCCCCCCTTCCTTGGGATAGTCCCAGCGGACAGCAGATCAGGCCACGATCCGGGTGACCGGCATCGAGGAGTCGGCGGGCAGGTCGAGGGCGGAGGGAGCCCGGCCGCGGGCGACCAGCTCGGCCCCGAGGGCGGCGACCATCGCGCCGTTGTCGGTGCACAGTCCGGGCCGGGGCACCCGCACTCGCAGCCCCTTCTCCTCGGCGCGGGTCACCGCCATCGCGCGCAGCCGGGTGTTGGCCGCGACCCCACCGCCGATGAGGATGTCGTCGATGCCCCGACTGACCGCGGCGTCCACGGCCTTGCGGGTCAGCACGTCGCAGACGGCCTCCTGGAAGGCCGCCGCCACATCCGCGACCGGGACCGGCTCGCCGGAGCGCTCGCGGGCCTCGACCCAACGCGCGACGGCGGTCTTCAGCCCCGAGAACGAGAAGTCGAAGCGGTGCCGCGCTAGATCCCGCCGCGAGGTCAGCCCCCGCGGGAAGGTGACGTACGCCGGATCCCCGTCGCGGGCGACCCGATCGATATGCGGGCCGCCGGGAAACGGCAGTCCCAGCAGTCGGGCCACCTTGTCGAAGGCCTCGCCGGCCGCGTCGTCGATCGTCGCGCCCAGCGGCTCGACCCCGACCGTGACGTCCTCGACGGCCAACAGGGACGAGTGTCCACCGGAGACCAGCATCGCCAGGCAGGGCTGCGGCAGCGGGCCGTGCTCGAGCTGGTCGACCGCGACGTGGGCGGCGAGGTGGTTCACGCCGTACAGCGGCTTGTCGAGGCCGATGGCCAGCGCCTTGGCCGCGGCGACACCGACCAGAAGGGCGCCGGCCAGCCCGGGGCCGCTGGTGACCGCGATCGCGTCCACGTCGTCGAGCCGGATCCCGGCGGTGGCCGCCGCGCGCTCCAGCGTCGGCACCATCGCTTCCAGGTGCGCTCGGCTCGCGACCTCGGGCACTACTCCCCCGAAGCGGGCGTGCTCCTCGACGCTGCTGGCGACCGCGTCGGCCAGCAGCGTGTGCCCGCGGACGATCCCGACGCCGGTCTCGTCGCACGAGGTCTCGATGCCCAGCACCAGGGGCCCGTCGGTCGATCCGTCGGCCGTTGCGCTCACCGCGGCATCATCTCGCACCCGCTGGGTTGCCGGTCGGACGGATCAACTTCAGCTCCATGACCACCGCCTCGGCACCGTCGGTGTAATACCGCGCGCGTCGCGCCAGCTCGACGAAACCCCGCGCCGCGTAGAACGCCCGCGCGGCCTCGTTGTCCACCCGCACCTCGAGCAGCAGTCGCTCGGCCCCGTGGGTCGCGCTGTACGTCGCTACGGCCGCCAGCAAGGCAGTGGCCAGGCCGGTACGCCGCTGGGCCGGGGTCACCGAGATCCGCTGCAGCTCGGCGATCTCGGCGACGACGCTGACCACCGCGTGGCCGCACAGTTCACCCCTAGCCGCCCCATCCTGGTCAGCCCCGTACCGGTCAGCCCCGTACCGGTCCGCCCCGTCCTGGTCCGCCCCGTCCTGGTCCGGACTACCGTGGTCCGAACTGTCTTGGGCCACCCACCACTGGGTGGTCGGCACCTCGCCCGCAACGCCTTGAGCCACCAGTCCGAACGGCCAGGCGTCCGGACCGAGGTTCTCCGCCTCAAGCTGGGCGGCGGCCGAGGCGTCGTCGCTGCGAGCGAACCGGATCCGGGGTGGGCCGATGTCGGCTGGGCTGGTCCAAGCAGGCGAATTCAAGGCCGCGGCCGGACCCGCTGGGGTCCGATGGTCGAGACCGGCTTGCGCGGTGGCGGCAGATCGGCATCGGGTCGCCGCAGGTACAGCGGCTCGGGATCCAGCCGCTCGGCGGTCTCGGTGACCAGGGCGCGCGCCAGCCAGCCGGCATCGGGGCGGGATGGTGCGATGGCGTTCGGGAAGGAGTCGGGGTAGAGCACCGGGCCCTCGCCGGCCGTCGGCAGCCCCTTCGCGGCCACGTCGGGTCGCAGTACGGCGGGGCCTTCCAGGCGACGTCCCGAGGCGTCGTACGACGCGAAGTAGACCTCCTTGCGTCGGGCATCGGTGGCGACGGCGAACCCGTCCCGCAGTGTGTCGTCGACCCGTCCAGAGGCGGCGACCTCGGCGGCGATGGCGTCCAGCGAGCAGAGTCCGTGCACCGGGATACCGAGCACAAACCCCAGCGTTCGGGCGGTCACCAGGCCGACCCGCAACCCGGTGAACGGGCCGGGTCCCACCCCGACCCCGATGGCGGTCAGCTCGTGGCGACCCACGCCGGCGCTGTCGAGCACCCGCTCGATCAGTGGCGCCAGCTGCTCACCGTGCTTCATCGCCTGGTCGCTGGTAGCTGCTGCCACCACCTCGGGTGCCGGGCCCCCCGTGCGCAGCAGGGCCACCGAAACCAGGGGGGTGGCGGTGTCGAAGGCGAGGAGCATCGCGCTCAGAGCGCCCGCCAGTGCGAGATCAACCGCAGGTCGTCGGTGACCAGATGGATGGCGAACGAGGGCGGAGCGTCCTCCCAGACCACCGGCCGACCCTCGGCGGGCAGCGGCAGCGTCGAGGAGACCGCGCCGCCGACCAGCAGCGGCCGATCGGCGAAGGTGGTGACCGCGGCGGTGTGGGCGTGCCCGACCAGGGTGGCCAGTACGTGCGGGTGGTTGCCGATCACCGCCTCCAGCTCATCGGGATCGCGGAGCCCGATCGGATCGGTGAACTCGATACCGAGGCTCACCGGCGGGTGGTGCAGCGAGACGAAGCAGGGCATCAAGGAGGCGTCCAACTCGGCATCCAGCCAGTCCAACGACGACTGCGCCAGCTCGCCATGGTCGACACGCTCACCGGTCGGCGCCGGCACCAGGGAGTCCAACAGCAGGAACCTGAAGCCGCCGATCTCGAAGACCACGTCCATCGGCTCCGACGTCGGCTTGCCGAGCACGGTCTCGGCGAAGACCTCGCGCACATCGTGGTTGCCCGGGACCCACAACACCGGCACGCTCAGCTGGCCGAGCAGGTCGCGCGCCTCGGCATACTCCTCGGCGGTGCCATGGTCGGCCACGTCACCGGTCACGATGACTACGTCGGGGTTCAACGTGGCGACGGCGTCGACGACCCTGATGTTGCGTCCGGTGATGCCGGGACGGCTTCCGAAGTGGGTGTCGCTGAGATGAGCGATAGTGAACACGCACATCAGCCTGCCATGGGTGAGTCCAGCCAGCGTGGACCGACTGGCGCAAGCAGCACTCTGCGTGGGTCGAGCGGGTCCGGAGCCTCCGGGTCGAGCGCGTCCGGAGGGGCGGGCGTCGAGGCCGCACCATGGGTGCGGGCGATGTGGATCTCCAACCGCGACGACGCCAGCGCCTCGGCAACGCCACTTCCCCATTCGACGACGGTGACTGCTTCGTCCAGCGAGGTGTCCAGGTCCAGATCGTCGAGCTCCTCGATGCCGCCCAGCCGGTAGGCGTCAACGTGCACGAGTGCGGGACCAGCGACCAGCGAGGGATGCACCCGGGCGATCACGAACGTCGGCGAGGTGACGCCACCGCGCACCCCGAGTCCCTCCCCCAGCCCCTGGGTCAGGGTCGTCTTGCCGGCGCCGAGACCGCCGGCCAGCACCACCAGGTCGCCGGCAACCAGCGTCCCGGCCAGGTTGCGGCCCAGGTCGCGCATGGCATCGGCATCGGCGATGTCGAAGGCCGTAGGTCCGGGCCGCTCGAGTCGGACGTACGGCGCGTGGCCGCCGACCTCGGTGAAACCCTCGTGCCGCCAGAACCGCACCGTAGCCGGCAGCTCGGCCCGTGCGTGCACGACGATCCGGCGATAGCCGACACCCTCGTCCAGGGCTGCGGCGACCAGCGCCGTCGCCACCCCGGCGTGCTGGGCGTAGGGCACCACCCCGACCCGGCGCAGTACCAGCGTGTCCTCGACCGGATCGAAGATCAGGGCGCCAACCGGCTCGTCGTCCAGGCGCGCCAGCAGTCCTCCTGCCTGCGCCAGGCCGGCCGCGATCGCGTCGACGTCGTCGGCCAGCGCATCTGCGGGCGGGTCGAGGGCGGGGCGGGCACCGAAGGCCGAGCGGACGACCGCATGCACGTCGGTGGCCGCCTCCGCGCCCACCCAGGTGACGAACAGGGTCACCGGACTCCGGCCTGCCGACCGCCGGCGTCAGCCAACTGATCGCTGACCCGCGAGATCAGCGAGTCCAGTTCGGGGCCGACCTGCTCGTGGCTCTCCATGATCACGAGGTGGCCGGCGTCCGGGATCTCCAACAGGTCCGAGCCGGCGATCTTGGCGTGCATCTCGCGGCTGTGGGTGACGCCGGTGATCTTGTCCCCGGTGCCGCAGATGATGGCGGTCGGAACTCGCGAGAAGGCTTCGAGGTGGGTCCAGCTGTCCAGGCTGGCGAAGGCTGGGAAGAAATCCGCGACGACGCTGAAGGGGGTGCTGTCGTGCATCTCGTAGACGAAGTCGACGTAGGACCTGGGCACCTCGGTGCCGAAGGAGTAGAGGTCGGTGAAGAACAGCGCGACCTCCTTGCCGTAGCCCCGCATCCGGTCGACCACCGCCGAGCCTCGCGACAGCACGTCGACAACCCGCGTGATCAGGCCAGGGCCGATCCCGGCGGGGAGCATCGGGAAGAGGATGCGTCCGGTGTCCAGGCCGCCGGCGGTGGTGGAGATCAGCGCGGCGCCGACGATCTTGGTGCCGAACAGCTCTGGCCGCTGCTCGGCCAGTGACAGCAGCGTCATCCCGCCCATCGAGTGCCCCAGCACGATCACCGGCTCGTCACCGGTGAGGTCGTCGAGCACCCGGGCCAGGTCGCGACCGAGCTGGTCGATGGTGTCGTGCTCGCTCGACGAGTGGCCCGAGCGCCCGTGCGAGCGCTGGTCGTAGTAGATCGCCCGGATCCTGCCGCGATAGGTCGCCCGCTGGAAATGCCAGACGTCGAGGTTCAGGGCGTAGCCGTGCACGAAGACCAACGTCGCAAGCGGGCCCTCCTGCTGCCGGTCCCCGTCCTCCAGGGGCTCGTCGATCTCGACGTGCAGCGGGACGCCGTCGTCGGCGACCACCGTGATCGGGTCGGAGCGCAGACTGCCCAGCGCTACCTGCTCGCCGTCGTCGTGGGAGATCCTGCGATGCTGGATCAGCTTGGCCGTGGCTCCGGCAGCGACGACTCCGGCCGCCCCGGCCGCTGCACCGAGGACGACTCTGCTGGCCTTCACTGCTTCTCACCTTGCTCTCGGGTCGCGGTCGACTTCTCGTTCTTGTAGCGCCGGGTGGCCCGACCGCCGAACCTGGTGACGATCTCGTAGTTGATGGTGCCAGCCGCTTCGGCCCAGTCCTGGGCGGTCGGCTCACCGTCGTCGCCGGTGCCGAAGAGGACGACCTCGGTGCCAGGCTCGGGAAGGTCGCCGTCGAGATCGACCACGAACTGGTCCATGCAGACCCGCCCGCGGATCGGTCGGCGTCGACCGCCGATCCAGACCTCGGCCCGGTCGCTGGCATGGCGCGGCACACCCTCGGCGTACCCCAGTGGGACCAGGCCCACCGTCGTCGCCTCCTGCGCGACCCAGGTGTGTCCGTAGGACACGCCCGCTCCGGCGGCAATCGGCTTGCTCATCGCCAGCCCGGCACGGGCGGTCATCGCCGGCCGGAGTTCTACGTCGTGGCTGACACCGGGTGCGGGGTCCAGGCCGTACGACGCGATCCCGCACCGCACCAGATCGAAGTGCGCCGAAGGACGCAGGACGGTGGCGGCGGAGTTGGCCAGGTGACGCACCTCGGGGCGCAGCCCAGCGGCCTCGGCAACTCGAAGAGCATCGTGGAACGCCTGCTCCTGGGCGTCGTTGGCAGGGTCGTCGGGGTCGTCGGCCGAGGCGAGATGCGACCAGATCCCGGTGATCGTCAGCGCGCCCCTTCGTTCCAGGGCGGCGGCATGCGCAACCAGATCCGGCCAGTCGGCGGCCGTCGCACCGCCGCGACTCAGGCCGGTGTCGATCTTGAGCTGGACCCGGACCTCGAGATCGCCGGCGGCAGCAGCGATCTCGTCGAGATCGGCGATCGTGTACGCCGTGAGGTCGATGTCGGCCTCGATCGCCGGCCGGTAGTCCTCCCCCGGCACCGTGAGCCAGGTCAGCAGTCGACCGGTGTCACCCGCGGCACGCAGGGCGAGCACCTCGTCCAGGGTGGCGGCACCGAGCCAGGGCGCGCCCGCCTCCCGCGCCGCACGGGCCACCGGCACCATCCCGTGGCCGTAGCCGTCCGCCTTGACCACGACCATCAACTGCGCTTGGGCCACCCGCTCGACCAGCAACCGCACGTTGTGGCGGATCGCATCGAGATCCACCACGATCTCCGCGCGAGTGGGCTTCGGGCCGGTCATGACCCCGATTGTCTCAGCCGGGTGCGGTCGCGGCGTACGCGGCTCGCACCGCGGCGGGCAGGTAGTCGGCCAGCACGCCAGCTCGCAGCGGTCCGCCAGCCGAGGCCAGGGTGGCGGCGGCACCGTGCAGCCAGGCGCCGACCGAAGCCGCGTCGAAGGGGTCCAGCCCGGCGGCCAGCAGCGCCCCGATCAGGCCGCCGAGCACGTCTCCGGCGCCCGCCGTCGCCAGCCACGGGGTGCCGGTGGTGTTCACCCGCACTCGGCCCGTGGGAGTCGCGATCAGGGTACGCCGACCCTTGAGCAGCACCACCGCGTCGTACTGCTGAGCCGCGCGGCGGGCGTGACGCAGCGGCGCCGCCTCGACGTCGGCACGCTCGACGTCCATCAGCGAGGCCAGCTCACCAGCGTGCGGGGTGAGTACGGCGCTCCCCGGAACCGGCCCGTCGAGAGCGGCCAGCGCGTCAGCGTCCACGACGACCGGCACCCCGTCGGCCCACGACCGTTCCAGCGCCTGCGCGGCGTCCTGCCCGCCGCCGGACCCGACCACCCACGCCTGCACCCGGCCACTGCCGACGACGACCTCGGGGCGCACCGCGAGCACCTGCTCACCCGCGGAGCCGTCGTAGCGCACCATCCCGGCCAGTCCGCAGGCCGCGCCGGTGACCGAGAGCACCGCAGCCCCTGGATACTGTGCCGAGCCGGCTCGGATCCCGATGACGCCGCGGCCGTATTTCTGCGTGTCGACCGCGGGTGTGGGCAGCAGCCGCGCGACGTCGCCGGCCTGCAACGCCTCGACCGGCGGGGCCGGCAGGTCTCGGCCGATCTCCAGACCGATGTCGACCAGCTCGACCACCCCGCAGGCGGCCGCCGCTGGATCAACCAGGTGACCGATCTTGTGGGTGCCGAAGGTGACAGTGAGCTCGGCGGTCACGTGCGCACCAGGTGTCTCCCCCGACTCAGGGTCGATCCCCGAGGGCACGTCGACGGCCAGGATCGGGATGCCGCGCAGCTGCGCCAGCACTGCTCGGGCGTCGTCGCGCAGGCCGCCGGTGCCCCCGATCCCGACGATCCCGTCGACAACGATGTCGGGACGGTCGTCGGCGGCAGCCGCGGCGTCGGACGCCTCGAGGATGCGGCCACCGGCTCGCCTTAGAGCAGCCAACCCCGACTCGTGCGCCTTGTCCGGGGCCAGCAGGATCGCCTCGACCCGGCAGCCGCGTCGGCTCAGGATCGCCCCAGCGTGCAGGGCGTCCCCGCCGTTGTTGCCGGCCCCGACCAGCAGCAGCACGCGGGCGCCGTACGCCCGACCCAGCCAGTCGATGATCGCCTGCGCCAAACCCTGCGCGGCCTTGAGCATCAGCGCGTCGGGATCGCCGACGCGCTTGGCCGCCTCCAGCAGCGGCGCCTCGGCCGCTCGCACCTGCTCGACGGTGTGGGCGGTCAGCATCTGCCCACCGGAGCCCCGGCCAATGCGGGCCTGCGCGCGATGGCGCCAGCCCGCTGCCGGTCAGTGTCAACACGGCGTACGCCGGATCCCACCAACCCCACCCGTCCCAGCCGACAGGCACTGTGTGCACGGGGGAACGAGCCCAGCACCTCAGCCCTCCAGCACCACGACGGCGGAGGCGATCCCGGCGTCGTGGGACAGCGAGAGGTGCACCGAGGTGACCCCGAGCGCGTCGGCCTGGGCGCGCACGGTCCCGCGCAGCTCCAGCAACGGGCGGCCGGAGTCTTGCGAGACCACCTCGGCGTCGTGCCAGGCCATCCCGACCGGGGCGCCCAGCGCCTTGGCGATCGCCTCCTTGGCCGCGAACCGAGCCGCCAGGGACGCTGCGGACCGGCCCGCCTCGGCGGGAGTGAACAACCGGTCGATCAGCCCCGGGGTCCGCTCCAGCGACGCCTCGAAGCGCTCGATCTCCACCACGTCGATGCCGACGCCCAGCACGGCCATCTCAGAACCTCCCGGGGACTACTCGACCGTGACGGACTTGGCCAGGTTGCGCGGCATGTCCACGTCGTGACCCATCAGGGTCGCCAGCTCGCAGGCGAACAGCTGCAGCGGGACTACCGCCACCAGGGGCTGCAGCAGTACCGGCACCTTGGGCAGGGTGATCAGCACGTCGGCGTACGGCGCGATCGCGTCGTCGCCCGCCTCGGCCAGGCAGATCGTGTGCGCACCGCGGGCCCGCACCTCCTGGATGCCGCTGATCATCTTCTCCCTCAGCTGGTCTCGGCCGCGCGGAGGCACCACGCACAGCACCGGCAGACCGTCCTCGACCAGCGCGATCGGGCCGTGCTTCAGCTCGCCCCCGGCGAATCCCTCGGCGTGGATGTAGGCCAGTTCCTTCAGCTTCAGCGCCCCCTCCAGGGCGACCGGATAGCCGGCGTGCCGACCCAGGAACAGCACCGTCTTGGCGTCGACATGCTCGCGGGCCAGCGCGTAGATCTGTTGATCGCCGTCCAGGACCGTCTGCACGTGGGCCGGCATCTCGTCCAGCAGGTCGAGCCAGCGCTCGATCTCGTCGCCGAAGCTGGTGCCCTGGACCTGGGCCAGGTAGAGCCCGAGGAGGTAGCAGGCCACCAGCTGCCCGAGGAACCCCTTGGTCGAGGCGACCGCGATCTCGGGGCCGGCGTGGGTGTAGATGACCGCGTCGGACTCCCGCGGGATGGTCGAGCCGTTGGTGTTGCAGATCGCCAGCACCCGCGACTTCTGCTGGCGGGCGTGCCGGATGGCCTGCAGGGTGTCGGCGGTCTCTCCCGATTGACTGATAGCCACCACCAGCGTGGAGGCGGTCAGGATCGGGTCGCGATATCGGAACTCCGAGGCCAGCTCCACCTCGCAGGGGATCCGGGTCCAGTGCTCGATGGCGTATTTCGCGACCATCGCTGAGTAGAACGCCGTCCCGCAGCCGACGATGATGATCTTGTCGATGTCGCGGACCTCCTGGTCCGACAGCCGCATCTCGTCGAGCTGGAGCAACCCCGACGGCGTACGACGCCCCAGCAGCGAGTCCGCCACCGCGCGCGGCTGCTCGTAGATCTCCTTGCGCATGAACCAGTCGTGGCCGTCCTTCTCGGCGGCCGACAGGTCCCAGTCGACGTGGTAGGGCTTGCCCCGCGCCGGCGAGCCGTCGAACCCGGTGATCAAGACGCCCTCGCGAGTGATCGTGACGACCTGGTCCTGGCCGAGCTCTAGCGCATCGCGGGTGTGCTGGATGAAGGCGGCCACGTCGGAGCCGAGGACGTTCTCGCCCTGACCCAGACCCACCACGAGCGGGGAGTTGCGTCGGGCGGCGACCACGCGTTCAGGATCGCCGGCGTCGGCGGCGACCAGCGTGAAGGCGCCCTCGAGCCGGCGGCAGACCGACTGCATCGCCGTGGTCAGGTCCGCGCCCCCCTGCACTTCGGCCTCCAGCAGGTGAGCGGCCACCTCGGTGTCGGTCTCCGACACCAGCTCGTGCCCGGCCGCCTCCAACTCCGAACGCAGCTGGGCGAAATTCTCGATGATGCCGTTGTGCACCAGCGCTATCCGCCGGTGGCGCCCCAGGTGCGGGTGCGCGTTGACGTCGTTCGGCGCACCGTGGGTGGCCCAGCGGGTGTGCCCGATCCCGGTCGTGGACGACGGCAGGGGCGACTCCGCGATCGCCTTCTCGAGGTTGGCCAGCTTGCCGGCCCGCTTGTCTGAGTAGATCTCGCCGTCGTGCACGAGGGCGATGCCGGCCGAGTCGTAGCCGCGATACTCCAGGCGCCGCAGCCCTTCGACGACCACGCTCTGCGCCTCCTGCGCACCGACGTACCCCACGATTCCGCACATGCACACGAGTCTATGTCCGGCGGCTCCCAGAATTGGGGAGCGTCTCGGACGACCCCGGCGTTGGGAGGTGCAACAATGCCCGGCATGTCGAGCCGCGAGCCGTCGCCGGACGCAGCGCGCGAGTCCTCGCCGTACGTCGAGCTGCAGCGCAGCGCATGGTCGGCGCTGACGCCGGCGATGCAGGCGCCGCTGACGCTCGACGAGATCACCCGGCTGCGCGGCCTGGGCACCCACCTGGACCTCGACGAGGTGCAACAGGTCTATCTGCCACTCTCACGTCTGCTCAGCCTGTACGTCGAAGCAGCGGCGCGGCTGCACGGCGAGCAGGAGGCCTTCCTGCGTCGTGAGCACCCACCGCGGACGCCGTTCGTGATCGGCATCGCCGGCTCGGTAGCGGTCGGCAAGTCGACGACCGCCCGGCTGCTGCAGCAGCTGCTGGCGCACTGGCCCGAGCATCCCCACGTCGAGCTGGTCACCACCGACGGCTTCCTGCTGCCCAACGCCGAGCTGGAGCGCCGGGGACTGTTGCATCGCAAGGGTTTCCCCGAATCCTACGATCGTCGGGCCTTGACCCGGTTCGTGGTCGACATCAAGTCCGGGAAGGACGAGGTGGAGGCGCCGACCTACTCCCACCTGGTCTACGACGTGGTGCCCGACGAGACCGTGGTCGTCCAGCGCCCCGACATCGTGATCGTCGAGGGTCTCAACGTCTTGCAACCGGCTCGGGTGCGCGGCGACGGCCGCACCGGGCTGGCGGTCAGTGACTTCTTCGACTTCACCATCTACGTCGACGCCGCGACCCTCACCATCCGGGACTGGTACGTCGAGCGGTTCCTACGGCTGCGCGAGACCGCATTCCAGGACCCGGCGTCCTACTTCGCGAAGTACGCCCGTCTCACCCCGACGGAGGCGATCGCCGAGGCGGAGCGGCTGTGGGACACCATCAACGGCCCCAACCTGGCCGCCAACATCCAACCCACCCGGTCCCGCGCCAGCCTGGTGCTGCGCAAGGACCCCGACCACTCCGTGCGCTACGTGCGGCTGCGCAAGCTCTGAGGACCCTAGTCGAGTCATCTCTGCAGCTCCACCAGATCCTCGACTACCCGGTAGCGATGTCCCTGGTCCACGGATCGGCGTGATCACGTCGGTCCTGGCGCGAGAAGCTTTCTCCCGGTCTCTCACGCGCTCCAGGCGTATCGATACCGTCACCGCTATACTGCGAGGTGACCTTGGGAAGTGGTAGGCGTGACCGGAGTGATTGGTGTCGGCGTGCACGTGGGGCTTCAGGACCATTCACGGAGGGCATCCGAGGACGGCTGCAAGCCGGCCGGGCGCTGTACAGCGTGGGCGCCGAGATGAGACGGGCGGCGTCAGTGAGGCTCGCGCGCAAGAAAGCGCCTCTTCGGGTGTCAAGGTGAGCCCAACGGTGCCCGACGCGCTTCGTCGAGAGTCCGACGGTGGGATCACCATGCTGGCAGACCGCTTCGAACAGATCCTGCGAGTAGGTGACGGCGTCGCAGCCGAGGCGCTGACCGCGGAGGCGCTCGAGGGTGGGGTGGCCCCCGAGGTCATTCAGTCCTTGGTCATCACCCCCGCGATGGTCCGCATCGGAGACATGTGGGAGCTGGGTGAATTGGGAGTCGCCGACGAACATCTCGCCACTTCCATCAGTCAACATGCTCTGGTTCGGCTGTTCGAGTCGATGACAGCAAGGAGGAGGCGCCTGCCCTCCGCCGAAACTGTACTGCTGGCAGCGGTCGAGGGCCAGCACCATGTCCTCGGATTAAGGATGATTGCCGACGTCTTGGAGAGCTTCGGCCACCCGATCCTGTACCTCGGTGCGGATGTCCCGGTGGTCAGCTTGCGGGCCTTTGCCTTGGAGCATCAGCCCGCCTTGGTTGGACTCGGATTCGGGATCACTTCCGACGTCAGTTGCCTGGCGGACTCCGTTTGGGCGTTGCACGAGGTCTGCCCCGATACCCGCATCATGCTCGGTGGGCGGTCCATCCCCGCGGGCTTCCGGTCGGCGTACCGCTACGTCGAGAACAGCATGGATGTTCGGCTGGCGGTCGAAGAGCTGCTCGCCGGGCCGCCTCAGCCGGTGCCTCCCATCGTCGAGCTGCTGCGCTCCGACAGCAGCCTCCCTTCCGGGGGCCAAGAGCATCCCGGGGAGATCGACCGAGTGGCAGAACGAATGTCGCTGGCCGCCGAGCAGGCGGTGGAGCTTGCTCGCGAGCACTTCAGGCAGTCCCAGGCCTATCGCGAGCTGGCTTTTCGCGACCCGCTGACCGGCATGGCGAATCGTCGCGCCTTCGAGGACGAACTCGGCTCCGTCATCGATGACGGCGGCGCGGACGCTGCGGTCATGATAATCGATGTTGACGAGTTCAAGACGGTCAACGACACACGGGGCCACGATGCCGGCGACGAGCTCCTTCGAGCGATCGCCGAAGCGATCAGCGACTCCGTCCGCCCGAGCGATGTCGCGGCCCGGGTCGGTGGGGACGAGTTCGCGATCCTGCTACCGGCAACGACGATCAAGCTTGCCTGTGAGATCGGGGAACGCGTGCGAGCCGCTGTCGCCGACAATTCCCTGTTGCCCGTGAGCCTCAGCATCGGTATCGCGCCACTGGCGAAAGACTCACGCGTCGCCCTGCTGGCCGCAGATACGGCGTTGTACAAGGCCAAGGCTGCCGGCCGCAACTGCGTCATGGCGTCGAGCGAGACCGAGTTCTCCTGAGCGAGTAGCTCGTAGTGCGCTGCTTCGGTGCGCCACCGCCATCGACGCCGATGCGCTCGTCGGTGCTGCGATCGACGAGCTGATCGAAGCCGGACTGGTGCCCCACCGGATAGAAGCGGCTAGCTCACAGGGACAGGCGCTCGCGCACGACCTCGGCCAACCGGTCGGCGATCGTCTGCGCCAACTCGGCGTCGGGCGCCTCGATCATCACCCGGACCAACGCCTCGGTGCCCGACGGGCGCAGCAGTACCCGGCCGGTGTCACCCAGCTCGGCCTCGGCCTCGGCGACTGCCGCGGCCAGCACCGCGTCCTCGTCGGCGCGGGCTTTGTCGACCCCCGGCACGTTGACCAGCACCTGCGGCAACCGGGTCATCACCGAGGCCAGGTCGGCCAGGGTGCGCCCCGTGGTCACCATCCGCTCCAGCACGTGCAACGCGGTCAGCAGCCCGTCGCCGGTGGTGGCGTGGTCGCTCATGATCACGTGCCCGGACTGCTCGCCGCCCAGGGTGTAGCCGAAGATGTTCATCGCCTCGAGGACATAGCGGTCGCCGACCTTGGTCTGGCGGACCCCGATGTCGTGGGCGCGCATGGCCTGGACGAAGCCCAGGTTGCTCATCACCGTCGCCACCACAATGTCCTGAGCCAGCCGGCCGTGGTCCTTCAGCGCCAACGCCAAGATGGCCAGCAGCTGGTCGCCGTCCACGACCTCGCCGGTCGCGTCCACGGCCAGGCAGCGATCGGCGTCACCGTCGAGTGCGAAGCCCAGGTCGGCGCCGTGCTCGACCACCGCACGGCGCAACGGGCCCAGGTGCGTGGAGCCGCAGCCGTCGTTGATGTTGGTGCCGTCCGGAGACGCGTGGATCGCCACCACCTCGGCGCCGGCGTCGGTCAGTGCCCGGGGGCCGGCCCCCGACGCGGCACCCTCGGCGCAGTCCAGGACGACCTTGAGCCCGACCAGCGGGTGCTCGATCGACCGCACCAGGTGGGCGGCGTACTCGTCGATGGCCGTCTCGCGCTGACGCACGGTGCCGACGTCGCTGCCGGTCGGTCGGGTCCACGGCTGGTGCAGTCGCTCCTCGATCGCGATCTCAACCAGGTCATCGAGCTTGCGACCGCCCCGGGCGAGGAATTTGATGCCGTTGTCAGGCATCGCGTTGTGGGAGGCCGAGATCATCACGCCGAGATCCGCGCCCAGGGTCGCGGTCAGAAAGGCGACCGCCGGGGTCGGCAGGACGCCCAGCAGCACCACGTCCACACCGGCCGAGGCGAGGCCGGCGACCACCGCAGCCTCCAGAAACTGTCCGGAGACCCGCGGGTCGCGCCCGACCACCGCGAACCGTCTGGACGCAGCGGCGGTCCCCGGCTGGGACGCCGCGTCGCGCTGGTCCTCGCGGTCGGCGAGAACGAGCGCGGCGGCCACCGACAGGTCGAGCGCCAGCTCGGCCGTCAGGCTGTCGTTGGCCAGACCCCGGACACCATCGGTGCCGAAGACCCTGCTCATCGAGCGATCAGCGCTTGCTGTACTGCGGCGCCTTCCGGGCCTTCTTCAGGCCGGCCTTCTTGCGCTCGATCACGCGAGAGTCCCGGGTCAACAAACCGGCGGCCTTCAGCGACGGACGGTTGGCCTCGGTGTCGATCTCATTGAGCGACCGGGCCACACCCAGGCGCAGCGCGCCGGCCTGTCCGGTGATGCCACCCCCGTGGATGCGGGCGATGACATCGAAGCGGCCCTCGAGGCGGGTCGTCACGAAGGGCTCGTTGATGACCTGCTGGTGCAGCTTGTTCGGGAAGTAGGAGTCCAGGGTGCGGCCGTTGACGCGCCACTTCCCGGTGCCGGGCACCAGACGGACTCGGGCGACGGCTTCCTTGCGCCGACCCGTCGCGGCGGCCGGGGCGATGGTCGCCGGACGCAACTCGGAGTCGGCGGAGGGGATGCTCTCGGAGGAGTAGGCGACGCCGGCCTCGTTGGTTTCGAAGGTCTCTTCGACCTCGCCGGTCGCGGTGGTCTCGGTGGTGTTCTCAGACACAGTCATGATCCTTCGTCGCTACTGGGAGACTTGGGTGATAACGAACGGGGTGGCCAGCTGGGCCTCGTGCGGGTGGTTCGGGCCGGAGTAGACCTTGAGCTTCTTCAGGATCTGACGACCCAGGCGGTTCTTGGGAAGCATCCCCCACACCGCTGCCTCGACGGCCTTGCGGGCGTCCTTCTCCAGCACCTCGCCGATCGGCGTGGCAGTCAACCCACCGGGGTAGCCGGAGTGGCGGTAGGCCATCTTCGTGGTCTTCGTGGTTCCCGACAGGGCGACCTTCTCCGCGTTGACGATGACGACGAAGTCGCCGGTGTCCATGTGCGGGGCGTAGATCGGCTTGTGCTTGCCGCGAAGCAGGGTGGCACTCGCGACGGCGAGCCGTCCGAGGACGACGTCTTGAGCGTCGATGACGTGCCAGGCCCGGGTGATGTCACCGGGCTTGGGGCTGTACGTGCGCACAGTAGAACCTTCTCGCTCGTTGGTTTCCCCGGCAGGATGCTGCCGGAGAGGAGTTACTGCGACTTCTGACCAACACTGCCCGGCTTGTTCTCATCCGGATCTGCACCCTCGGCAGTAGCGAAAGGGCGCGGCAGGAGACGCAGTTGTTCAGATTACGCGTACGCCGAGCGGGGCGACAAATCAGCGCCGCCTGGTCGTCTCACACCTCCGCGTCTCTTCCGCCGAGATGCACGTGTCGCGACCGCCCTTGGCCGTTGCTGCGGTCATTGCCCTGGCTCCGTGGAGCAGGTCGGCCATGTTCGATCCTTCGAGTGCGTTGTCTCCGCCGCGACCGAAGAATCGCACCGGCCCGTCGAAGACGGAGCCGTTGCCGTTGCCGTTGCCCGTTGCCCGTTGCCCGTTGCGCCGCAGGGTCACCGACTCCAGCCGTTCGGTGCCTGCGAAGTAATCGGTGTTCTCCGGCAACTCGAACTCGGTCACGTTCTTGAAGCGCAGCACCCTGCGCTCATTGGTGGTCTTCCGCCAGATCTTCCCGGCTTTGGCGTTCACCCGGAGCGCCCCGGCGTCGCTAGCGATCTCCAGCAGCCAGTTGGTCGGTGCCGCCCCAACCGTTCGCGAACACCTTGCTGCGTCCGATGGCGTTCACGTCGAGGGTGTCGTCACCGGCAGCACCCATGAGGCTGCCCCCCTTCGCATAATTGGCCGAGGGGTAACCCCCACCCAGGCGCACCACGTCATCGCCCTTGCCGGGGAAGACGGCGTACGCGATGTCCAAGAGATCTTGTCGGCATGCTGGGATCCGTAGACGAACACCCTTCGTGGCTGCTGAACGATCGTGTCCCGACCGTCGCCCACCGCACTGCCCAGGGACCCGCGCAGATCGACCTCGACGCTGCCGGGGCTGGACCTGAAGTCGTATCCGTCACCGTCCGTCGCCGGGCCCGCCCCCGAGCGAGTCGCTGCCAGCATCGCCACCCAGCACGTCATTGCCGCCGCGACCGTCGATGCGGTCCGAGCCACCCAGACCCGCGATCACATCGGAACCGCGCGGCGCAGATGGTTGTTCGTGAGACCCTCCGGGTCCTGTTGTCCTTTGAGTTCCTGGCCGACCGTTTCACACGCCCCACTGGCTGTTACCTGGGCGACCCCACTAGGTTGAAGGGGTGACCGATCAAAACAGCCTGAGCGTCCGGGACAACCGCACCGGCCAGGAATACGACCTGCCCATCACCGACGGCACCGTGCGCGCCGCCGACCTGGGCAAGATCAAGGTCGATGATGAACAGCCAGGTCTGGCGCTCTACGACCCAGGTTTCGTCAACACCGCCTCGTGCCGCAGCTCTGTGACCTACATCGACGGCGAGAAGGGGATCCTGGAATACCGGGGCTACCCGATCGAGCAGCTGGCGGAGAAGTCCAACTTCCTCGAAGTCGCCTATCTGCTGGTCTTCGGCGAACTGCCGACCAAGGACCAGTATGACGGGTGGGAGCACGAGATCACCTACCACACCTTCGTCCACGAGAACCTCAAGGGCCTGATGCAGGGGTTCCGCTACGACGCGCATCCGATGGGCATGCTGATGTCGTCGGTGAGCGCCCTGTCGACGTTCTACCCCGACGCCCGCCACATCGACGACCCCGACAACCGGCACCTGCAGATCGTCCGGATGATCGCGAAGATGCCGACCCTGGGCGCGTGGTCGTTCCGCCACGGTCAGGGCAAGCCCTACGTCTACCCCGACAACGAGCTCAGCTACACCGCCAACTTCCTGGCCATGCTGTTCAAGATGAGCGAGCGCAAGTTCGACGCGGACGAGCGCTTGGTCAAGGCCCTCGACGTCCTGCTCATCCTGCACGCCGACCACGAGCAGAACTGCTCGACCAACGCGGTGCGGGCGGTTGGCTCCTCGCGCGTCGACCCCTACTCCGCGGTCGCCGCGGGCGTCGCTGCTCTCTACGGCCCGCTGCACGGGGGGGCCAACGAGGCCGTCTTGCGGATGCTGCGCCGGATCGGCTCGAAGTCCAACATCCCGGCCTTCATCGACGGGGTCAAGGAGGGCAACGAGAAGCTGATGGG
>JBBPYJ010000226.1:0-8483 GCA_038200025.1 Propionibacteriales bacterium | reverse complement strand
TGGTTTGGCACCTCGATGTCGGCTCGTCGCATCCTGGGGCTGGAGTAGGTCCCAAGGGTTGGGCTGTTCGCCCATTAAAGCGGCACGCGAGCTGGGTTTAGAACGTCGTGAGACAGTTCGGTCCCTATCCGCCGCGCGCGTAGGAAACTTGAGAAAACCTGTCCCTAGTACGAGAGGACCGGGATGGACGAACCTCTGGTGTGCCAGTTGTCCTGCCAAGGGCACGGCTGGTTGGCTACGTTCGGGAGTGATAACCGCTGAACGCATCTAAGCGGGAAGCACGTTTCAAGATAAGGTTTCCCACCCTTTTTGGGTTAAGGCCCCCTATAGACCATGGGGTTGATAGGCCGGAGGTGTATAGCAGTAATGCCTAGCCGACCGGTACTAATAGGCCGAGGGCTTGCCATACAACACAACCTGTACACACAAGCTGCGCAAGAATCTGTTTGATCCTACAATGTTTTGTTCGCGTCCACTATAGAAACCCCGAACACACCCCTACCCCCGCAACCGGGGGCCCCGGTAGCGTGTGTTTGATAATTGGTTTCACCTTGTTACGGCGGCCATAGCGGCAGGGACACACCCGGTCCCATCCCGAACCCGGAAGTTAAGCCTGCCAGCGCCGATGGTACTGCAACCGAGAGGTTGTGGGAGAGTAGGACGCCGCCGAACACACTCTTTAGGGAGAGGCCACCACACACAGTGTGGTGGCCTCTACTCATTAGGCTTCACCCGGGATGTGCCCCTGCGTCCCGCCGAGCACAGGAGACTTGCCGTGGCCGAGAACCGACGCCCCCGTGATGACCGATCCAATGATCGGTCCGGTGACCGCGGACGAGGAGCCCCTGGGCGATCGAGCGCCGCCCGCGGAGGGCGCGACGGCCGGGGGGCACGGGACGACCGCCCCGGGCGTAAGGACAACTGGAAACGGCCCGAAGACAAGCAACTGCCGCGCACCTTCGACCAGGCCAAGTACGACGGGCCCCCGTTGCCCGAGGACATCACCGGCAAGGAGATCGATCGCGACGTCGCGGCTCAGCTCAAGGGACTCCCTGAGAAGCTGGCCGCCCGGGTGGCGCGACACCTGGCGGCCGCGGAGGCGCTACTCGACGATGACCCGGAGACGGCCTATCAGCACACCCTGGCTGCCCGGGCCCGAGCCTCGCGGCTGGCGATCGTGCGCGAGGCGACCGGCGAGGCGGCGTACGCCGCGGGGCACTACGCCGAAGCGCTCGCGGAACTGCGTGCGGCGAAGCGCATGACTGGGGCGACGGCTTATCTGCCGATCATGGCGGACTGTCACCGTGCGCTGGGCAAGCCCGAGATGGCGGTGAAGCTGGCGCGGAGCCCCTCGGTGGTGAACTTCATCCCCGAGGCCAAGGCCGAGATGACGATCGTCGAGGCCGGCGCGCGTCGCGACCTCGGACAGTTCGATGCTGCTCTGCGAGTGCTCGAGATGGCTCCGCTGACGTCGAAGACCCGGGCCTCCTGGGTAGTTCGGCTGCGTTACACCTACGCCGACACCCTGGAAGCAGCCGGCCGGAACTCGGATGCGCTGGCCTGGTTCCATCGCACCCTGGCCATCGACAACGACGAGATCACCGACGCGGCAGCGCGGGCTGAGGCGCTGGAGGGGCGTCAGTAGGAAACTCGTGGGACTGGCGCTTCGTCGCCACATGGGCCACACTAGGTCCCAAGAATCACACCGATGCCATGAAAGTGACTCACCCGTGTCCATCCCGGACCAGATAGCTGGGGAAGGCGAATCTCACGCCGGGATGAAGGAGGGGTCACGTGACCATACGTACGACGACGCAGGCAGGCGAGCGGACCGACTACCGGACCGGCACTCGCGGAGTTTTCTATGTGCACTCGGCGCCGTCTGCGCTGTGCCCACACATCGAGTGGGCCGTGGGCGGCGTACTCGGCGTTGCCGTGTCGGCGGACTGGACCCCGCAACCCGCACAGTCCGGCAGCTATCGCAGCGAGGTGTCGTGGAGTGGGGGAGCGGGTTCCGGGGCAACTATCGCCTCGGCGCTGCGCGGTTGGGATCACCTGCGTTTCGAGGTGACTGAGGAGCCGTTGGCCGGCGGCGAGGGTGCGCGCTACAGCTACACCCCTCAGCTGGGAGTGTTCCACGCGGTGACCGGGATCCACGGTGACATCTTGATCCCCGAAGATCGGCTCAAGGCTGCCGTCGTCAAGGCAGCCCGGGGCGAGGCCACCCTGCTGGTCGAGATCGACAGGCTGCTCGGCAAACCCTGGGACGACGAACTGGAAACCTTCCGGCACGCCGGTGACGGCGCGCCGGTGCGCTGGCTGCACCAGGTCGTCTAGCGCGCGGGCGGGGACCGTCCGAGGGAGGGGATCAGACGCTGCCGAAGGCCACCGCGACGTTGGCGCCGCCGAAGCCGAACGAGTTGTTCAGGGCGGCGATGTCGCCGTCCTTGAGTCTGCGGGGCTCGGTAGCGATGTCGAGTTCGACAGCCGGGTCGAGGTCGTCGAGGTTGATGGTCGGCGGAACCACGCGGTGATGCAGCGCCAGCACGGTCGCGATCGACTCCAGTGCCCCGGCGCCACCGAGCAGGTGACCGGTCATGGACTTGGTGCTTGTCACCACGACACCCGACACCTGCTCGCCGAGCGTCGCGTGCAGCATCAGGCCCTCGGCGATGTCGCCCTTGGGCGTGGAGGTGGCGTGCGCGTTCACGTGCACGATGTCGACGGCGCTGACCTGGGCTTCGCAGAGCGCGCGCAGGATCGCGCGGGAGCCGCCGTTGCCCGCCGGGTCGGGCTGGGCGATGTCGTGGGCGTCGGCGGTGATGCCGGCGCCGAGGACCTCGGCGTAGATCCGGGCCCCCCGGGCCTTGGCGTGCTCTTCGCTCTCCAGGACCAGCACGCCCGCGCCCTCGCCGAGCACGAAGCCATCCCGGGCGGTGTCCCAGGGACGAGAGACCGTGGTTGGGTCGTCGGTGTTCTTCGACAGCGCCATCATGTTGGCGAAGGCTGCCATCGGCAGCGGGTGGATCGCCGCCTCGGTACCGCCGGCCAGCACGACGTCGGCGCGGCCGAGCCGGATCTGGTCGACCGCCAGCGCCACGGCCTCGTTGCCCGAGGCGCAGGCCGAGACCGGCGTGTTGACCGCGGCGCGCGCGCCGACGTGCAGGCTGATGTTGGCGGCCGGTGCGTTGGGCATCAGCATCGGCACCGCAAGGGGTGAGACCCGCCGAGGGCCGGCGGCCAGCAGCTTGTCGTAGTTGTCAAGCAGGGTGGTGATCCCGCCGATGCCCGAGGCCATCGCGACGCCTAGTCGCTCCGGGTCGACCTTGGGATCACCACCATCGTCGGGCTCGAGGCCCGAGTCGCGCCAAGCCTCCATGGCCGCCACCATTGCGAACTGGGTCGACCGGTCCCATCGGCGCGCCTTGACCCGTTCCAGGGTCTCGGCGGGCTCGACGAAGATCCGGCCTGCGATCTTGACCGGCATCTGCTCGGCCCAGTCGTCGGTCAGGTGGCGGACCCCCGAGCGCCCTGCCAGTAGGGCCTCCCAGGTGGAGGTGGTGTCGCCGCCGACCGGGCTGGTAGTGCCCAGACCGGTGACGACTACGCGGGTGCGGCTCATGAGATCGTCAGCCCTCTACTAGTTCAGATTCGGTTGGACGGGTGAGCCTGGCTCAGCTCATGGCCCGCTCGATGAACGCCACGGCGTCACCGACGGTCTTCAGGTTCTTGACCTCGTCGTCGGGGATCTGCACGCCGAACTTCTCCTCGGCGGCCACCACGACCTCGACCATGGACAACGAGTCGACGTCGAGGTCATCGACGAAGGAACGGTCGAGTTGGACCTGGTCGGTCTCGACGCCAGCCACCTCGTTGACGATCTCGGCGAGGTCGGAGCGGATTTCTTCGGTAGTCACAGGTGTTGCCTTTCGGTTGGGTTGTTGCTCAGTTCTTGCGGGGCCTTGCACAATCAGGGGACGACGACAAGCTGGTCGGCGTACGCCAGTCCGGCGCCGAAGGCGATCAGCAGCGCCAGGTCGCCGGACTTGGCGTCGCCCTCGACCATCATCCGGTCAAGAGCCAGCGGGATCGAGGCCGCCGAGGAGTTGCCCTGCTCGGCGACGTCACGGGCGATCTTGACATGGGCGGGCAGCTTCATCGCCCGGGCCATCGCGTCGATGATGCGCATGTTGGCCTGGTGCGGCACGAACACGTCCAGGTCCTGCGGGGAGACCCCGGCCCGGTCCATCGCCTGCCGGGCGACCTTGGCCATCGTGAATGACGCCCAGCGGAAGACGGGGTTGCCCTGCATCACCAGGTGCGGCATCACGCCAGAGCCCGGCACCGCGGGCGAGCCGACGACGTCGCGCCAGTCCTCCCGCTGCCTGATCAGGTCGAACTGCTCGCCGTCGGATCCCCAGACCACCGGACCGATCCCGGCCTCGTCCCCGGGACCGATCACCACCGCCCCGGCGCCGTCGGAGAAGATGAAGGCGGTGCCCCGGTCGGTCGGATCGGTGATGTCTGAGAGCCGCTCGACGCCGATGACGAGCACGTGCTGGGCACTGCCGGCACGGATCATGTCCGAGGCCAGGGAGACGCCGTGACAGAAGCCGGCGCAGGCTGCGGAGATGTCGAACGCCGCAGCCTGGTTGGTGCCCAGCTCGTAAGCGATCGCCGTGGCGATCGCGGGGGTCTGCAGCAGGTGGCTGACGGTGGCGACCACCACGGCGTCGATCTGCTCGGCTTCGATGCCGGCCCGTTCGAGGGCCTGGTGCGAGGCCGCGACGCTCATCAGCTGGATGGTCTCCTCGGGGGTGGCGAAGCGCCGCTGCTTGATCCCGGAGCGCTGCTGGATCCACTCGTCGGTGGAGTCGATCGCCTCGACGACGTCGGAGTTGGGCACCACGCGTGAAGGTCGGTAGGCACCTACGCCGAGTATTCGGGTGAATTCGGGTGCTTCGACCTGCTGGATCATCACTGGCCTCCGGCCGGGTCGGACTTGTCGAGGGTGGGGGAGCCGGCGTGCTGCGCGCAGAAGGCGCGCGCTTCGGCGAGTTGGTCGGGAGTCTTCAACGCGAACGTCGCGACTCCCTTCAGGTTGCGCTTGGCAATGCCGGTCAGGACTCCGGCCGGAGGCAGCTCCAACACCCCGGTCGCGCCCAGGTCGAGCATGGCAGTCATGCACAGGTCCCAGCGAACCGGGTTGGCGATCTGGCCGACGATTCGGGCGAGCACCTCGTCCGCGTCGGTCACGACAGCGCCGTCGCGGTTGGAGATCACCGGGGGCCGCAGATCGTGGGTCTGAACCGACGCGGCCACCGACTCCAGTCGGGCGACGGCGGGGGCCATATGCTCGGTATGGAAGGCCCCGGCCACGCTGAGGGGGGTCATCCGGGCACGGGCCGGCGGGTCCGCGGCCAACGCTCTCAGCTGATCGGCGGTGCCGGCAGCCACGATCTGGCCCGGCCCGTTGTCATTGGCGGGGGTGAGCCCGTATCGCTCCAGGACTTCGAGTACGTCGTCGCGCTGGCCACCGAGGATCGCGGTCATCCCGGTCGCGGTGGTCGCCGCCGCCTCGGCCATCGACCGGCTACGTTCGCGCACCAGGATCATCGCGTCGCGGTGGCTGATCGCCCCACTGGCCGCGGCAGCAGTCAGCTCGCCCACGCTGTGTCCGGACAGGGCGCCGACCTGGGCGCTCAGTGGACCGGCCGAATCGGTGGAGTCATCAGAGGCGGCCGTTTCAGGGGAGTCGAACAAGTCGCCCAGGGCGGCGAGTCCGGTGGCCACCAACAGCGGCTGGGCGACCTTGGTGTCGCGGATCGCGTCGGCGTCGGCCTCGGTGCCGAAGTGAGCCAGATCGAGTTCGGAGACCTCGGACAGCGCCTGCAGGCGGTCGGCAAAGCCTCGGTCAGCCAACCAGGGAACCAGGAAACCGGGGGACTGGGCTCCCTGGCCGGGGGCGACGATGACGAGCACGGGACCACTCTGCCGTCTTTAGGGCACTGACCTCACCTCCGGCGCGCACATAGTTGGCCGGTCATTCCTTGTGGGAACCCTACAAGGAACTCCGGATAGGGTATGCCGGTTCAGGGCTGGTGCTCGACCCCCCGGCCCGATTGTCTCCCCAACGCGAGGGCAATCTTCAAGGTGAAGGAGTCGCGCGGTTCGGCGGCGGTGAAGCCGGTCAGATCGGCGGTCTGACGCAAGCGGTATCGCACCGTGTTGGGGTGCACGAAGAGGCGCCGAGCAGTGGCTTCGATCGACTCCCCCGACTCGAAGTAGGCCGCCAGCGTGTCGATCAGCGCGCCACGGGCCTGGGTCAACGGGAGGTAGATCTCGTCGACCAGGTGCCGTCGGGCGTGCCCGTCGCCAGCGAGAACGCGCTCGGGCAACAGGTCGTCACTGTGCACCGGGCGTGGGGCTTCGAGCCAGCCGGACGCGGCGCGATGTGCGGAGAGGGCCGCCCGCGCGGAGGCGTGAGCCGCGCTCAGCCCCCCGGTGACCGGTCCGACGACCACCGGGCCCGGCCCGAACAGGTCAGCCACCACCGCTGCGGCCCGCCGCGGATCGGACGCCGCGCCGAGGACGACCACCAGGCGCTCGCCCTGCGCCGCGCAGAGCGCATCCATGCCGGCCTCGCGCGCGGTACGGCGTACTTCGTCGAAGACGTCGGTCTCGGTGCGTTGCGCCGGCACCGCACCGAGGACCACGACGACCTCGCCACTGTCGGCCCACCCCAGCGCGCTGGCGCGCGACAGCACCGCCTCGTCGGCCTCCGCGCGCACGATCGCATCGACGACCAGCGCCTCGAGCCGGGCATCCCAGGCCCCGCGAACCTCGGCGGCGCGCGCGTAGACCTCGGCAGTGGCGAAGGCGACCTCGCGACCGTAGAGCAGCACGGCACTGTGGACGTCGGACAGATCCTCAGCCGACAGGTAGGAGTCGACGTTGGTCTCTACGACGTCGATGCTGAGCCGGATCAGGGCCACCGTCTGCTGCAGGTTGATGACGCCGGTCAGGGCGCGCGGGGCGGCGCCGAAGACCGCTGAGGCTAGCGGAGAGCCACCGGGCAGGCCGGAATCGCCAGCGCGATACCAGTCGACGAACCCCCGGATGCCGGCCTGGACGATCAGCCCGACCCAGGAGCGGTCGGCGGCGGACAGGTCCCGGAACCACGCCATGTCGGCCTCCATCCGGGCCATCGCAGCGGTGCTGAGGGCACCGATGGCGCGCTGCAGTGCGTCGGCGGGACGCTGACGGGCCGGCTCCGGCGCGCCGCTCTGGGCGGACACGATCGACACAATCGCTAAGATTAGTGCAGACAGGTCTGGTTGAATGCGCGCAAGCGACAGCGCTCGAGGGGACCACATGGATCGGCACGACAGCGACGAGCTCCAGTTCGTCACTATCCATGGCCACCGTCGAGCCTTCATCAAGAAGGGTTCGGGACCTGCGCTGCTGCTGTTGCACGGTCTCGGCTGCGACCACACCACGTGGGCTCCGGTCATCGACACGCTGGCACGACGGCACACCGTGATCGCACCGGACCTGCTGGGGCACGGGCAGTCGGACAAGCCCCGCGCCGACTACAGCGTCGGTGGCTACGCCAACGCGATGCGCGACCTGCTCGCGGTGCTGGACGTGGAGTCCGCAACCATCGTCGGGCACAGCTTCGGTGGGGGTGTCGCCCTGCAGTTCGCCTACCAGTTCCCTGAGCTGACCGAGCGGCTGGTTCTGGTTGCCTCCGGTGGCTTCGGTCCCGAGGTCACGCCGCTGATCCGATTGGTCACCACTCCCGGTTTCCACCAGGTCGCCGGCCTGCTGACGCTCCCCGGCCCTCGTCACCTGGGCTCCATCGGACTGCGGATTCTCGCTCGGTCGACGTTGCGCCAGGCTCGCGACCTCGCCGAGGCAGCCGACGTCTTCGAGTCCTTCGCCGACAGCCGCACCCGCGCCGCGGTCGGGCATGTGGCGCGTGCGGTCGTGGACTGGCGTGGACAGGTGATCACGATGACCGACCGGGCCTACCTGACCGCCGACGTCCCGACCTGCGTGGTCTGGGGTGCCGACGACTCGGTGATCCCGGCCTCCCATGCGTCCGTGGCCGCTGCTGTCTCGCCCGGAGCCCGCGTCGAGGTGCTGCCGAACGCCGGTCACTTCCCGCACAAGGACCACCCCGAGCGATTCGCCAGGGTGATCACGAACTTCCTGCGCACCACCAGTCCGGCGCGGCACGACCGGGCGACGTGGCGCGACCACCTGCACAACGGCGGCAGCACCGCCGTACAGCAGGCTGAGGCCGGTCAGGCGCCGATCGAGGCGCTGCCCAGCGCCTAGATGATTGATTCCAAGGGGTAGGGCGGTGTGGCGGCCCTGAAGTAGGTCGAGGGTGTCCAAGAGTCGGTGTTGCAACCCAACTCAAGCTCTGGAGGCCTGATGGACACCGATCTGGACACCCTCGCAACTGCACTTTATGT
>JBBPYJ010000225.1:0-4521 GCA_038200025.1 Propionibacteriales bacterium | reverse complement strand
TCAGGATCAATCAGCGATGGCGAGTCTGCTTTGCCTGGACGGCTGGCCCAAAGGACGTGGCTGGATCGGCGTCCCTCCGCGGCGGATCAACGAGATCGTGCATGGCAAGCGACGCATCAGTGCTGATGCTGCACTGCGTCAGGGGCGCTTCTTCGGCACGACCGACTGGTTCTGGCTGAACCTGCAAACCCGCTTCGACCTGGAGGTCGAGAGAGACAACCTCGGGTCACAGCTCGACGAGATCCAACCTCTGCAATCGGCCTGACGCAGGTCCTGACCCCGGGAAGGCGACGCCGAGATCATTCCGGAGCCACGTAGACCCAGCGTCCGGCGCGACGGGCGAACGTGCTGCGCTCGTGCAGGACGTCGGACCCGTTGGCCGTGGTGAAAGACGCCGCGAACTCCACCATCCCGGTCGTGTCGTCCGCGGCGCCGTCCAGAACCTCCAGAATCTCCAGGCCCGTCCAGGTCATCCCCACCGCACCGATACCGGTCACGTCCTCGGGGCGGTTGCGGGGATGCCAGGTGCGGAACAGGTGGTCCCACGAGGTCTGACCGCCGATCGCGTAGGCGCAGTAGCGCGAGCGCATCAGTTCCTCGGCGGTCAACGCCTGCGCGGCCCCGCGGTGGAGCCGCCCGCAGCAGGCGTCGTACGTCGCGTGCGAACCGCAGGGACAGTCAGGTTGCAGCACGACACCACCGTAGCCAGTGGGCGCACCGGTCAGGCGTCTCCCAGCTCGTGGCGCCGCCGATCGACGAAGCTGGTGAGTTCGTGCTCCAGACCCACCTCGAGCGCGGGGGGCTGGTACGCCTCGACCGCGGCGCGCCAGATCTTGGCGGCGCGGGCCGCGGCGTCCGGGGCACCGTTGCGGGTCCATCGCTCGAAGTTCTCCGTCGAACCCAGCAGCGGGCGGTAGAAGCAGTCGCGGAACCGCTCCATCGTGTGCTCGCAACCCAGGAAGTGACCACCGGGGCCGACCTCCTCGTGAGCCCCGAAGGCCAGCGACTCCTCATCGACGACCAGGGGCGTGTACTGCGCGCGCAGGGTGCGCAGGATCTCGATGTCGAGGATCACCTTCTCCGGACACGACACCAGCCCCGACTCCAACCAGCCGGCGGACTGGACGATGAGGTTGGCGCCGGCGCCGAAGGCGGCATTGAGGGTGTTGAAAGCCTCGTACCCGGCCTGAGCGTCGACGCTCTGGCTGGCGGTCAGGCCACCACCACCGGCACGCCATGGCAGCTCGTAGCGGCGAGCCAGCTGACCCGAGGCGTAGAGACCCTGAGCCGACTCGGGCCCACCGAAGCTGGGGGAACCCGACTGCATGTCGATGGTGGACAGGAAGGAGCCCATCACCGCGGGCACCCCTGGCTTGATCAGCTGCATCAGCGCGATCCCGGTGAGGACCTCTGCCGTCTGCTGGGCCAGCGCCGCGGGCACGGAGACCGGAGACATCGCCCCCATCAACAGGAACGGCGTCACCACCACGCCCTGACCGGCGCGGGAGTAGGCCAACAACGCCTCCAGCATTCGAGAGTCGTAGCGCAGCGGGGAGTTGACGTTGATGATGGTCATGATCGACGTGGTGGGCCGCGGGTCGTCGGCAGTGCCGGGCACGAAGAGGTCCTTGCCGGCGTGGATCATCCGGACGAACTCGATGCTGTCCTCGGCGTTGGCGGTGGACAGCGCCGATCCCATCACCGGCTTGGTGGTGGTCCGGGTGGCGGTCAGCAGCATGTCCAGGTGTCGCGAGTCCAGCGGGGCATCATCGGGCTCGATGACCGGCATGGTGACGATATCGAGTTGTTCGTAAGAGTGCACCAGCTTGGTCATCAGCTCGTAGTCGGCCAAGGTGCCCTCGCGTCGCTCGTCACCCACCCGGAAGAACGGCGGCCCGGAGACGGAGGTGAAGACCATGTTCTGACCGCCCAGGGTCAGGTCGTTCGCGGGGTCGCGGGCGCGCAGGTGGAACTCGCTCGGCGCCTTCGCGACCTGCTCGAGGACCCAGTCGGGATCGAAACGCACCAACTCGCCCTCGACCTGCTGCCCGGCGTCGCGGAGAAGCTCGAGCGCCTCGGGATGCATGAACTCCACCCCGAGCTCGCTGACCAGCCGCTTCCAACCACGCTCGATGATCTCGATCGCCTCGGGCGACAGCACCTCGATCGGCTTCATCTCGTTGCGGAACATCACACACCTGCCTTCGTGTTGCGGGGGAGTAGACCTTCGGGGTCGTGCGGGCTATCGGGCACCACGCGGGCCGTCGTACGCCGCCCCACGACGTGGACGTCGAGCTCGGTGCCGACCCCGGCGAGCGCGGTGTCGACGTACCCCAGGGCCAGGCTGGCGCCGACGCTGTGGCCGTAGCCGCCCGAGGTCACAAAACCGACCCGGCGGTCGCCCACCCAGAGCGGGTCGAACATCGCCGCGTCGGCGTCTTCGGTGTCCACGACCAAGGTCACCAGTCGTTGCGACGGTCCGCTGTCGCGCTCGCGTAGGGCCGCGTCCCGGCCCACGAAATCCGGCTTGTCGAAGGCCACGAATCGGTCCAGGCCGCTCATCGCGGGCGTGTAGGCCCAGGTGAACTCGCGCGACCAGATGCCGAACGACTTCTCCAGGCGCAGCGAGTCCAGGGCTTCATAACCCAGCGGTACGACGTCGAGCCCGCTGGCGGCGTCGCGCAGCAATCGGTAGATGCTGGCCAACTGCGTCGCGGGGACATTGAGCTCGTAGCCCAGGTCACCGGTGACGCTGAGTCGTCCGGCCCGGACTCGGTGTGGACCGACGTCGAGCTCCTTGGCGTGCAGCCAGCGCAGGTCGCCGGCCTCGGGGGCGAGCCTGGCGAGCAGGTCCAGCGATTGCGGCCCTGACAACGACACCCCTGCCATCTGGTCGGAGATGTCGGTCAGGGTCACGCTGCCGTCGGTCGGGAGTCGGTCGCGGAACCACCGCAGGTGCCACGAGCGCAGGTAGTAGGAGCCCATCAGCCAGAACTCGTCGTCGTTCCAGCACGTCGTCGTGAGGTCGCCGGTGAGACGTCCGGACTCGCTTAGCATCGGCGTCAGCCGGATCCGTCCCGGGTTGGGGATCACCCCGGCGAGCAGGGTGTCGAGCCAGGCGCGAGCCCCTGGCCCCTTGACCTCGTAGCGGGAGAAGGCGGTGGTGTCGAGCAGCCCCACCCCGGCCCGGGTGGCGCGCACCTCCGCACCCACGACATCGAAGGCATTGCTGCGTCGCAACGACGGGTGTTCGGTGAACTCCGGGTCGTCGGGGACGAAGTAGCGGGGCGTCTCCAGGCCCCAGTTCGCCGCGAAGTGGGCCCCCTGCTCGCTCAGCTGATCGTGCAGGGCGCTGGTCTTCAACGGCCGCCCGGCCGGGAGCTGCTCGTTGGGGTAGGTCATCACGAACCGGCGCTGGTAGAACTGCCCGGTCGTCGCCGTGAGATAGCCGTCCGCGCTCGCGAAGGGACCGTAGCGAGCCACGTCCATGCCGAACACGTCGCGCTCGGGCTCGCCCAGGACCATCCATTCCGCAAGCGCCAGGCCGACGCCGCCACCCTGGCTGAAGCCGGCCATCACCCCGCAGGCCGACCAGAATCCGGGGCGCCCCGGCACCGGTCCCACCAGGGGGTTGCCGTCGGGGGTGAAGGTGAAGGCACCGTTCACCCACGTCTTGATCCCGGCCGTCTCCAGGCACGGGAAACGGGACAACCCGATCTCCAGCTCCGGGTCGATCCGGTCCAGGTCCGGCGGCAGCAATCGCATCCCGAAGTCCCAGGGCGCCCCTTGGACATTCCAGTGCTTCGGGTTGAGCTCGTAGACCCCCAGCAGCAGCCCCTGGGCCTCCTGGCGCAGGTAGGTGTAACCCTCGAGGTCCATCATCATCGGCAGCTCGCCGTTGTACGCCGCCACCTCGGGGATCGTGTCGGTGACCAGGTAGTGGTGCTCCATCGGCGTGACCGGCAGGTCGACGCCGGCCATCCGGCCCACGTTGCGGGCCCACAGCCCGCCCGCGTTGACCACGTGGTCGGCGGTGATCATCCCGTGCTCGGTGACGACGCTCCAGGTGCCGCCGGGTCGCTGGTGCAGCTCGATCACCCGGTTGTGCAGCACGATCTCGGCTCCGCGCTGCCGCGCCGCCGCGGCGTACGCATGGGTAGTGCCGGACGGGTCGAGGTGGCCTTCGTAGGTGTCGTACATGCCACCGTGGAGCCCGCTGACGTCGACGATCGGGCAGAGCTCGGCGATCTCCTTGGGCGTGACCAGCTGCACCGTCTCGTTGCCGATGGTCTGGAACACCGCCCACTGAGCCTGCAGCCACTCCCAGCGCTCGGGGGTGCCGGCCAGGTTGATGCCACCGGTCATGTGCACCCCGCAGGACTGACCGGTCTCGGCCTCCAGCTCGGCGTACAGGTCGATGGTGTATTTCTGCAGCGCCGCGACGTTGGGGTCGCCGTTCAAGGTGTGGAATCCGGCCGCTGCGTGCCAGGTGGAGCCGGCCGTCAGCTCGGACCGCTCGAC
>JBBPYJ010000224.1:0-7217 GCA_038200025.1 Propionibacteriales bacterium | reverse complement strand
CCTGGACACCGAGGCCCTGTGGTCCACGGTCCTCGAGTGGTATCTACCGGATGCGGATCCCGCGGTTCTCGACGAGACGCTCGCGCGAATGCGGGCGATCGGCAGCTGGCCCGACGCGGCGTACGACGGCAGCCGGGCCGCCCTGGCCGCGTTGAAGAACCTGACCAGTGATCTGATCGGCCGGTTCTGCGGAGCCGCGCAGGAGGCGACGTTCGCTGCGTACGAAGGCCCGATCGTCCGCTACCGGGCGCACCTGGTGGTGCCCGAGCGAACGCAGCTGGAGATCGCGGTGCTCAAGGGCATCGCCGCGCACTATGTGATGCGGGCCGACGGGCGGGTCGAGCTCATGCAACGCCAGCGTGAGCTGATGATCGGTCTGGTCACCAGGCTCGACGAGTTGGGTCCCGACGGGTTGGAACGGCCGTTCGCCGACGATTGGGCTGCCGCGACCGACGATGCCGGTCGGCGCCGGGTGATCATCGACCAGGTGGCCTCGTTCACCGACGCCAGCGCGGTGACGTGGCACGCGCGACTGGTGGGACCCTGACCGATGAGCGAGGCTGATGCCTACCGGCTGATCAGGGCAGGTCGCCCTTGGGGTAGGCGTCATCTCCCTGGTGGACGGTGCTGTCCGGGTTCAGCTGGTCGGTCAGATCGTCGGAGTCACTCGAGCCACCGAACTTCTCAGAGTCGCTCGAGTTGTCGGGGCTGGAGGCGTTGTCGGAGACGTTCGAGCTATCGGAGTCGCTGGAGCTGTTGGAGGTACTCGACTTTGCCTTGGCCGCCGCGGCGCGGGCCGCACCGACCACCTTGTCCTTGACGACCGGGGCCTGCTGCTTGGCCGCATCCGCGGCTTGACTTGCCTTGTCCTGAACGGTCGGGTTGTTCTTGACCTTCAGGAACTGCGACTTGATGTCTTCGTATCGCTGGTGACCGGCCTTGGCTCCGAGCACGTAGCCCAGTCCCATCGCGGCCAGCAGAATCAACTTGCGCATTGCGTCTCCTCTTTCGTCGGGTTCATCGGGTCACTTTGAGCTGGTGCTTACAGCGTTCGAATCTATCTTGGATTCCGGCTCGGACCAGTTCACGCCGGAGTCTGCCCTGATCTGACGGGCGACCCTGATGGCGGCGGCCTCTTTCTTCTTCGCCTTCTCGATGTTGCGGCTGCTGCGCACCGGCAGCTGCAGCTCGGTCTCGGCAGGCAGCCCGGCCTGCAGCTGTCGACCACGCTCGAGTTCGGAGTCGAGCTCGGCCCCGAACAGTAGGGCCACGTTGATGATGTAGATAAGCAGGAGGAGTACCACCGCGCCGCCGGCCGCGCCATAGGTAGCGTTGTAGCTGCCGAATTTGGTCACGTAGAAGGCGAAGCCCGCCACCGCCAACACCAAGATCAACAGCGCGACGACGGCTCCCATCGAGATCCACCGGAATTTGGGCTGCTTGATGTTGGGGGTGGCGTAGTAGAGCAACGCCAGCACCATCACGGCCAGGAGTCCGAGCACCGGCCACTTGGCGATGCTCCACACCAACAAGCCGGTGTCGCCCAACCCGATCACCGAGCCGATCGACTCGGCCACCGGTCCACTGACCACGACGATGACTAGGGCCACGACGACAATGACAAGAGCGATCACAGTGATCAGCATCTGCAGCGGGCGCAGCACCCAGATCGGCCGTCCTTCGCGAACCTCGTAGATGCGGTTCATCGCCCGGCCGAACGCGCCGACGTAGCCCGAGGCCGTGAACAGTGCACCGACCAGACCGATCACGAGGAACAGGCCCGCGCCCTGGACACCGGCCAGGCTTTTGATGAGGTCCTCGATCGTGTCGAGCATCTCGCCCGAGAGCAGCGGCCGCAGCACGTCCAGGATGGTGCCGATCGCTTGGTCGCCGCGACCGACGACACCCAGCACCGACAGCAGAGCGATCACCGCGGGGAAGATCGACAGCACCGCGTAGTAGGTCAGGGCGGCGGCCAGGTCGGTGCACTCGTCGTCCCCGAATTCGCGCACGGTCCGTTTCGACACGTAGATCCAGGAGCGCTTGGTCAGCTGGGTAGGGCTGTCGGGCTTGCGGTCGTCGTCGGGGGCCGGCGGTTCCTGCGGGGCGCTGAGCTCGGCGTCGCCCACCTCACTGTCGGCCAACGCCAATTCCTCGGCCGTCTTGTCCTTCGCGGCCTCCTCCTCGATGACTGCCGACGAGGTGGCGCCGGTCGAGGTCGAACCGGCGGCTGACAACGTGGTGGACGAAGCATCGGTCGAAGTCGCCGCTCGGGGCGTCGACCGTACGGTCGGCGAATGCGGGCCGACCGTGGACTGGTTGCGTCGGCTGGCGAAAGCGGCCAGCGAGCCACCCAAGCCGATCGCGGCGGCCGCGGAGAGCAGGGACGGTAGCGAGGTGGCCTCTTCGGCGGCGGAGTGCGAGCCCAGGCTGTCCAGCTCGCCGCGACTCTTCTTCGTCTTCACGTCGGTCAATCTACGCTGCGAGGCCGTCACCCCAAGGGGTGTCCCCGCCGGTGGCGCCCGTCTCGGGTCGGTGCCCTGTGGACGGTTCGGCTCCGGTTGGACGCCGCCGACGTAGACTCCGCGACGTGGCAGGCCGGATCCGCGAGGAAGACATCGCCGAGGTGCGGGAGAAGGCTCGGATCGACGACGTCGTCTCGGCGTACGTCGCGTTGCGCAGCGCCGGCAGTGGCTCGATGAAGGGGCTGTGTCCCTTCCACGACGAGAAGTCCCCAAGCTTCCATGTCACCCCGGCCCGTGGATTCTTCCACTGCTTCGGCTGCTCCGAGGGTGGCGACGTCATCACCTTCGTGATGAAGCATGACGGACTGTCCTTCAACGACGCGGTCGAGAGCCTCGCCGACAAGTACGGCGTCCAGTTGCGGCGCGAGGACAGTGACGGGCCCGCGATCCAGCGTCCCCGAGGACCGGCCCGGTCCCGGCTGATCGAGGCCAATCGAATCGCCCAGGTGTACTACGCCGAACAGCTGCTGACCCCCGAGGCCCAGGTCGCCAGGCAGTTCCTGACCGAGCGCGGCTTCGACGGTGCGGCCGCGCAGACCTTCGGAAGCGGCTTCGCCCCGCGCGACGGCGAGGCGCTGTTGAAGCACCTGCGTCAGCGTTCGTTCTCTGAGGAGGAAGTGGTCGCGGCCGGGCTGGTAGCGGTGGGTCGCTCGGCGTACGACCGGTTCCGCGGGCGCCTGCTGTGGCCGATCCGCGAGGCCAGCGGCGACACGATCGGGTTCGGCGCCCGGCGGATCTTCGACGACGACCGGATCGACGCCAAGTATCTCAACTCCCCCGTGACCTCGATCTACAAGAAGAGCCAGGTGCTCTACGGCATCGATCTGGCCCGGCGCGACATCGCCCGGTCCTCCCAGGCCGTCGTCGTCGAGGGCTACACCGACGTGATGGCCTGTCACCTCGCGGGCGTGCCGACCGCGGTCGCCACCTGTGGGACGGCGTTCGGTGACGACCACGCGCGGGTGCTGCGCCGCTTCCTGATGGACCACGAGGAGTTCCGCGGCGAGGTGATCTTCACCTTCGACGGGGACGCGGCCGGGCAGAAGGCCGCAATCCGGGCCTTCGAGGGCGATCAGAACTTCGTCTCCCAGACCTATGTGGCCGTCGAGCCGACGGGTCTGGACCCGTGTGACCTGCGGCTGCAACAAGGCGATGCGGCGGTGCGCGAACTGGTCGCGCGGCGGGTGCCGCTCTATCGCTTCGTGCTCACCAACATCCTCGACAAGTACGACCTCGATCGAGCCGACGGGCGGGTCGACGCCCTGCGCGAGGCCGCCCGGCTAGTGGCCAGCATCCGTGATCGCTCCAAGGTCGACGCCTTCGCCCGCGAGATCGCCGGTCTGATCGGGATCGACGTGGAGGAGGCACGCACCGAGGTGCGAAGAGCCGCCGCGCGCGGACGGCAGCCGGGTGGTCAGTCAGGTCAGTCCGGTCGGGCGGGACAGAGTGGCCACAGCGGCCCCCGAGGCGACGTACCCCCACCATCCTCGGAGGCGCCCCGCCAGCCGCTGCCCGATCTGCGCGACCCGCGCTTCGCTCTCGAGCGCGAGACCTTGAAGGTGGTCCTGCAGCACCCCGACAAGGTCGGAAGGACGACCGCAGAGGTGGGGCCCAACGACTTCGTCCACCCGACCTACCGGGCGGTGTGGGCGCTGATCACCGCCGCCGGCGGCCCGTCCTCAGCGGGCGCGGGTTGGACGTCGAGGCTGCGAGATGCCTCGAAGGCAGCCGAGGTCACGACCGCGATCTCGGCGCTGGCCGTCGAGCCGATGCTGACCGCCAAGGCCGTCGACGAGGCCTACGTTGCGGTGCACGTCGACCGACTCCAGGAACTCACCGCACTGCGCCGGATCAACGACTTGAAGTCCAAGCTTCAGCGCACGAACCCGGTGGATCACGCCGGTGACTACAACCGGATGTTCGGCGAGCTGATCGCCTTGGAGCAGCACCGTCGCCAGTTGCGCGACCGGGTGGTCGGGGGAGCCCTGTGAGGGGGATCAGGGTGAGCAGGCGCGAGCGTCGGCCCGAGCTCGCGGTAGGCCCCGGGGAGCGGCTGCTGGCCTGGGGCAACGAGCTGGGTGGCGGCGACGCTGGTGTCGCGGGGGTTGTCGGCGTCGTTGGGGGCACCCGGGATGCTCTCTACCTGGGCGCCCTCCGGATCCCGTGGGAACAGGTGGAGGCCGCGGACTGGGACGCCGACGCCACGACGCTGACGGTGAGCGAGGTCGGCACCTGGGGCGAGGTGCGCCCGGTGCACAAGGTGTCGCTCGATGAGCCGGCGCGGCTGCTCCAGCTGATCCGCGAGCGGGTGACCGCCACGGTGCTGCTGAGTCGGCACGTACCGATCCACGGCCGCAAGGGGGTGCGGGTGATCGCTCGCCGGGCTCCATCAGCGGATCGGGAGATCGCCTGGGCCTACGAGTTCGACGCGGGCATCGACCCCGAGGACGAGGCCGTACGCCGCGCGGCCGAGGCGGCCATGGCGCGCGCGCAGGAGGAAGCCGGGCTCTAGGTGCCGGCTGATTTAGACGACGACCGGACGGCTTGCTAGCCTGTGCGCGCTGTCGAAGCGGTCCCCTGTAGCTCAATTGGCAGAGCATTCGACTGTTAATCGGAGGGTTGCTGGTTCGAGTCCAGCCGGGGGAGCCCAGCAGAAAACCCGCCTGACCTGTTTGCGCAGGTCAGGCGGTTTTTTGGTGCCCCGGCCTACTCCTTCTGGACGTTGAGGCGACACGTTGACGGTGCCCGGGTGTCACGCAGATCGTGTCGTCGCCGCCGATCGCGCCGAACTCGCTTCAGCCGAGTGGTGTCATAGTCACGACATCATCGCCCTCGGTCCCCGTCGTGACCGAGGAAGCTCATCTGAGCTGTCCCTCTCATCGAATGCCTACCTTCAATGCGTTAGACGCCCTGTTGGCTCAAAAGCTCGGCGGGCACCCACTCGGTGATCGTGCTCCAGCGGCCAGGTCGCACCTGCGCGGCGTACGTCACGAGGCCCTCGAACCGGCCGCGCTCGACCTTGCGCCACTCCAGCAGGAGCCCAGCTCGTGGGCGGCTGCCGTCGACGGGGACGGTGACCCAACAGTGGCGTGCCGGACAGTCGCTACTACCCGGGTTGTGGGGCACACCGGGGGAGGCACCCAGGCGTTCGGAGCCAGCCGCGGAGACGGCGGGATCCGCGTCCTGATGGCGGACCCGGTCGCGCAACGGGATGCCGGCCCCGCTGCCGTACCCACCGCGCACCATCCACCCAGACTAGAACACTTGTTCGAAGACGGCGACTATTCGCCCCAACCCATCGGAAAGACCTCGAACACGGCACCGAACGCGACTCCGAGTCGCTGGCCAGTGGGCCGCGCCATTCCTTCGAGAAACTCGGCGGGGTCCCAGTTCTCCCAGCCGAGGCCATCGATATAGGCGGCGTGTGCCTTCAAGGACTCCACGCCCGCCTCGAAGGTGTCGGTGGTGTCAACCCCGTGCTCGGCGCCAGGCGAGCCGGACGCCCACACGGCCTGCACTCCGCCCCATGGCTCCAGGTCGCCTTCGAGCTGCTCGGGAAAGACCCAGCGGTTGCCCGCGTCGCGGACGGCGTCCAGCACCGCCTTGCCCACCGCGATGTGGTCTGCCTGGTTGAGGTTGCGGCCACCGAAGGTGTCACGAAAGTTGCCGGTGATCACGATCTCGGGCCGGTGTTCGCGCACGACCTGGGCGATGGCGGCGCGCAGGGGCACGCCGTACTCCACGGTGCCGTCGGGGAAGCCGAGGAAATCCACGGTGTCCACGCCGACGATCCGTGCCGACTCGATCTGCTCGGCCTCGCGGATGGTGCGGCACTCGTCGGGGGTTAACGAGTCGATGCCGGCTTCACCGGAGGTGACCATGCAGTAGTCGATGTGCTTGCCCTGCCCGGTCCAGCGGGCGATCGCCGCCGCGGCCCCGAACTCGAGGTCGTCAGGGTGGGCCACGACGCACAACGCGCGGTTCCAGTCTTCGGGCAACGGCTCTAGGGGAGTGGGTTCCATCTGATCAGCATGCCGCACCAGTGCGCTTCGCCCGTTAGGCTCCCGGCTCAGGGGCGGTAGCTCAGTCGGTCAGAGCAGAGGACTCATAATCCTTGGGTCGTGGGTTCGAGCCCCACCCGCCCCACTACTGTTCGTCCAGGTCAGCGGGTTGGAAGGCGTATACAGCCGATGGTGTATGCCCGGCGTTTGATACGGAACTGCTAACAGATCGCTCGAGCCCTGGCGGACAGCACGGGGCGGCTGCCGTTGATCAGCGCGAAAGCCCGCCCGTTTGTGGTCGCGATGCGCCCCCGACTGGACGGCAGGAACGCGCGCAGAGGACGCTCAGGCACGAATGAGGGCGCGTGAACGGACGTTCGCACGTGACGGATTGCGCTGGTGTAGCGAGCGCCAAGTCGACGAAATAGGACGACGAGTCGAGGTCACGCCCCCCACACCGCAGCTCGAAACACGTCTACTGCGCTGGTGTCGTCGTCGGGGATCAAGTCGGCACAGACGTTGAGAGTCACCGACGGATCCTTGTGGCCCAGTCGCTTCGCCACGATGTGCACCGGCACGCCCATCCTCCACAGGATCGTCGCGTGCGGTCCAGCCTGGGGAGTGCTGGCGCCGGTCCCCCGAGCTCGGCCTCGACGTGCTCGCGCGCGGCCTTCACGTTCGCGGCTGCCTG
>JBBPYJ010000223.1:0-11695 GCA_038200025.1 Propionibacteriales bacterium | reverse complement strand
TCGAGAAGGGAAAGTACGTCTTCGAGGGCAAGAAGCAGACGGCTGACCAGTTGGTCGCCTACTACGCCGACCTCGTCGACTCCTACCCGATCGTCTCGCTCGAGGACCCGCTCGACGAGGAGGACTGGGCCGGTTGGAAGACGATGACCGACCAGCTCGGCGACCAGATCCAGATCGTCGGCGACGACCTCTTCGTGACCAACGTCGAGCGGCTGCAGCGCGGCATCTCCGGGGGCCAGGCCAACTCCCTGCTGGTCAAGGTCAATCAGATCGGATCGCTGACCGAGACCCTGGACTCGGTTGATCTCGCGCACCGCAACGGCTTCCGCTGCATGATGAGCCACCGCTCGGGCGAGACCGAGGACACCACGATCGCCGACCTGGCGGTAGCCACCAACTGCGGTCAGATCAAGACCGGTGCGCCGGCTCGCTCCGAGCGGGTCGCGAAATACAACCAGCTGCTGCGCATCGAGGAGGACCTCGGCGAAGCGGCTCGCTACGCCGGGATGGCCGCCTTCCCGCGCTACCAGGGCTGAGCGGGCTCGACGATGACCGACCAACGCGGACGGGGACCGCGCCGGAGCCGGGGCCCCGACCGGCGTACGCCGCAGGGCTCGCGGGGACGTTCATCTGGCCCGTCGGGCTCCACTGGTCCGGCATCAACCGGCAGCCAGACCGCGATCCCAGCGATCCCGGCCGGTTCGGTTCACCCCACGAAGTCGGCGAAGTCGGCCAAACCGGGGGAGCGGTCCCGGTTCACCGGCCGGGCCGCCGTGCTGGTGCTGGTGATGGCCGTCCTGACGGTTTCCTACGGGTCGTCGCTGAGGGCCTACCTCCAGCAGCGCTCGCAGATCGCTGACCTGAAGGTGCAGATCGAGCAGAAGCGCGCCAGCATCGACGTCCTCGAGCGCGAGAAGCGGCGTTGGGATGACTCGGCGTTCCTCGAGGCCCAGGCGCGGGACCGGTTCGGCTGGGTCAAGCCCGGCCAGACGTCGTACGTCGTCCTGGACGAGGACGGCCAGCCACTGCGCACCACGGCCGTCCTGAACGACCCCGATACCTTGGTCCGGGAGTCCCCGACCGCTTGGTATGACACTGCTTGGGCGTCGATGGAGCTGGCCGGCAACCCGCCGCCCGAGCGCAAGCAGGGTCGCCCGCCTGCTACCGAGATCGACGGCACCGACGAATAGGTGGCCCGGTCTGATGACGGGCATCGAATCGGCCGACCGCGATGCCATCGCCCGTCAGCTCGGGCGGGAGCCTAGGGCGATCCACGCCGTCGGTCACCGCTGTGGCTGCGCGCTGCCCGACGTGGTCACCACCGAGCCACGCCTGCCTGGCGGGACGCCGTTCCCGACCACCTTCTACCTCACCTGCCCCCGGGCCGCCTCGCGGATCGGCACCCTGGAGGGATCGGGGCTGATGAAGCAGATGGAGCAGCGTCTGGCCGAGGAGCCCGAGCTCGCTACGGCGTACGCCGCGGCCCACGCGACCTATCTCGTCGCCCGCTCCGAGCTCGGTTGCGTGCCGGAGATCGATGGCATCTCCGCTGGTGGGATGCCAGACCGGGTCAAGTGCCTGCACGTGCTGGCGGGCCAGGCGCTGGCCCAGGGGCGGGGCGTGAACCCCCTCGGCGATGAGGTGCTCGACCTGCTCGGCGAGTGGTGGACCGAGGGCCCCTGTGTATGAAGGGCCTATGAGCCAGCCAAGCGGGACAGAAGGCGGACCGATCGCCGCGATCGACTGCGGCAGCAACACCATCAAGCTGCTGATCGGCTCGCCGCCGCGAGTCGACGTCCGCGAAAGCCGTACGGTGCGCCTTGGTCAGGGGGTGGACGCGACTGGTCGGTTGGCCGACGCGGCACTGGTGCGGGCCTTCGGCGCGATCGACGAGTACACCGCGCTGATCGCTCAGCACGGCGTCGAGAGGATCCGGTTCTGCGCCACCTCCGCGACCCGGGACTCCGCCAACGCTGCGGAGTTCGCCGCCGGCGTCCGGGCCCGGCTCGGGGTGTCGCCCGAGGTGCTCTCCGGAGCAGAGGAGGCGGCGCTGGCGTTCGACGGCGCGGTGCGCAACCTGCGTGATCCGCACGCCGCGCCGACGTTGGTGATCGACATCGGGGGCGGCTCGACCGAGCTGATCCTGGGCACCGACCGGCCGACCGACGCGGTGTCGATGGACATCGGCTCGGTGCGGCTGACTGAGCGGCACCTGCACTCGGATCCGCCGACGGCGGCCGAGCTGGCTGCCTGTGTGGCCGACATCGAGAGCCACCTGAACAACCAGCAGGTCGACGTCGGGTCAGCCGCCAGCGTAGTCGGGGTGGCCGGCACCGTGATCACGGTCGCCAGCGGGGTGCTCGATCTCGCGGCGTACGACCCCGAGCGCACCGACCAGGCCCAGATCAAGGTGGCCGAGGTGCACGGCTACGTCGATCGGCTGTCGCGGCTCACCGTCGCCGAACGGTTGGCGCTGCCCTACATGGCTCGCGGCCGAGCCGACGTGATCATCGCCGGCGCCTTGATCCTGGACCGGGTGCTGCGTCGGGTCGACGTCGAGACGATCACGGTGTCGGAGGCCGACATCTTGGACGGGATCGCCTGGTCGCTGGCGACCACGTAGGGATGGTCGCTGGCGACCACGTAGGGATGGTCGCTGGCGACCACGTAGGGATGGTCGCTGGCGACCACCTAGTCGCGGCACCCGCGCCCGAGGATGTGGGCCCCGCCGTAGGGCGGTTCTAGGCTGAAGCCATGAATCTCGAGCTCACCGGTGGCCACCTCTTCGACGGCGGGATGGGCACGCTGCTGCAGGATCGCGGCCTGGAAGGCGGCGATCCCGGCGAGCTGTGGAACGTCGAGAACCCCGAGGCGATCCGCTCAGCCCACGAGGAGTACGCCGCTGCCGGCGCGACCATCCTGACTACCAACACCTTCGGTGGCACCCGGCCCCGTCTGGACATGCACGGGATTGGGGACCGCTGTCACGAGCTGAACGCGGCTGCGGCCCGGGTGGCTCGTTCGGTCGCCGACGCGCACAACATCCTGGTCGCCGGAGACCTCGGTCCGACCGGTGAGTTGCTGGAACCGCTCGGCACCCTGAGCGAGACCGACATGCAGTCGCTGTTCGCTGAGCAGCTGATCGGGTTGGTCGATGGTGGCATCGATCTGGTGCTGATCGAGACGATGAGCGACGTGGGCGAGGTCCGTGCGGCCGTTGCGGCGGCCATGCAGGTCGCCCCTGAGTTGCCGGTCGTGGTCACGATGAGCTTCGACACCAACCTGCGCACGATGATGGGCGTTGCTCCGGCGCAGGCGGTCGGGGAGATCGTCGCCCTCGGGGTGGCCGCCGTCGGTGCCAACTGCGGGCGCGGGCCCGAGGAGATGGAGCAGATCATGACGTCGATGGCCGGGGCCCGTCCCGAGGGCCTGCTGCTGGTCGCCCAGTCCAACGCAGGGCTGCCGCAGGTGGTAGGCGATCACTTCGAGTACGACGCCGACCCGCAGGTGATGGCCGTCCACGCCCAGCGGCTACGCGGGATCGGGGTAGACCTGATCGGGGCGTGCTGCGGGTCGACCCCGGCCCACGTGGTCGCGATCAAGGCGGCCCTGGCCACTACCGTTTGAGCCGGTCCCACTCGAGCTGTCGCTACTTGTGGTGCGGTCCCTCTTGGGGGTGGTGATCCTTGTCGAACGCCCGGCCACCGAAGTAGCGGGCCGCGAGCAGGCCGCCGACCACGAGCAGGATCAGGAGGACCATCAAGACGATGAGCGTGCTGGACATGTGCATGTTGAAACCTTTCGTTGTCCTCACCCCAAAGTAGGTGCCTTGAGAGCCGCAGGTTCTTACCGAACCCTGACGAATGGCACGTCGGGCAAGATGATCCGATGAGCGCACCGTCTCCTGAGCTGCCGCACCCGTTGACCGGGCGGCTCTTCGAGTCGCCGGTGCCTGCGGGTCGCGGGTGGCCGGATGATCCCGGCAGCGCAAGCACCCGGGTGGCCCGGACGCCCGGGGGAGTCGCACGGCTGGCCGCGCGAGCCGATCTGGGCGCGGTCGAGGCCGGCGTCTCGGTCTGCTCCGCCTGTCCGCGATTGGTCGGCTGGCGCGAGAAGGTCGCCCACGTCAAGCGGGCGTCGTACGCCGATCAGCCCTACTGGGGTCGCCCGATCGCCGGTTGGGGTGATCCGGAGCCTTCGGTCCTGATCGTCGGGCTCGCGCCTGCTGCCAACGGCGGCAACCGCACCGGCCGGGTCTTTACGGGCGACGCTTCCGGGGACTGGTTGTTCGCCAGCCTCCACCGGGTCGGACTGGCCGTCCAGCAGACCAGCGAGCACGCCGGTGACGGCCAGCAGCTGATCGGCACCCGGATGGTGGCCGCGGTCCGGTGCGCCCCGCCGGACAACAAGCCGACCACCGTCGAGCGCGACACCTGTGCCCCGTGGATCGAGCGCGAGAGCGCTCTGGTGGCGCCGTGGTTGCGGGTCGTGGTGGCGCTGGGCGGGTTCGGCTGGGATGCGGCGCTGCGGGCGATGGCCGCCGCGGGGTACCTCGCACCGCGGCCGAAGCCGAAGTTCGGGCACGGCGCCGAAGCGGTGCTGTCACATCCCGAATACGGTGAGGTGATCTTGCTGGCCAGCTATCACCCGAGCCAGCAGAACACCTTCACTGGGCGGCTGACCGAGACGATGTTGGATGATGTGCTCGGCCGGGCCGCCCTACTCGCTGCGGTGCCGACAGATTGACCAGCTAGGGCTGGCCCCCGTATCCCAATGGCAGAGGAAGTCGCCTTAAAAGCGATTCAGTGTGGGTTCGAGTCCCACCGGGGGCACCGGACTCAGCAGTTTCTCAGGCCTCTTGGGGAACACCGCGAGTGGCGGAGTCGTTATCTCAACAGGCGCCGAACTAGACTCAGGCGTAAGCGGCGGATCGCATCTGGTTCGCCACCACCGGCCTCCAAGGAGAGACCACATGAAGTCCACGAACCCGATTTTTACCCGATCCGCAGAGTTCAACGGGACCGCGCAGTCAAGCAGCCCCGCGACATGGGGCACCGGGTCCGCCAACAGCAACGACGGCCAGTATGGCCGGCAGCCTCCCATGACCGAGGCCCCCATGACAATCGACTCGGTCGTGCAGAAGACCGGGATCTCGCTGTTCGTCGTGATGGTCGTCGCGGCCATTACCTGGGTGTTCATCGGCGACCTCGGCGTCGTCGGCGAAGGTGCAATGACCACCGCGGTCACGCTGATGATCATCGGTGCCGGTGCTGCCTTCGGCCTGTCGTTGGTCAACTCCTTCAAGAAGGTGATCAGCCCCGCCCTGGTGCTCGCCTTCGCGGTCGCCGAAGGTGTCGCCCTCGGTGCGCTGAGCAAGGTCTTCGACGCCCGCTTCGACGGCGGCATCGTCACCCAAGCGGTGCTCGGCACCTTCGCGGCGTTCGCCGGCACCCTGGCCGCCTACAAGTTCTTCAACATCCAGGTCGGCGCCAAGTTCCGCACCTTCGTCATTGCCGGCATGTTCGGGATGGTGGCCCTCGGGCTGCTCGAGATGGTGCTGGGTGCTTTCGGCAACTCGGTCGGCTTCTTCGGCTTCGGCGGCCTTGGCCTGCTGTTCGCCGTCGCGGGTCTGGTGCTCGGTATCTTCATGCTGATCCTCGACTTCGACTTCGTCGAGCGGGGTGTCGCCGCCGGCATTCCCGAGCGTGAGTCATGGCGCGCAGCCTTCGCGCTGACCGTCAGCCTGGTCTGGATCTACACCAACCTGCTGCGCATCCTGGCGATTCTGCAGAGCGACTAATCCAGTCGGTGATTGGCCGCCGAGTTTGACCGCTTAGGCGAGGGGTGCAACTGCACCCCTCGCCTAAGCGCGTTATCGGGCAAAGATTCTGGACACCGAACCGCGGGGTCATTCGTTCGCCTTCGAAGCCGGGTCGTCCGAAACCTCGACATCCGGGTCGATCTGTGGCTCCTCCACGACTGACTGGGGGTGTCGACGGCGGTGCCGTAGCTCCACCCAGCGACCCCGCAGCCCACGAGTGGCGCCGGCGACCTCGGTGCCGTCCAACTCGGTCCCCGGACTAGCGGCCGCCTCGACGGCCGCCTGCGCGACCGACAGCACGCCCTCACCGCGAGCGGCCTGCGGATCGATCTCGTCGTCGGGGATGATCCCGAGCGCGGCCAGCACCGACGGCAACAGCGCCGCCACCATCGCGGCGTACCCCTGCGCGGACGGGTGGAACCGGTCCGGGCCGAACAGGGTGTCGGGGTTGGCCTCGAACTCCGGACCCAGCAGGGTGGCCATCGACACCGATCGGCCACCCGCCTCGACCACGGTGATCGCCTGGGCCGCTGCCAGCCGACGCGACCAACGCCGTGCCACCTGTCGAAGCGGCGAGGCGATCGGCTCGATGGTGCCCAGGTCCGGACAGGTGCCGACGACGACCTGGGTGCCGGCGTCGACCAGGCGGCGTACCGCCTCACCGAGGTAGCGCACCGAGGCCGACGGCCGCACGGAGTGAGTCACGTCGTTGGCGCCGATGCAGATGACGGCCACGTCGGGACGGTATTTCAAGGCGCGCGAGACCTGGGCCTCCAGGGCCGAGGACTGGGCTCCGACCGCGGCGACCGACGACAGGTAGACGCGGCGATCGGCCCGGTCGGCCACCCCGGAGGCCAGCACCGCCCCGGTGGTCTGGTCGAGCCGCTCGACGCCGTACCCCGCGGCGCTGGAGTCGCCGATCAGCGCGATCGTGATCGTCGGGCCCGGTCGACCGCGACCGTAGGTCCCCGAAGCGATCGGCGGGTCCCCGTCCAGGCGGCCGATCGTCCTACGGGCTCGCGAGGCCTCGGCGCGCAGCACGCCGTAGAGCGCGCCCAGCACCGAGACACCACCCCCGCCGTACGCCGCCGCTGCCGCCAACTTGCGTGCCGCCCCTGCTCTTGTCACGGCGCCACCCTACGAAATGCGATAGCGGGATAGGTTGACGAGGTGGACTACGTGAACTCGCTGCGTGACCTGATCGGCAACACCCCGCTGGTGCGTCTGGGGCGCACGCTGGACAGTTTGGACGGGGTCGACACCGGCCCGATGGTGTTGGCCAAGGTGGAATACCTGAACCCGGGTGGGTCGGTGAAGGACCGGATCGCCAGCCGGATGATCGACGCGGCCGAGGCCTCGGGAGCGTTGCAGTCCGGCGGCACGATCGTGGAGCCGACCAGTGGCAACACCGGGGTCGGGCTGGCGATGGAGGCCCAGGCGCGCGGCTACCAGTGCGTCTTCGTGTGCCCCGACAAGGTCAGCGAGGACAAGCGCAACGTCCTCAAGGCTTACGGCGCTGACGTGGTCGTCTGCCCGACCGCGGTGGCCCCGGAGCACCCGGACTCCTACTACAACGTCTCCGACCGGCTGTCCTCGCAGCCCGGCGCCTGGAAGCCCGACCAGTACTCCAACCCGCACAACCCGCGCAGCCACTACGAGACCACCGGCCCGGAGATCTGGAAGCAGACCGAGGGGCGGATCACCCACTTCGTGGCCGGGGTCGGCACCGGGGGCACGATCAGTGGGATCGGACGCTTCTTGAAGGAGCAGAACGCGGATGTCAAGGTGATCGGTGCGGACCCGGCCGGCTCGGTCTACTCCGGTGGCAGCGGCCGCCCCTACCTGGTCGAGGGTGTGGGCGAGGACTTCTGGCCCGACGCCTACGACCGCGACATCGCCGACCGGATCATCGAGGTCTCGGACGCCGACTCGTTCGCCTTCACCCGGCGATTGGCGCGCGAGGAGGCAATGCTGGTCGGCGGGTCGTCGGGGATGGCCGCCTTCGCCGCCGCCCAGCTGGCGCACGAGTTGGCTGGGACGCCTGAGGGGGCTGACGCGGTGATCGTGGTGCTGCTGCCGGACTCGGGCCGTGGCTACCTGACGAAGGTCTTCAACGACGAGTGGCTGAGTTCCTACGGGTTCAAGGTCGCCGGGGCCGAGCGCTCGGGGCGGACGGTGGGTGAGGTGCTGCGCGGCAAGTCCGGGCAGCTGCCGGACCTGGTGCACACGCACCCCTCGGAGACCATCGCCGAAGCGGTGCACATCTTCTCCGAGTACTCGGTGTCGCAGATGCCGGTCGTCCGGGCCGAGCCGCCCATCGTCGCGGCCGAGGTCGCCGGGTCGGTGTCCGAGCGCGGGCTGCTCGACGCCCTGTTCACCGGCGCCGCCAAGCTCACCGACAAGGTCGAGGACCACATGTCGCCGCCGCTGCCGGTGATCGGCTCGACCGAGTCGGCCTCCTCGGCAGTCACCGTCTTGGAGTCCGCCGACGCGGTACTGGTCCAGGAGGACGGCAAACCCGCCGGCGTACTCACCCGCCAGGACCTGCTGACCTTCCTCGCCCGCTAGCTGCCCCGACCCCACATCGAATCCGGGGTTACTGGTCGTAGGTGTCCCGGAGATCGCGACTAATCATGGTGCTCATTTGATAACGGATGCGTTCTACGGCGTCCTCATCGATGGATGTCCAGCACTACGACCTTCGGCTCCTGCGGCCACAGGGACGACCGCACGTGCTCGGGGGTGATGCCCGTGATCCTTCGGCGCGACCTCGCCTGGGTCCAAGGCCATCCATGGGCAGATCAGACGAAAGAGTGCGGCACCCGGCGAGCGTCGTACGTCGCTCTCGCGCGAAGTCCCCGCTCCGCCAGTACACCGACGAAATCGAACTGCTCGTGAGCCGGGAGGGAGATCAGTTCCCGGTCCAGGAGGCCAAGCACGGAGGCCGCATCAGGGGCAGAGATCCGATTTGGGGCCGGTAGCCGGGTCGATACGGTGTAGTACTCGAGCAACACGTGGATGGGAAGGCAACTCACCTCGTTCGCAAGCACATTGCGGCAAGGCTCGTGCTGCGGGTGCCACTCGACCACTGCGGGACCCGGCGTCGCTCTCCACCAACACTTCCGCCGGAGCCACCTCGATCTCGATCCGTCCGTCGGTGAAAACCACGTCGATGTCCCTTCCAGCACTCAGACCCATGCCGCGAAGCGACTTGGGCACGACGCGGCCGGCTGCATGGTAGTTCGTATGAGCCTGCCATCTCGACCAATCGACATCGCCCCTGACCGGCGGCGTATCAGGTCAAAGGCATCCAGCCGGTGCGTACCTGGTCATCCGATCAGCGACTTCCCCGCCGATCCTTGTGGATAGCGCGGCATTGTGCTCACGCTGTGGATAGCGGCCAGCACGGACGTCCAACCTGCGCGATGCTCGTGCAATGTCAGTGGTCGAGGAGGTTGAGCGACTCGGTGGTGTGGCCGGCCGGGGGACCATCGTGCGGCTGACCAGTCGTGCAGAGTTCGACGCGGCCCTGGCGGTCGGTGACCTGCGTCGCGTCGCACGCGGTCGCTATTGCCTGCCAACGACCGACATGACGGTCCGGGCGCTGGGTGCCGTCGGCGGGGTGCTGGGCCGCACGAGCGCCGCGGTCCACTACGGCTGGGCGGTCAAGAAGGTGCCGGTTCAGGCGCATATTGTCGTGCCCCGCTGGCGCAGGGTGCCACCCGTGCTGCGGCGCAGTTTCCAGATTCACCCGGTCCGCTCAGTTTCGGTCGGTCCGGACGGTCGAGCCACCAACGTCGACGCGACGTTACTGGACTGCCTGCGCCACCTGCCGCTCGATGAAGCCGTCTCGGTCGCCGACTCAGCGCTGCGGGCAGGTATGCCCAGCAGTGCGCTCGAGCGAATCGCCGATGCCGCTGCTGGCCCCGGTGCGCCACAGGTACGGCTGGTAGCGGCCAGGGCGACCGGGCTCGCTGCTAACCCGTTCGAATCGGTGCTGCGGGTGATCACCTGGAGGGTGCCCGGGTTGCACGTCACGCCGCAGGTGGTGATTCGGGAGGGCGGCACCCGGGTGCGTCCCGATCTGGTCGACGTCGACCTGCGAATCGTGCTTGAGGCCGACTCGTTCCGGTGGCACGGCGGCCGGGCGGCCCTGCGACGGGACGCCAGGCGTTACAACTGGTTGACGGTGAACGGGTGGATGGTCCTGCGATTCGCCTGGGAGGACGTGATGACCGACCCCGAGGGGGTCGAGCGTGTGCTGGTGGCGGCGGTGGCAACTGCAGAAGTGCTGAACAAAGGTCCACGCAGAAGGTCAGTTGCCGCCTGAGCGGCCCGAGGTCGGCGGACTTTGTTCAGCACTTCTACGACCTCCTGCGATTCATCGGGGTCAGCCGACCGGCACCTTGGCCCAGTGCTTGCCCTCGGCGAGGTGCGGGCGCTTCAGTTGTTCGCCCTCGACGTCGACGTTGGGCAGGATCCTGTCCAGCCAGGCCGGGAGGTACCAGGCGCGCTCGCCCAAGAGGTACATCAGGGCCGGGATCAGCGTCGTCCGGATAACGAAGGCATCGAAGATGACCGCGACGGCGAGCGCGAACCCGATCGACTTGATGATTGGGTCGTCCTCAACCACGAAGCCGGAGAACACCGCGGTCATGATCACCGCCGCGGCGGCGGCGACTCGCGCCGAACTGCGGAAGCCGTCCACCGAGAGTCGGGGCGTGGTGCCGTGCACGTGCGCCTCGCGCATCCGGGTCACGAGGAAGACCTGGTAGTCCATGGCGAGACCAAAGACCACACCGATGAGGATGATCGGCATGAAGCTGACGATCGGTTGCCCCTCCATCAGGCCGAAGGCGCCTTCCTGGAACACCGCGACCGTGACACCGAGGGTCGCCAACACCGACAGCAGGAAGCCGAAGGTCGCGGTCAGTGGTACCAGCAGCGAGCGGAAGACGATCATCAGCAGGATGAAGGCCAGACCGACCACCACGGCGAGGTAGACCGGCAAGGCCCCGTTGAGTCGGTCGGAGACGTCGGTCGTGATCGCGGTCAGCCCGGTGATGCCGATATCGGTGCCACTGGCCTCCTCGATCGAGGGCTCGCCGTCGCGCAGGGCGGTGAGCAACTGCTGGGTCTCCGGCTCGTCGGGCCCCGACGAGGGCAGCAGCAGGAGTTGCGTGCCACTGGCTGGCGGCGCCTCGGCGGCGTCGGGGGGTCCGCTGAGCGCGGCGATGTCGAGTACGCCGAGGACGCCGTCCTGCTCCTCGGCCCACTGTGCGACCTGGCCGAAGGCGTCCGCGCGTTCGGTTTCGGGCACATCGCGACCGTCCACGACCAGCTGGAAAGGTGCTTCACGACCGGGACCGAACCCTTCGGTCAGCAGGTCGCTGGCCTGGCGTTGGATGGTGTCGGGTGAGGCGGTGCTGTCAGTGGGGAAGGCCAGGAACAGGTCCTTGAGCGGGATCGCCAGGCCACCCAGGATCACGACGACCAGCAGGGCGGCGACGACCGGCTTGCGGCCCACGATCCGGGCCCAGCGGACGCCGTTGTTGAGGATCTGGCCGTCGTCCTCGCGGGCCGGCTTGTACTTGCGAACCTGACCGCCGAAGGCCTTCGACTTCAACATTCCCAGAATCGCCGGCAACAGGGTCAGCGCGACCAGGACCGCCAGGAAGACGGTGGCCGCGGCGGCCAGGCCCATCACCGTCAGGAACGGGATCCGCACCACGGCGAGGGCCGAGAGCGCGATCAGCACGGTGAGTCCGGCGAAGACGACCGCCGAGCCAGAGGTGCCGACGGCGATCCCAACCGCCTCTTCTCGGTCGTCGGTGTGGTGGAGCTCACTGCGGTAGCGAGCCAGGATGAACAACG
>JBBPYJ010000222.1:0-4746 GCA_038200025.1 Propionibacteriales bacterium | reverse complement strand
CGGGGCTGGTCTGCGATGCGGGCGCGGTGGCCGAGCTGGGAGCCGGCGGCCTGTCGGGGCGACCGCTGGCGGCCCGATCCCTAGCGGTGCTGGAGCTCCTGCGCGAGCGGGTCGGGGACGACCTGACACTGATCGCGGCCGGCGGCATCTCTACCGCGGCCGACGCGCGCGCTCGGCTCGATGCCGGTGCCACCCTGGTGCAGGCCTACACCGGCTTCGTCTACGGCGGGCCGCTGTGGCCGCGCCGGATCGTGGGAGGACTGCGATGAGCTCGGCTGGCACCCCTGCTGGCACCTCATTCGGGGCCCGCCTCTACGCCGCCGTGGAAGCCCGTGGCCCGTTGTGTGCCGGCATCGACCCGCACGCCGGTCTGCTGCACGACTGGGGCCTGGGCGACGACGTCGGGGGGCTGGAGAGCTTCGCGCTGACTGCTGCCGAGGCGCTGGCTCCGCACGTATCGGTGATCAAGCCGCAGAGCGCGTTCTACGAACGCTTCGGCAGTCGTGGGATCGCGGTCCTCGAGCGCGTGGTGGCCACGGCGCGAGAGGCCGGCGCACTGGTCCTGCTCGACGTCAAGCGCGGTGACATCGGCAGCACCACCCAGGCCTACGCGCAGGCCTACCTGGATCCCACCTCGCCGTTGGCCTGCGATGCGATCACCGCCAGCCCCTACCTCGGGTTCGGCTCCCTGGAGCCGATGTTCACCGCGGCCCGGCGTCACGATGCTGGCGTCTTCGTGCTGGCGCTGACCTCCAACACCGAGGGCGCACAGGTCCAGCGGGCCACCACGGCCGACGGCCGCCCGGTCGCGGGGGAGATGCTCGACCAGCTGCGCGCACTCAACGCCGATGCCAGTCCGCTCGGGCCCTTCGGGGCGGTCGTCGGGGCCACCTTGGGTGACGTTGGCGACTTCGACCTGGCCATCAACGGGCCGCTGCTCTCTCCGGGGTACGGCGCCCAGGGCGGCACGGTGGACGACCTGCGGCGGATCTTCGGTGCCGCCGCCGCGGCCGTGCTTCCCAGCAGCAGTCGCGACCTCCTGCGCCACGGCCCCGATCGGGACCGCCTGGCCGATGCGGCTCGTCGAGGCAATGACGAGTTGTCATCCTTGCGCGGATAGCGATTGGATTGTGGTGCCCGCAGGTTCTGACTAGATTGACCCAGAGCCGGCACCGCTCCACCTCACGATCTCTCCCAAAGGATCCACGTGGCACTTCCTCAACTCACCCCGGAGCAGCGGATGGCCGCGCTCGACAAGGCAGCCGCCTCGCGCCGGGAACGGGCCGAGGTGAAGAACCGGTTGAAGAACTCGGGCGCCTCGATCACCGAGGTGCTGGCGCAGGGCCAGGACAACGAGGTGATCGGCAAGATGCGGGTCGTCGATCTGCTGCAGTCGATGCCGGGCGTGGGCAAGGTGCGGGCGCGGCAGCTGATGGAAAGGCTCAGCATCGCCGAGAGCCGCCGCGTGCGCGGGCTGGGCACCAAGCAGGTGGCGGCGTTGAAGCGCGAGTTCGAGGCGCGTACCGACGCTGGTGAATAGTTCTGGGGGACCGTCGCGGCTGGTGGTGCTGGCCGGTCCGACGGCGGTCGGCAAGGGCACCGTGGCCTCGACGATCCGCGACGACCACCCAGAGATCTGGATCTCGGTGTCGGCCACGACCAGGGCTGCGCGCCCCGGTGAGATAGACGGCGTGCACTACCAGTTCGTCTCCGAGGCCGACTTCGACGAGATGATCCGCACCGATGCCCTCCTGGAGTGGGCGGTGGTCCACGGTGCGGCTCGCTACGGCACCCCACGCGAGCCGGTCGAGGAGACTCTGGCGACCGGTCGCCCCGCGTTGCTCGAGATCGATCTGCAGGGAGCGCGCCAGGTGCGGGCCTCGATGCCGGGGGCGCTGTTCGTCTTCTTGAAGCCGCCGTCGTGGGACGAGCTGGTGCGCCGTCTGGTCGGTCGTGGCACCGAGGACGACGCCGAGCGGCAGCGTCGGCTCGATACCGCGCTCGTCGAGTTGGCCGCCGAGAGCGAGTTCGACGTCACGATCATCAACTCCGAAGTTCACGCCGCAGCCAACGAGTTGGTAGCCTTGGCAAGTTCACCCACCTGCTGACTATCTTCTGCGAGGCTCCGCCTGTGTCTGCCCCCAACATCGCCGCCGAGGGCGTCACGAACCCCTCGATCGACGACCTGCTCACCAAGACCGACAGCAAGTACAAGCTGGTGCTCTACAGCGCCATGCGCGCCCGGCAGATCAACGCCTACTACTCCCAGCTCGGCGAGGGCCTGCTGGAGTACGTCGGACCGCTCGTCGACACCCACGTCCAGGAGAAGCCGCTGTCGATCTCGCTGCGCGAGATCAACGAAGACATTCTGACCTGCACCGACGTGGACCCGGCCGAGATGGCCGCCGAGGAAGAGGCCCGCACCCAGGCCGCGACTGACGACTCCTTCGCTCCTGGCGAGTGACCAACCGCGTCGTCCTGGGGGTCTCCGGCGGCATCGCGGCGTACAAGGCGTGCGAGCTGCTCCGGCTGTTCACCGAGTCCGGGCACGACGTCACGGTCACACCGACCGCGGCGGCGCTGAAGTTCGTCGGCGCCCCGACCTGGGCGGCGCTGTCCGGCAAGCCGGTCGCCAGTGACGTGTGGACCGACGTCCACCGCGTGCCGCATGTACGGATCGGCCAAGCGGCCGATCTGGTGGTGGTGGCCCCGGCTACCGCCGACCTGATCGCCCGCGCCGCCCACGGGCTCGCCGACGACCTGCTGACCAGCACCCTGCTCACCGCGCGCTGCCCGGTGCTGCTGGCGCCGGCCATGCACACCGAGATGTGGGAGCACCCGGCGACGCAGGCGAACGTCGCGACCTTGCGGGAGCGGGGCGTGACCGTGCTGGAGCCCTCCCAGGGTCGGTTGACCGGCTCGGACTCCGGCAAGGGCCGGCTGCCCGAACCCGCCGACATCTTCGCGGCCTGTCTGGCGCAATTGGGTCTCGACACGCCCTCGCTGCGCTCGAGCTGCTCGACCACCGACCAAGACCTTGCGGGCCGTCGGGTCGTGGTGTCGGCCGGCGGCACCCGCGAGCCGCTGGACCCGGTGCGCTTCTTGGGCAACCGCTCGTCGGGGCGCCAGGGCTATGCCCTGGCCGAGGTCGCCGCCGCCCGCGGCGCCCAGGTCACGCTGGTAGCAGCGAACGTGAGTCTGCTGGACCCGGCGGGCGTCACCGTCGTGGTGGTGGAGACCACCGAGCAGCTCCGCGAGGCCGTGCTCGCTGCGGCCCGCGATGCCGATGCGGTGGTGATGGCCGCGGCGCCGGCCGACTTCCGGCCGGTGTCGGTCAGCGACTCGAAGATCAAGAAGTCCACCGACGGGGCACCCGCCACGATCGAGCTGGTGCAGAACCCCGACATCCTCGCCGAGCTGTCCCACGACCGTCGTCGCCCGGACCAAGTGGTGGTGGGATTCGCCGCCGAGACCGGCGACGAGTCCGGCACTGTCTTGGGTCTGGCGCGCGCGAAACTGACCCGCAAGGGTTGCGACCTGTTGGTCGTCAACGACGTCAGTGGTGGGTCGGTCTTCGGCGCCGCAGACAACCAGGCGGTGATTCTGAGCGTCCACGACGAGCCCGTCGACGTACCCCTGGGATCCAAGCAGGCGCTGGCCCAAGTGGTTTGGACGCAGGTGGCCCGTCAATTCGCGCATTGAGACACCGATCTTGCATGCTGGTCAGCCGGTAGCGTGACCGACGCAGCTATTCCCCTAAGCACCAGGAGCTCATCGTGGGCGGACGCCTTTTCACCTCCGAGTCGGTGACCGAAGGTCACCCCGACAAGATCGCCGACCAGATCAGTGACGCGGTGCTCGACGCGATGCTCGAGCAGGACCCGCACAGCCGCGTTGCCGTGGAAACCCTGCTGACCACCGGCCTGGTCGTCGTCGCCGGCGAGGTGACGACCACCGGCTACGTCGACATCAAGAGCAAGGTGCGCGAGCGGATCCTCGAGATCGGCTACGACTCCTCGGTCAAGGGCTTCGACGGTCACTCCTGCGGAGTGATGTTGGCCATCGGCGGCCAGTCCGGTGACATCGCCCAGGGCGTGGACACCGGCCATGAGAGCCGGACCGGGTCGGTGGACGCGATGGACAAGCAGGGTGCCGGCGACCAGGGCCTGATGTTCGGCTACGCCTGCGACGACACCGACGTGCTGATGCCGCTGCCGATCGTGATCGCCCAGCGCCTGGCCGAGCGGCTCTCGGCGGTGCGCAAGGACGGCACGCTGCCCTACCTGCGCCCCGACGGCAAGACCCAGGTCACCATCGAGTACGACGCCGACAACCGTCCGGTCCGCGTGGACACCGTGGTGCTGTCCACCCAGCACGCCGAGGAGATCGACCTGGCCTCGACCCTCGAGCCGGACATCAAGAAGCACGTCATCGACCACGTGCTGTCGAGTTTCGACATCGCCTCCGAGGGATACCGGTTGCTGGTCAACCCGACCGGGAGGTTCGTCGTCGGCGGGCCGATGGGCGACGCCGGGTTGACCGGTCGCAAGATCATCGTCGACACCTACGGCGGGATGGCCCGCCACGGTGGTGGCGCCTTCTCGGGCAAGGACCCGTCCAAGGTCGACCGTTCCGCGGCGTACGCGATGCGCTGGGTGGCCAAGACCGTCGTCGCCGCGGGGTTGGCTCGCCGGTGTGAGGTGCAGGTCGCCTACGCCATCGGCAAGTCCGCGCCGGTCGGCTTCT
>JBBPYJ010000221.1:0-17114 GCA_038200025.1 Propionibacteriales bacterium | reverse complement strand
GAAAGCAGCAAACCAGTTGTAGTTCCCGCCGTAGAGCACCACGGTGACGTCGTTCGCGACCCCGCGCGAGGACAGCAGCGCCTCGAACTGGCCCTTGTACACCAAATCGCGGCGCACCTGGTCCTGCAGGTCGGTGGTCCAGTCGAGCTTGATCGCGCCGGCGATGTGGCCCTTGTCGTAGGCGGTGGTGTCTTCGTCGACCTCGATCAGGACGATGCCGTCGGTGTCGAGATTGTCCTCGACCCACTGGGCGGTGACGAGGGAGGTGTCGCGGGTCATCAAATCTCCTTGGATGGGGCGGTGGATGCAGTGGTGTTCAACGGGTGTCAGCGAGTGGGTGTGGCCGAGCGGACGGGGATGGCGGGCAGGCCGACCCGGCGGGCCAGCAGGTAGATCTCGCAGCCGAGGCAGAATCCGAAAGCCGCGTTGAGAAGGGCCGCGGCTAGGGCCAGCCCGGTGGCGATCAGACCGACCGTCGTTGCGCCGGAGATGAACCCGGCGATACCGATCGTGGCGAACACGAAGCCCACTGCCTGGGCGAAGCGCGGTGGTGCCGAGTCTTCGAGGTGGTTCGGCGGGCCGAGACGCGGTCGGACCAAGCGCCGGAAGATCCAGGCGTGCGGCGTGGCAGCGACTCCCCAGGCAGCCCCGAAGGCGAAGAGCAGCCCCTGGGCGCCCAGCAACGCCGTGGCGACCGGGCCGGGGGAGGCGAGCAGCACGAGGGCGAGTACGCCGGTGGTCAGGGCGGCGGCGAACTGCGGGCCGCGCGGATCGATCTGGGTGTTCATGGAGTGTCCTGTCGAAGACGGGGGCCGGCACGTCGGCGGCCGAAGCCACCCGTGGGCGGGACGAGTCAGGGGGACTCGACCGCGGCGGACTGCTGAGGTGGAGCAGTCAGGACATTCGACACAGCGACGAGCGCGTGCGGCAGTGATCCACTGCGCGGCGCTTGGTCAACCAGGTCGAGGACATAGGGGCAACACTAGGGAGCGGGTCGACGGAGGGCGAGCCGGTGTCTCGCCATTTGATACAGACGTCCACTTTGTGAGACCGCGGGCTCATCGGGGGTCAGTCTCCGCCGCGGCGAGAGCGGCCAGCACCTGCTCGCGTCGAGGTGCGCCGGCCGCCCGCCCGGTCTCGCGTCCCTGCGCATCCAGGACCAGCGTGGTGGGGGTGCGCGCGACGCCCAGGCGGCGTACGAGCTGGAGGTGATGTTCGGCGTCGACCTCCAGATGCGTCACACCAGGGGTCTCGTCCGCAACGCCGGCCAGGATCTGTCGGGTTGCTCGGCACGGCGCACAGAACGCCGAGGAGAACTGCAGCAACGTCGCTTGCTCGCCGAGTTGATCGGCGTACGCCGTGTCGGCGAGCACGTTAGGCGCCGAACGCTCGGCGCTGGGAGTCGTCTCACTCGCCTCGGTCGCAGATCCGGCTCGGACCTCATGGGTTCCGCGGAACCTACCGTCGGTCCACGCCCGATAGCCCCCGAAGGCCAAGGCGACTGCCACCGCGACCACCAGTACCCACCCTCCCTGCGTCACGGTCGGCACAACGCCGCCGGTCCCGCAAAGATTCCTGGGTTGCAGAACCGCGGCTGGCCACGACCACCTTCGCCCACCTGGTCAGCCAGGTCGTGCTCCCGCCCCTTGACTCCCGCTCCCGCCCCCGCATACGGAGGCGGGAGCACCCCTCAGGAGGCGGGAGCACCTGGGGTGCGGGTAGCTGGCGGTGCGCTGGAGCCTCTCGCCGAAGCCTTGAGCGGTCCGTAATGGCGGCGTGTAGTGCTCCCGCCCCCGCAGCAGTGCTTCCGCCCCCGCATACGGCGGCGGGAGCGCACGTCAGGGGGCGGGAGGGGTAGCTGGGGGGCGGGAGCCGAATGCGGATCAGACGGGTCGTCAGCCGCCGGCGAAGGGGGGCAGGAACTCCACCGTCCCACCCGGCTCGACCATGACCGTCGCCGGATCCAGGCGAGAAACCGGCTGGTCGCCGACCAGGACCGAGCAGCCGAAGAGCACCGCGGCCAGGCGCTCGGGCCGATCGGTCAGGACCCGCTCGGTCAACTCCGACAGGGTCATCGGCACCGTGGCCGGGATCGCCACGGAGTCGACACCATCGGCCGCCGCCTTGGCCGCAGCCCAGAGCCGGATGGTGATGACGGACGTCTCATCGTTCCGCGAGAAAGTGGATCCAGGGGCCATGGCCGATATTCTTGCCTACTCGCCCAGATCCCGTCGGTCCGAACCGACGCGCACGAGGAGCACGATGAACTCGCTACTGCTGCTCACCAAGGCCCTCCAGGCCTCGGCCGAGGTGTTGCCGGGGCTGGGGCTCCTGAGTCACTCGGTGAAGATCCTGCCCCCCGAGGGCAGCGCCCTCATCGACGCTCCGGACAGCGATCTGCTGCTCGTCGACGGACGCCACGATCTCGCGCAGGCCCGCGACCTGTGCCGTCTGATTCGAACGACCGGAAGCGACATCCCGGTACTGCTGATCGTGACCGAGGGTGGTCTGGCCGTGGTGACCCACGACTGGGGCATGGACGACGTCATCCTGCACACCTGCGGCCCGGCCGAGATCGAGGCCCGGATCCGGCTCGCCAGGGGACGGATAGTCGCCCAGCGCACCGATCAGGACCCCGATTCCCACGTGATCCGCACCGGCGAGGTCACCGTCGACGACGCGACGTACACCGCCAAGATCAGCGGGCGTCCCCTCGACCTGACCTTCAAGGAGTTCGAGCTGCTGAAGTTCCTGGCCCAGCACCCGGGGCGGGTCTTCAATCGGGCGCAGCTGCTGTCGGAGGTCTGGGGCTACGACTACTTCGGCGGCACCCGCACGGTCGACGTCCACGTCCGCCGGCTGCGAGCCAAGCTCGGCCCCGAGAACGAGACCCTGATCGGCACCGTCCGTAACGTCGGGTATCGATTCGTCCTCCCGTCCAAGGAGCGCCCGGCGAAAGCCTCGGACGGCGGCCCGGACGCCGCGAGCCGCCCAGCCGCGGTGGACGTCGGCAACCGGATAGGCACCTGACGATGCTGGACCGACTCCGGACGATCGCTCAGGAATGTCACGAGGTCGACGGCGTCGACCCACTCGACGAGGCCATCTGGCGTGCTCTGCGCGACTTTGCTGGATCAGAAGGCTCGGGTGGCTCCGGCGGCTCCTTCGAGGTCGACAGCCACCGTCTCGAGGTGGCCGCGACCGAGCAGGGCTTCACCGTGCTCCTCGACGACGCACTGACCCTGGCGGTGCGTCCGGAGTCCCGTCGGCAGGGGTACGCCGCAGCGTTGCTGCGCAACGTCCTCGACACCGAACCCGAACCCGGGCTGCTGAGCGCGTGGTCGCACGGCGATCACCCGGGCGCCGTAGCCCTGGCCGCGCAGTACGGCTTCGACCGGGTCCGCGACCTGTGGGTGATGCGGCGAGCGACCTCGCTGCAGGTGCCGGCGTACGAAGTGCCGGCGGGTGTCACAGTCCGCGGCTACCGCGACGGCGATCATGACGAGCTGCTGCGCGTGAACGCGGCCGCCTTCGCCGCGCACCCCGAGCAGGGTGCGATGGATGCCGCCGATCTGGCCTCGCGAATGGCGGAGCCCTGGTGGGAGCCCGCCGACCTGCTGGTGGCCGTGGATGACCGCGCCGCGGACGGCACAGAGGGCGGCATGCTGGGATTCCACTGGACCAAGGTGCACTCCCCCGTGCTCGGCGAGATCTACGTGCTCGGGATCGCTCCGCAGGGTCAGGGCCGGGGTCTGGGTCGGCTGCTGTCGCTGGCCGGTCTGCGCCACCTGGCCGATCGGGGCGTCGACGAGGTGCACCTCTACGTCGAGTCCGACAATGCCGCCGCCGTGGGCCTCTACGACCGGGTGGGGTTCACCCATGCGGCCGCTGACACCCACGTGATGTATCACCGCGCGGGATCCGGACGGCGGGTCTAGGTCTCGACACGCCACATCAGCGCAGCTTCGGGCGCACGTGCAGGCCAACCTCGGGGTCCACCAGCATCTCCTGGGCCGCAGGCAGCCCGTCGGTCTCGAGCTGTTCGCCGATCGGCACGTTGCGTTTGATCATCGCCAGCGCGATGGGGCCGAGCTCGTGGTGTCGCGCGGAGGTCCCCACGAAGCCGACCACCTTCTCTCCCGAGGTGACCGGCGAACCGACCACCGGCAGCCGGTTCACCGAACCGTCCAGGTGCAGCAACGTCAGCCGTCGCGGGGGCCGACCGAGGGTGTGCACGCGCGCAACCGTCTCTTGGCCGCGGTAGCAGCCCTTGTCCAGATGCACCGCCGGTCCGATCCAGCCCGCTTCGTTGGGGATGGTGCGGTGGTCGGTGTCCAGCCCCAGCCGGGGCTCACCGCGGGCGATCCGCAGGGCCTCGAAGGCCCACAGACCGCAGGCGGGACCGGCGGCCTCGGCGTAGGCGGCCAACTGGTCACGCGGCACGAACTCATAGGCGGCGTACGCCGTGTCGGCATCGGGGCGCGGACGCCAGGTGACCGCCAGTTCGTCACTCACCTCGGCGACCTCCACTCGCATCATGAACCGCATCCGATTCAGGAATTCCACCAGCGCGGTGGCCTGCCCGGGTTCGGTGTGGGCGACGAAGGCCTCCCCGTCGTCGTAGCCGTAGAAGGCGTGCTCGACGTGCCCCTGGGGGCTCAGGATCAGCACCCCGGTCCACTCCCCCGGCGGCAGCGCGGACAGATGCTGGGTGGTCAAGGAGTGCAACCAGGTCAGCCGGTCCGGCCCACTGACCCCGATTACGTCCCGGTGCGACAGATCGGCGAAGCCGGCGCCGCCCTCCAGCACCAACTGCTCGCCGTACAGCGAGCCGTAGTGCGCGGCCACGCCCGCATCCAGACCTTCGCCCGCGACGGCTCCGGGCAGCTTCAATAGTGGACTACTCATCCGACCCTCCAACAGGACACTCCTCACAGGCGCCGAACACCGTCAGGTGACCGACATCGACCACGAACCCGAACTCAGCTCGGAGCCGGGCGGCGAGATCGTCCAGCATCGCAGGGTCAACCGACACCACCCGGCGACAATTCCGACAGACCACATGGAAGTGCTCGTGATCGGCCACCGTGTGATAGGTCGGCGCCCGGTCGCTGAGGTGGGCGTGGCGCACCACCCCGAGCTCCTCGAGAACTTCCAGCGTGCGGTAGACCGTGGAGACGTTGATCGCGGACGCATGCTCGCGCACCTCGGCCAGCACCTCGTCGGGGGTTGCGTGACCCAAGGCATCGACGGCGTTCAGGATCAGCTCGCGCTGGGGGGTCAGCCGATACCCGCGGTCGCGCAACCGGGTCCGAAAGTCGCCGGGCATCTCAGGCCCGCTTCAGACGAGCCCACAGGTGCGGCTGCAGGGGCTGTCCGACGGCGGCCATGTCGTAGGCGTAGAGCAGATCGCCATCGACGTTGCCGTAGAGGCGGGTGCCGGCGGCGACTTCCTTGGCCGACTCGGTCCGGGCGATCGCGTCGGTGGCGAGCTCGAGCTTGCCGCCGGACGCCTCGCCGTACCAGATCTCAGCGAAGCCGGTGTTGTGCGCCAGTACCAACTCCATCTTGGCCTCGGGGCGACACCGCAGGAAGCCGGTCTCGATGGCGCCCTCGCGCACCTTGGTGCCGTCGGAATCCACGATCCAGGCCCGCGCGAGGTAGTGGAAGAACGGCCGCCCGTCGTGGGTGAAGATCAGCTCCTGGCCGTATTCGAAGGCGTCGATGGTCGGGTAGTCCCCGCGTCCGTTGCCCTGCCAGGTGCCCAGCATCCACGCGACCGGCGCGCAGTCGGGATGCAGGTTGTCGGGCAGCTCGAACACCATGGGCACACTCTAGTCTTGGCTCATGCCTCGCTCCCTGGTCGTCAAGGTCACCTGCGGCGAGGACGATCCCGAACGCTGCAACCAGGCCTTCACGGTGGCCTCGACCGCGGTGGCATCCGGCGCTCCGGTTTCGCTCTGGCTCACCGGGGAGGCGGCCTGGTTCGCGGTCCCCGGCCGGGCCGAGGCGTTCTCGCTGCCGCATGCGGCGCCGCTCGCGGACCTGCTGGCAGCGGTCATCGGCGCCGGAACCGTGACGTTGTGCACCCAGTGCGCGGTACGCCGCGGCATCGAGGCGGACCAGGTCATCACCGGGGTACGGATCGCCGGTGCCGCCGCCTTCGTCGAGGAGACGCTGGCCGACGGAGCCCAGGCACTGGTCTATTGAGGGGTGCGACACTGGCCCCATGCCCCAGAGTCTCGACCAACTCGACCAAATCGACCTGCAGAGCCGCGCGACCCCGTCGCCGGACGACGGTCCCGAGAGCGACGCGCCGTACGCCCATCCGACCGACACCTTCGACGTCGAGCCGCCCTACGAGCCCGACCATGAGGCGCTCGCCGCGGTCGAGACGTTCGAGGACCGGTTCCTGGATCGCGAGCTCTCCTGGCTGCAGCTGAACCAACGGGTGCTCGAGCTGGCCGAGGACGACACCTTGCCGCTGCTGGAGCGGGTCCGGTTCATGGGGATCTTCGCCAGCAACCTCGACGAGTTCTTCATGGTGCGGGTGGCCGGGTTGAAGCGTCGGATCGCCGCCGGGGTGGCCGTACGGGCCGCCTCCGGGCTGATGCCCCGCGAGATCCTCGAACGCATCTGGGCTACCACCCGGGACCTGATGGAGCGCCAAGCCAACGTGTTCCGCGACGACCTCACCCCGGCCCTGGCCGCGCAGGACATCCGGCTGGTGCGCTGGGCTGACCTGGACCGCGAAGAGCAGAAGTTGGCCAAGCGGGTGTTCAAGGAGCGGGTCTTCCCCGTGCTCACCCCGCTCGCGGTCGATCCGGCCCACCCCTTCCCCTACATCTCCGGGCTGTCGCTCAACCTGGCCGTGATCGTGCGCAACCCCAAGACCAAGACCGAGCACTTCGCGCGGGTCAAGGTGCCGCAGACCTTCGCCCGGTTCGTGCCCCTGGGCAACCAGCGGTTCGTGCCGCTCGAGGACGTCATCGGCGAGCACCTCAAGCGGCTCTTCCCCGGCATGGACGTCTTGCAGTCGCACACCTTCCGGGTGACCCGCAACGAGGATCTCGAGGTCGAGGAGGACGACGCCGAGAACCTACTCAAGGCTCTGGAGCAGGGGCTACTGCGCCGTCGCTTCGGTCCGCCGGTGCGGTTGGAGGTCGAGGAGTCGATCGATCCCCGGGTCCTGAAACTGCTGGTCTCCGAGCTCGGGGTCACCGAGCAGGAGGTCTTCAGACTGCCCGGTCCGCTGGATCTGACCGGCCTGCACGGGATTGCCGACCTGGGCCGCGAGGACCTGCAATACCCCGCGTTTGTGCCCAGCACCCACTCCCAGCTCGCCGAGGTCGAGTCCGCCTCGCCGGTGGACATCTTCGAGGCTGTACGCCGCCACGACGTGCTGCTGCACCACCCCTACGACTCCTTCGCCACCTCGGTGCAGCGATTCATCGAGCAGGCCGCCGCAGATCCGCACGTACTGGCGATCAAGCAGACGCTCTACCGCACGTCGGGCGACAGCCCGATCATCGACGCCCTGGTCGATGCCGCCGAGGCGGGCAAGCAGGTGCTGGTCGTGGTGGAGATCAAGGCTCGCTTCGATGAGGAGGCCAACATCCGGTGGGCCCGCAAACTCGAGCATGCGGGCTGCCACGTGGTCTACGGACTGGTCGGGCTGAAGACGCACTGCAAGCTGGCGATGGTGGTCCGCGACGAGGCCGGCAGCGGCGGCGGGATCCGCCGCTACACCCATATCGGCACCGGCAACTACAACCCCAAGACCGCGCGGCTCTACGAGGACTTCGGGTTGCTCACCGCCGACGAGGCCGTCGGCCAGGATGTCGCGCACCTGTTCAACAACCTGTCCGGGCTCTCGCTGAACATCTCGTACGACGCGTTGCTGGTCGCCCCGGACTCGGTCCGCGATGGGCTGGTGAAGCGCATCCACCGCGAGATCCAGCACCACCGGGCCGGCCGACCGGCGGGGATCCGCTTCAAGGCCAACTCGATCGTTGACGAAGGGGTCATCGATGCGCTCTACCTCGCCTCCCAGGCCGGCGTACCCATCCAGCTGCTGATCCGGGCCATCTGCGGACTGCGGCCAGGGGTGCCGGGTCTGTCAGAGACCGTCGAGGTGCGCTCCATCCTCGGGCGATTCCTCGAGCACAGCCGGATCTACCGGTTCGTCAACGGCGGTGATGAGGAGACGTTCATCGGCTCGGCCGACATGATGCACCGCAACCTGGACCGCCGGGTCGAGGTGCTGGTCAAGCTGCCCGACGAGCGCAGCCAGGACGAGGTCGGGCGCCTGCTGGACCTGGCCTTCGACGAGGACACGATGGCCTGGGTGCTGGGCAGCGACGGATCGTGGACCAAGCACCCGGGCTCGCGGCATCTGCACGAGACGCTGATCGAGACCCAGAAGCGCCGCCGGAGCTAGCCTCCTGGCCGCTACTTGCCAGGACGTGCTGCCCTGGGCAACCATTAACCGCGATTCGTGCTGCCCAGGTCTGGAGAATTTCTGTGAAGTTCAGGTTCCGTCCTGTCGACGGCTCGTTCTACGAATTCTTCGCCGAGTCGTCCGCGCACCTGGTGACCGGTGCCGCCCTACTGGCCGAGATGCTCAGCGACGGCAGCGACCACGAGGATGTGGCCCGCAGGATGCGCGAGGCCGAGCATGCGGCCGACGAGACCATGCACGCGATCGTGAAACGGGTCAACACCACCTTCGTCACGCCGTTCGACCGCGAGGACATCTACTCCCTCGCCTCCGGCCTGGACGACATCATGGACATGATGGACGAGGTCGTCGATCTGATCCTGCTCTACAAGGTCAAGTACATGCCCAGCGAACTATCAGACCAGGTCGAGGTCATCCAGCGGTGTGCTGACCTCACCTGCGAGGCGATGCCCAGGTTGCAGACGATGGCCGATCTCGAGGACTACTGGATCGAGATCAACCGGCTGGAGAATCTCGGCGACAAGAGCTACCGGCGTACCTTGGCCAACCTCTTCAGCGGCGAGTACAAGGCGATGGAGGTGCTCAAGCTCAAGGACATCGTGACCTCGCTCGAAGGTGCCATCGACGCGTTCGAGCGGGTCGCCAACATCATGGAGCAGATCGCGGTCAAGGAGTCCTGACCGGTGGACCTGACCCTCGCGATCGTTATCGCGGTCGTTCTCGTTGCGCTCGTCTTCGACTACACCAACGGCTTCCACGACGCCGCCAACGCTATCGCCACCTCGGTCTCGACGCGTGCCCTGACTCCACGGGTCGCGCTGGCGATGGCCGCGGTGATGAACTTCATCGGCGCGTTGCTCGGCCAGGAGGTCGCCAAGACGGTGCAGGGCGTGATCACGCCCGGGGCCGGAAATCACGGGCTGGTGATCGTGCTCGCCGGCCTGCTCGGAGCGATCACCTGGAACCTCGTGACCTGGTACTACGGCCTGCCGTCGTCGTCCTCGCACGCGCTCATCGGCGGACTGGTCGGAGCGGCCCTGGTGGCCGGTGCCCGAATCCAGTGGGACACGATCATGGAGAAGGTGGTGATCCCGATGGTGGTCTCCCCGCTCGTCGGCTTCGCGGCCGCGTTCTTGGTGATGCTGGCGATCATGTGGGGTTTTCGTCATCGCAACCAGCACCGGGTGATGCGCGGGTTCCGGATGACACAGACTCTCTCGGCCGCGGCCTTGGCTCTGGGCCACGGCCTGCAGGACGCACAGAAGACGATGGGCGTGATCTTCCTCGCCGTCACCACCGGCGGCTACTACTCCCAGGACGCCGACCTGCCGTTATGGATCGTGCTGGCCGCAGCGACCGCGATCTCGGCTGGCACGTACTCCGGGGGGTGGCGGATCATGCGCACCCTGGGGCGCAAGATCATCCATCTCGACCCGGCCCGCGGCTTCTCAGCGGAGGCCGTAGGGGCCAGCGTGCTCTACACCACGGCCTTCGTCTTCCACGCGCCCATCTCAACGACCCACGTCATCACTTCCTCGATCATGGGAGCCGGGGCGACCAAGCGCTTCTCCGCAGTCCGCTGGGGGGTGGCCAAGTCGATCCTGGCCGCCTGGGTCCTGACCTTCCCGATGGCCGGTCTCGTCGCCGCCGGCTGCTACCTGGTGCTGCACGTGATCATGCCGGTCTGATCGGTGCCGCCCCCGCGACCAATCAGCCGAAGCGACCCGAGATGTAGGCTTCGGTGGCCTCGTTGTCGGGGTTGGCGAACATCTGCTTGGTTGAGTTGAACTCCACCAGCCGGCCGGGCTCACCGGTGGCCTTGAGGTTGAAGAATCCGGTGTCGTCGGAGACCCGGGCCGCCTGCTGCATGTTGTGGGTGACGATCACGATCGTGTAGTCGGTCTTCAACTCGTGGATCAGGTCCTCGATCGCCGAGGTCGAGATCGGGTCCAGCGCCGAGCACGGCTCGTCCATCAACAGCACCTGGGGCTCCACCGCGACCGCCCGGGCGATGCACAGCCGCTGCTGCTGCCCGCCCGAAAGCCCCATCCCGGGCTTGTTGAGGCGGTCCTTGACCTCTTCCCACAGGTTCGAGCGGCGCAACGACTTCTCGACGATCTCGTCGGCGTCGGACTTGCTGATCCGCTTGGCGTTCAGCCGGTTGCCAGCGAGCACGTTCTCATAGATCGACATCGTCGGGAACGGGTTGGGACGCTGGAAGACCATCCCGATCGCGCGCCGTACGGCGACCGGGTCCACGTCGCCGCCGTACAACGACTGCCCGCCGACCATCACCTTGCCCTCGACGCGAGCGCCTGGGATCACCTCGTGCATCCGGTTCAGGGACCGTAGGAAGGTCGACTTGCCGCATCCCGAGGGGCCGATGAAGGCGGTCACCATGCCGGCCCGGATGGTCATGTTGACATCCTCGACGGCCTTGAAGCTGCCGTAGTAGATGTCGAGGTCGGATATGTCGATGCTCTTGGCCATTTGTGTTCTCTAACTTTCGTCTCGGGTTGCCGGTCGGCGCAGCTCAGTCGGGGCGTCAGCCCTTCTTGGGAGCGAAGACCTTTCCGATGATGCGGGCGATCAGGTTCAAGATCATCACGATGAGGATAAGCACGAGCGCGCCTCCCCAGGCGTAACTCAGCCCCTTCGGGGTGGAATTGGCGTACTGGGTGAAGATGAAGACCGGCAGCGTCATCATCCGACCGTCGAACAGGTTGACGTTGGCGGAATCGGTGAAGCCGGCGACCACCAGCAGCGGGGCGGTCTCGCCGATCACCCGGGAGATGGCCAGCACGACACCGGTCACGATGCCGCCCAGCGCAGTCGGCAGCACCACCTTGGAGATGGTGCGCCACTTGGGCACTCCCAGGGCGTACGCCGCCTCGCGCAGGTCGTCGGGGACCAGCCGCAGCATCTCCTCGGTCGAGCGCACCACCGTCGGGATCATCAGCAGCGACAGCGCCACCGACCCGCCGAAGCCGAACCTGATGGCCGGTCCGAAGATGAGCACGAACAAGGACAGGGCGAAGAGTCCGGCCACGATGGAGGGGATCCCGGTCATCACATCCACCAGGAAGGTGATCACCTGGGCCATCCGGTTCTTCTTGCCGTACTCCACCAGGTAGATGGCGGCGAAGATGCCGACCGGGACAGAGATCAAGGTCGCCATCGCGGTGACCAGCAAGGTGCCCAGCAGCGCGTGGTAGATGCCGCCCTGGTCGTCGCCGATCACGTTGCGCATCGAGAACGTCAGGAAGTCGGCGCTGAGGACTGGCAAGCCGTTCTTCAGCACCACCGCCAGCAACCACACCAGGGGGACCAGGGCGACCAGGAAGGCGCCCCACACCAAGGAGGTGGCAAGCCGGTCCGCGGCTGCGCGCGCGCCCTCGACCGCCCTGGACCACAAGGGCAGGGCGACCAGGAACACCACGACAGCGAGGAAGGCACCCAGTCCGGCGCTGGAGCCGAGCAGCCAGATCAGGGCGCCGACGGCTGCTGCCACGATTGCCACCAGGACGGGCGCCGCGGCCGGTAGCTTCGGATTGGTCAGGGACGCGGCTTCGTGGCTGCGCGTCTGGGTTGTCGTCATCGCGCCATCCGCCTCTCACTGCGGCCGGCGATGTAGCGCGCGGCGAAGTTGACGGCGAACGTGAACGCGAAGAGCACCAGGCCGGTCGCGATCAGGACCGCCTGCTTGTCGGGACTCGCCTCCTTGTAGTTGGAGGCGATGTTGGAGGCGATCGTCGCCGGGTTCTGGCTGGAGATGAGGTTGAGCGTGACCACCGGCGCGGCCGACAGCACCATCGCGACTGCCATCGTCTCCCCGAGTGCCCGGCCCAGTCCCAGCATCACCGCCGAGATCATCCCGGATCGCGCGTAGGGGAACACCGAGTAGCGGATCATCTCCCAGCGGGTGGCACCCAGCGCCAGAGCCGCCTCCTCGTCCAGGCGGGGGGTCTGGGAGAACACCTCGCGGCAGATCGCCGCGGTGATCGGCATGATCATGATCGCCAGCACCACGCCGGCGGTCAGCATCGTGCGACCGGTCGCCGACGGCGGCCCGGCGAAGAACGGCAGGAAGCCGAGGTAGTCGTGCAGCCACTGCTGGATCGGCACGATGTAGCCGTTGAGCACCCCACCGCCCCACAGGCCGTAGACGACGCTGGGCACCGCGGCCAGCAGATCCATCACGTACGCCACCGGTGCGGCGATGCGCTTCGGGGCGTAGTGGGAGATGAAGAGCGCGATGCCGATCGAGAACGGCACCGAGATCACCAGAGCGATCACCGCCGCCAGGGTCGTCCCGAAGACAAGTGGCCAGACATACCCAAGGAAGCTGGTGGCCGGCTTGTAGAGCTCTTCACGGCCCGACAGGCCCGCAAACCCCTCGATGAAGAGGAAGACGAAGACGCCGGCCAGGGCCAACATGATTGCTACCCCGGCGGCGAGAGCGAGGCCCGAGAAGACTCGGTCACCGACGCCGGTGGGCGTGCTGGAGGCCTTCTCCTGCTGAGTGGTCGCAGACACGATGCTCCTGATCAGTCGCAGCCGTACGGCGGCACTGGTCGGACCGCCGTACGCGCTGGTGACGTGGGTAGTGCGATTACTTCGCCGCGATGGCGTCGATGTAGCCCAGGGCCTCGTCGGCCACGGCCGGGTCGAGCGGGGCCGAACCCGCCTCGTCTGCCGCGGCCTGCTGGCCCTCCGGCGACAGCACGTAGGTCAAGAAGCCCTTGACCAGCGCGGCCTCGTTCTCGTCGTCGTAGCTCTGACAGGCCAGCAGGTAGGACTCCAGAATGACGGGGTAGGTGCCGGCCTCGGTGGTGTCGCGGGCCAGCTCGACGGCCATGTTGACGTCGGCGGTGCCCTCGGCCCGCGGTGAGATCGCCACCACCTTGGCGGCTCCCTCGGCCGAAGGGGCAACGAACTCGTCGCCCACCTTGACCGACGCGACGCCCAGGTCGCCGACGGCGCTGGCGTCGGCGTAGCCGATCGTTCCGTCACCGTCACCCACGGCACCGACGACCCCCGAGGTGCCATCAGCCGCCTCGCCCTTGAACTCGGCCGGCCAGACGCCGGCGGGCTCGGGGGTCCAAGCCCCTTCGCCGGCTGCTGCGAGATACTTGGTGAAGTTCTCGGTCGTGCCGGAGTCGTCGAGCCGGTGCACGGGCGTGATCCTGGTCGCCGGTAGGTCGGCGTCCGGGTTCTCCTTGGCGATGGCCGGGTCGTCCCAGCTGGTGATCTTGCGGGCGAAGATGTCGCTGATCGTCGGCGCCGAGAGGTTGAGGCTGTCGATGCCCTCGAGGTTGAACACGACTGCGATCGGACTGATGTAGCCGGGCACCTGAATGACGTCCTCGCCGCCGCAGCGTTCCTTGGCGGCGCTGAGCTCACCCTCGTCGTCGTTGAGCGCGGAGTCGGTCCCGGCGAAAGCAGTCGCCTCGCTGATGAAGTTCTCGCGACCGCTGCCGGAGCCGACCGGGTCGTAGTTGATCGTGACGTCGGGATTCGCGGTCTGGAACCCGGCCCGCCAGGCGGCCTGCGCCTTCTCCTGGGAGGAGGCGCCACCCCCGGCCAGAACACCGGCCATGCCGGACTCGCCGCTGTCGCTGCTGTCGGTCGAAGTCTCGTTGCCGGCGCCACACGCCGACAGGGCCAAGGCCAGGACGGCTACCCCCGGTACGAGGGCCCGGCGCCCAAAAGCAATGGCGCGCACGGGGCCATGAGATTTGGTCTGCACTTCGTGGTCTCCTTGAGTTTCGCATCATGTTGACAACTCAGAAACCTAGGCAACGCAGATGACCTAACTCAGCGATCACGGTGAACAGGGGGTGAACACATCACAGCGGGTTGGCCCTAAACCAGCCGTCAGGGGCTGTGGTGCTCGACGCTGACGATCTCCCCGTCGCGGTGGTGCAGCACCAACAACGCTGCCGGGTCTAGCTTGACCGGCTCCACGCCCAGCGCGTCGAACACGTGGGGGAAGACCGGCCGATGGGTGCACAGCGCGGCGCTGGGCCGGTCGAACAGACCATCGACGATCTCGGCGACCGACTGCGCGGTGGCATCCTCCTCACACAGACCGGCGTAAGAGTCCAGGGCGAGATCCGCCGCCTCGGCGTAGGGGGCCACCGTCTGGACGCAGCGGGTGTTGCTGGAGGTGGCGACGGTGTCCACGGCGTACGCCGCCAGCAGCGGCACCAGGCGGTCGGCCTGCCCGTAGCCAGCGGCTTCGAGTGGGCGACCTCGATCGTCGTCCGGCCAGGACTTGCGCGACTGGGCGCTGCCGTGGCGAAGCACGATCAGGGAGCGGGTCTTGGGCCGGGCGGCGGTCGCCTCGACCAGGGTCTCGTGGTCGAAGTCGTAGGTCAGCAACGCCTCGGCCTTGTCCAACGGCACCCACGCAACCGCATCGATCTCGGCGTTGACCGCATAGGTCGACACGTCGTCGTCACCGACCACGCGGCCGACCCAGTAGTGGACGTCCTTGCCCCGACCGTCTGACACCGAGTAGCGCTGGGTCGCCAAGCGGGAGCCGAGCCGCACCCACAGGCCGGTCTCCTCGGCCACCTCGCGGACGGCCGCGACCGGAGCAGACTCGCCGGGGTCGAGCTTGCCCTTGGGGAAGGACCAGTCGTCGTACTTCGGTCGGTGCACCAGCAACACCTCGGGTCCGGCACGCCAGACCACGACGCCGGCAGAGACGATGTCGGCAGGGGCTTGCGGCTGCACCATGGCGTCAGTCTCACACCTTTAGGCGGTTACCGGGAGTGCCGGGCGCTCGGCTGGGGGCGCGACTCAGGCGTCCGCGTCGGGGAGCACCCCGAGGATCCGGTCGATCTCGTCTTCGGTGAGGCGCCCTTGGGCCTCGCTGGCAGCGATGATTAGGTTGGTGGTCAACTCAACCTCGGCCAGCAGTTCGCTGTCCTCGAGGGTGACGTCAAACTGGTCGTGCACCAAGACTCCTCACCCTCACGCTAGACAGCACTGTGAGACATATGTTCCCACTCGGCGGGGGTTTGAGACCCTTTACACCACATCTTTCACTACAAATGACGACGAGGCCCCTCCTTGGTGAAGGAGAGGCCTCGTCGGATAATCACGAAGCCATCACAGGTGCGAGGCTTCAGTCTCTGCGATCAGAGAGGGCGAACGTTCTCCGCCTGGGGACCCTTGGGACCCTGGGTGACGTCGAACTCCACCTTCTGGTTTTCGTCGAGGGACTTGTATCCCTGCGACTGGATCGCCGAGTAGTGCACGAAAACGTCGTCGCCGCCGTCCTCCTGCGCAATGAAGCCGAAACCCTTCTCGGCGTTGAACCACTTCACGGTGCCTTGAGCCATTGCTCGTTACTCCTATATGGGGCGAGAAGCCGACACTTCGACGGCTCCGCATCAGATGCGGTGACACGTCGCTCCCACCCTGGATTGCACCACGAGAAGAAACGCCGTTGGATCACAAAAACTCCGCGGGCGTCAGACCTGCTGAGAACTTGCACCTGTTGCGGCTCAGACACTACCAACACTGGGGCAGAACCCATACCCCTGGCCGCATCTATGGCTCGAACGACCTTCAAGCCGGCCCGCCGACCCGCCCTCCAGGGCCAACTTGACCGGCGTTTCTGGACCCCCCGCAGCGTGGTCCATACTTGGACGCTCGGACGATCCGCGCGACGCTGCGGACGGCCGAGGGCCTCTAGCTCAATTGGTAGAGCACCGGACTTTTAATCCGTTGGTTCAGGGTTCGAGCCCCTGGAGGCCTACTGCTCGCGTACGCCGCGAGCGCGGGAGTCGGTCAGTCGGGCCTCTTCGCGTGCGCGATCCTCCAGCGCCTGGATGCTCTGCTCGTGGCGCTCGCTCGCCCGCACCAGCTCGGCGTCCGCGTCAGCAGCTCCCGGGCTCGAGACGAGGTCGGCCGCGCCGCCATGCAGACGTTCCAACGCCGAACGCGCGAAGATCTGCTGCTCGGTGGTGGTCCGTTCGGCCCGACCCCGTCCCACGAACGAGATGGCCCAGTGCAGGAGCGCGGTGACCCGGCTCTTGAACCCGGTGATGTAGATCAGGTGCAGACCTAGCCACATGAGCCAGGCGACCACTCCGGACACCCGCAGCCTGCCGACCATCGCGACCGCCCGGAAGCGGCTGATGATCGCCATCGAGCCCTTGTCGAAATACTTGAACGGACCCTGCGGCGGTTGGCCCTCCAGTCGGCGGTCGATCGACTTGGCGGCGTACTTCGCCCCCTGGATCGCGACCTGGGCGACTCCGGGCAGGTGGTCCAGGGCGATCATGTCCCCGACCACGAAGACCTCGGGATAGCCCGGCAGCGTCAGGTCGGGGTTGACCGCGATCCGACCGGCCCGGTCCAGACCGGCTCCGGACTGCTCGGAGAGGGTCTTGCCCAGGGAGGCCGCCTGCACACCGGCCGCCCAAATCTTGGTGGTGGCGATGATCCGTTCGCTGCGACCATCCTTGTGCTTGACGGTCAGGCTGCGTTCGTCGACGTCGGTGACCATCGCGCCCAGCACCACCTCGACCCCGAGCTTCTCCAACTCGCGTTTGGCCTTGGCGCCCAGCTTGGCCCCGAACGGCGGCAGCACCTGGCTGGCGGCGTCGACCAGGATCACCCGCGCGGACCGAGAGTT
>JBBPYJ010000220.1:0-8666 GCA_038200025.1 Propionibacteriales bacterium | reverse complement strand
TGATCGAATCCTTCAGCATCGCCCAGCGTGGGCACGACGTCTCCCGGCTGATGAGGGTGGCCTTGGGCTCGTTGGCCGGGCGGACGGTCGCCGAGGTGGAGGCATTGGGCCAGCAGCTGTGGCTGACCCGGATCGCCGACAAGGTCTACCCCGACGCCCGGCGCCTGGTCGCAGCCCACCACCGAGCCGGTCACACGGTCGCGATGGCGTCGTCGGCGACCCGCTTCCAGGCGGGAGCAGCGGCGGCCGACCTCGACATCGAGCACGTGCTGGTGACCGAGCTCGAGGACGAGGAGGGCGTGCTGACCGGGCGGGTCGACGGTCCGATCCTGTGGGGTCAGGGCAAGGCCACGGCAGTGGTCGACTTTGCCGCCGACCACGGGGTCGAGCTGCCCGCGTCCTACGCCTACGGCAACGGCCGCGAGGACGTTCCCTACCTCGAGGTCGTCGGCCATCCGCGCCCGCTGAACCCAGACTCCGAGCTGACCGCCGTCGCTGCGGAGCGAGGCTGGCCGATCGCCCGGCTGACGCGCGTGAACCGACTCAACCCGATCACCGTCGCTCGGACGGCCGCCTCCATCGGCGGCCTCGGGGTCGGCGTAGCGGCAGGTTTGGGGATGGGCCTGCTCAATCGCGACCGGCGTACGGCGCTGCGGGTCGCCGCCACCGTCGCGACTGAGTTGTCGCTCGCTGCAGCGGGCGTCAGGGTCGAGGTCATCGGCGCCGAGAACCTGTGGAAAGCACGCCCGGCGGTGTTCTTGTTCAACCACCAGAGCCAGCTCGATGTCAGCATCATCGGCTCGCTGATCCGCCGCGACTTCACTGCGGTGGCCAAGAAGGAGTTGGCGACCGATCCGATCTTCGCGCCGATGGGCTGGCTGGCCGATGTCGCCTACGTCGATCGTGGCGACCCGACGAAGGCGTTGGCCGCCTTGCAGCCAGCAGTCGACAGCCTGCGCAGCGGAACATCCCTGGTGATCGCACCCGAAGGCACTAGATCCCCGACACCGAAGCTGCTGCCCTTCAAGAAGGGCGCCTTCCATATGGCCATGCAAGCCGGCGTCCCGATCGTGCCGATCGTGGTCCGCAACGCCGGAGAGCTGATGGCCCCCCGCGGGACGCTGATCTCGTCAGGCACTGTCGACGTGGCGGTCCTGGACCCGATCTCGACCACGCGTTGGACCGCGAAGACTCTAGGCCGGCGAATCGCAGAGGTGCGCGAGAAGTATCTCGCGACGCTCGCCGACTGGCCCGCCTAGAGTTCGAGCTAGGAATCAGTAGCTGGTGGTGACGTACTTCGCGACGCGACCTCCAGAGTCAGGTTCTTGGTGTAATCAGTGGCCTGGGCTGGGGCGGCAATCAAAAGCGGGCGATCCCCAACAGTCAGGCCGTCACCAGACCGGCGATCACCTTCGAAGCCTCATACGTCTCTGGTTCTCCCTGGTGAGGACATGCAGGGAGGACCTCACCTCAACCGAGCCTGACTGTGACCCGCGCCACCTTGTGGTCACGGGTCACCCAGTCAGCCCCGCTAGTCGACCGCCCAGAAGATGGCCCTGGCCGCTTGGCTCATCTGCCCCCGGGTGTGGGTGCGGAAGACGACCGAGGTCCCGAAGACGAATGCTCGTGCGCCCGACTCCGACTCACCGGTCACCGCCGAGGCCAACCCGGCCACGGCGTCCGGTCCGACGCCGTCCTTGCTGGGAAGCCAGTGCCCGGCCAGGAAGGGATCCTCAGCGTCGTAGCTCTGGGCCGCAGTGGTGCCAGCGCCCAGTTCGTCGAAGGCAAGGGCCGGGTAGATGAAGGCGTGGTCGAGCGGGTAGGCCGCCAGCAGCGATCCCGCTGGCGTGTCCACGGCGACGATGCCGTTGCCGTAGGGGTTGCCCTTGATCGGCTCCGCGTTGACCAGCCCGAACTGCTGGGCGGCCTGGAAGCCGCTGGTTCCGTGGCCGACGATCGGGTTGCCCCTGGCCACGAATCGTTTCACGGCCTTGCGGCCCCGTTCCTGGTCTTCACCGAACTTCAAGGGGGCACCGACCCACAGAACGTCGGCCCACTTCAAGATGCTGGGCCTCTCGGAGAGCCGGGCACCATCGACGACCTTGAGATCGTCGAAGCCGAGCTCGGCCAGCGCCAGGGAGTCGTCGGCCACCCCCGAGTAAGCGATCCGCGTGTCGCGCAGTGCCTTGGTCGAAGGATCGCCCAGCGCAGCCACGTCCTCGGGCGTGCTGGCGGTGAAGGTGGCGCCGTGTTCCTGGGCTGCTGTGGTCGCCGCGGCGTACCCCTCGGTGGGCACGACGGCAGAGCCGTCGGCCAACAAGAAGACCGAGACGTTCTCCTCGAGCAGGGCGTTGAGCGCCTGGTAGTCCCCGACGCCTGCAAGGTCCAGGGTGAGGTCACCCGCCGTCGCCGGGACTGTGCCCGAAGACGGGGCGCGACGCACCGGATCGGTCGCACCGAGAGGAGCATCTGTGGTCGAACCCACCTTGTCCACCGTGGCACCCCACAGGTAGGACAAGCTCCACGCCGAGATGTCATACATCGTGGGCACCTTGGCGGAGATGTCGACGCCCAGGTCCAGCAGCGAATTCGCCAGCCCTCGTTTGGGCTGGTGCATGTCGACCACGTAGGAGCCAGCCGGGTACGTCTTCGAGCCGACATCTGCCGCGGACTTCAACCGACCGACGCGTACCTCGTGGAAGAGCAGTTGCTCGACGAGTCGATCGGCGTCGGCGGAGGAACGTTGGTCTGCACCGACCGGGATCACGTAGGCCCTGGGCAGCTCCACGGGTTCTTGGTCGTCGACCGGGTCCCAGTGCTTCTTCCACTCGTTGGGTCCCTCGACGCTGTCGAGGTTGTCGGTGGTCAACGACGTCTTGGGGTCACCGGCCAGCCCGCGCTGGAAGACCTTCGCCTGGTTGCGCAGCAGGGCGTTCCCGCGCTTGTCGACGTAGTCGATCATGCTCTCGATGGTCGTCTTGCCGACGGCCACGTTGACTCGTGCGTTCTCCGGCGTCTGGGAGTCGGTCTTGGGACGGGAGAGAGGCAACTCGACCGTTGTGGCGACAGCACCTGAGTACGCGGCGTACTGAGCGGTGAAGATCGGCGGGAAGTCATCCCAGCCCGAGGGCGTGTCCCGGTAGGGGATCTTGATGTGTGAGGTGTCGGGGCCGGTGTTGCCGTCGACGACCTCATCGGTCTTCACGTTGTAGTAGGTGTTGCCCGGAATTTCAGCTCGGACGACGTCGCGCTCGACCTTGCGTGCCATCTGGTAGGCGCGCGAGATGAACAGGTCGTATTCGTAGTTCACGCCGTGCGGCGGGCCGCAAGGCTCCACCTGGAGCACGCCGGTGTAGCCGTGCAGGTCTGCAGCGAGCAGTGGCTGGACCGCCTCGGTGGTCCTGATGAAGGACTGCCCCTCCGGGGTGGTGGCCGTGATCATGTCGCGGTTCTCGTTGAGGCCCAGCGCGGTCGCCCGGGTGCCGGCGTTACGACCGTCGGGATTGAGGGTCAGCGAGAAGTAGATGCGGTGCTGACGTAGCAGGCTGCGCACGTCCCGGCCCCGAGCGGTGACCAACTCCTCGATCGCCGACATCGAGGCGTCGGTGCCCTCCCACTCGTTGCCGTGGATGTTGGCTGAGAACCAGATGGGCTGCTTGTAGCGCTTCTTCAGCTTCTTGTCGCGCATGGCGGAGGAGGGATCTTCGCGGATCTCGTTTCGCCACGACTCTTGTTTCCTGGCCTGCCACTTGGTCTCCGGGGCGGTCACGGTGACCAGGTAGAGGTCCCTGCCCTGTGTGGATTGCCCCACCACCTGGGTGGAGATCCGGTTGCTGTACTTCATCCACTTGTTCAACTGGGGCGCCAGGTCGTGGTGAGCCAACAGACCCGCAGCATCGCTCGCGTCGGGCCCGTCGGGGTAGACCTTCAGCCTAGGCTGCGACGGATAGACCGCCGGCATCTCCAACGGGGCCATCAGCGACGCGGGTGCATCCACGGCGTTGCTGCGAGCCGGGGCGCTGGCTTCGAGAGTGCGGGCACCGGGACCATCGCGATCGCCGGTAGCCGAGGCAGGAGCGACAAGCCCCACGGTGGTCGTGGCGGCGAGCGCCAGACCGGTGAGCAGGCACAACGGACGCTTGATTGTCACCGAGATCACTCCAGTCGTCGAGGCGTTCTGCTGAATTCCAGACGAATCCTTTACCGTCAACACACCCCCGAAGGCGTTGGTCACCACTTCCAGCGCAGTCCCACGATTCCCGTCGGGAGTCGTGTTCGGCGTAGTGCGCCGATTGGGTCCCCGAGGGGAGGCCGATAACGTACACCTCGTCGTCGGCCACCTTCACGTACGCCTCGCAGGCCACCGGCAACCTCGCCGGATCGAAGCGGGCCCAGACGTGCACCTCAGCCATCGAGAATACTGCGGCGTCACGACTGTAGTACGGCTGCGCGATCGAGCAGCCGTTGACCGCCTCGACCTCCGGAGCCCGGGCGGACCTCTCGAGCATCAGCACCACCGGCTGGCGCTGGGGGCCGGGGGGATACAGCGCCACCACCCTGACTACTAGGGTGAGAATTCAGCCGGAGCCTGGTTGTAGGTGCCAGCGACCTCTTGATCAGTCAGCGCCCTGATCGCGGCCATAATCTCGTCTGTTGCCGCACGCCGGGCTCGCCCCAGCGGCACGCCATCGAACCGGCCGGCGAAGTCGAGCGGCTCGCCGAATCTGATGGTGACCTTGGCCAGTCGGGGCCGCTTGGCTCCCACCGGCTGGATGTCCTCGGTGCCCGACAACCCCACCGGAACCACTGGGACCCCCGCCGTCAGCGCTAGGTGGGCGACCCCGGTGCGGCCCCGGTAGAGGCGGCCGTCGCGTGAGCGGGTGCCCTCAGGGTAGATACCGAACGCATCCCCGCGGGCCAGCACTTCTGCGGCGGTGTCGAGACTGTTCAGCGCCGCCATCGTGTCGCTGCGGTCGACCGGCAGCATGCCCAGACCTTCGAACCAGGCACGGATCAGGACGCCCTTGACCCCGGTGCCGGTGAAGTAGTCGGACTTGGCCAAGAACGCGACCTTGCGGGGCACCACGATCGGGATCACGACGCTGTCCATGAAGCTGAGGTGGTTGCTGGCCAGGATCATCGCACCAGTCGGCGGCACGTGCTCGAGCCCGATCACCCGTGGACGCCACATCGCCCGGGCGACGGGCTGCACGATCAGGTGCATCGCCTGGTAGAACATCTAGCCATTGTGTCCTGCTTCGCCGCCGATCACAGTGTGGATCACCGGTTGGGACGCGCGTGCAATGTCAGGTGCGGCGGACGGCCTCGGTCAAGCCGCCGATGCGGTTCAGCTCGGTGCTGATGTCAGCGGCGGCGCTGTGCAGCACGGGGAGCGCGCGAGCGACCACGTCGTCGTGCATCCGCGGCAGCGGTCCCGACATCGATAACGCCATCGGCTGCGGCGCGTCGGGGACCGTGACCGCCACGCAGCGGACGCCGACTTCCTGCTCGCCCTCGTCGAGGGCGTAGCCACGCTCGCGAGCCAGCGCGAGCGAGGACAGGAACTGGGCCGGCTCGGTGAACGTGTGGTCGGTGTGCCGGTTCATCCCGGTGCGCTCGAGCATCGCCGTGACCTCCTGATCGCTACGGTGGGCAAGGATCGCCTTGCCGACCGCGGTGGAGTGCGGGAAGGTCCGACGGCCGACTTCGGTGAACATCCGCATGAAGTTCACCGAGGGTTGGACCTGCGCCACATACACGATCTCATCGCCCTCGAGCACCGCGAGATTCACCGACTCGCCGAGGATGGCGACGGCTTCGGTCATGGCCGGGTTGGCCCAGGTCGCGATCCGCTTGGCACTGGCATCGGCCAACCGCATCAACCGTGGGCCGAGGGAGTACTGCCGCGACGGCTCCTGGCGGACGTATCCCAGGTCGACCAGGGTGCGCACCAGGCGGTGGATCGTGGCCAACGGCAGGTCGGCTCGCTCGGCCAGCTGGGACAACCCGATGATGCCACCGGCATCTGCCATCGCCTCGAGGATCCCGAACGCGCGATCAAGCGACTGCACACCCCCGGTACTGCGCGGGACGCTGTCGCCCAACTCAACGCTCATCCAAACTCCCCTGTGACCCCGGTGATCCCCGCAGTCAGTGCTTGCCCCGAGCCCCAGAACCCGATGCGGAAACAATTTACGTACTCCGGACCCTAGCCCAGCGTGGCAACCGCCTCACCGGCGACGAAGACTGCGCGCACGTCGGCCGGCGTGCCCATCGTGAAGGTCTTGGCCAGCGCGTGCGCGGGACCATCGGCGTTGGCGATTCCCACGTCGAGGGGAGTGCCCGGTGCGGCGCGCAGCCAGACGGCGTCGAACTGCTTGCCGAGGGAGAAGTCACCCACCTGATCGTCCAGGCCCAGGGCCGCGGCCCCCGCCGAGGTCGCCAGATGGAGCAGGTGCGCCGGGCCGAGCGAGTAGCCCCGGTCCCCCAGCAGCTGCTGGAAGTAGTAGGCCTGCAGTCCCTCCTTGAGAAGCGAGAACCCGGTGCCGCCGCCGACGTCGGAGCCCAGCGCCACCCCGACCCCGTGCTCTAGGTGCTGCTTGAGGCCGAACATCCCGCTGCCCAGGGCCGCGTTGCTGGTCGGGCAGTGCGAGGTCCAGGCCTGCTTCTCCGCCATGATCTTCAGCTCCGGACCGGTGGCGTGCACGTTGTGGGCGAAGACGCTGCCCGGCCGGACCAGGCTGTGCCGGTCGTACGACGACAGGTAGTCGTCACAGTCGTCGAAGAGGTCGCACACCGTGGCGACCTCGGCCAGGTTCTCGTTGATGTGGGAGGTGAACCAGGACCCCTCCACCGCGTCGAGCAATGCCGTGCACGACTCCAGAAGGCCGTCGGTGCAAGACAGGGAGAACCGGGGGGTCACCGCATAGCGGTTGCGACCGACCCCATGCCACTTCTTGGCCAGCGCGAGGCCCTCGTCGTAGGCGGTCTCTGCGGAGGTGAGCAGGTCCTCGCGCAGGATCCGGTCGCTGACGACGAGCCCGCTGGTGATCCGCAGGCCGACCTCGGCTGCCTGGGTGAAGAGCACGTCGACCGCGTCGGAGAAGTGCGCACCGAAAACCAGCGCCGAGGTGGTCCCGGCCGACGTCAGGCCGTTCAGGAAGTCGGTAGCCACCCCCTCGGCGTACGTCGGGTCGACCAGCCTGGCCTCCTCGGGAAGCGTGCTGTGCTCGAGCCACTCCAGCAGGGGCATCCCGAGGGCGCCGATCATCCGGACCTGGGGGTAGTGGACGTGGGTGTCGACGAAACCGGGCAGTACCAGGCCACCGTTGAGATCGACGACCTTCTCAGCGGGGTGGTCGGCGCGCAGTTGCCGAGCGGCACCTCGCTCCACGATGACCCCGTCGCGCACCAGCAACGCCGCCTCGACCTCGGCTCGAAGCTCGCCACCGGTGAAGGGGTTGTGGGGGGTGTCGAGAAACGTGCCGAGGAAGATGGTCATGGGCAGGGCACCTCCGGTTGCTGGTGGGCGGCCTCGCGCTCGAAGCTGCACAGAAGGGCCGCGGCGACGCCGACGGCGATGATGGCCGGCTCTTTGCCGGACAGTTCGGCCAGGCCGATCGGGGTGGTGACGCGGGCGAGGGTCTGTTCGTCATGTCCCTCGGACAGCAGCTTGCGGCGGAACCGGCTCCACTTGGCGCTGGATCCGATCAGGCCGATGGAGCCCAGGTGCTGGGTGCGCAGGGCGGCATCGATCAGCGCGGCATCCTCCGCGTGGTCGTGGGTCATCACCAGCACGTGGGTGCCATGGGGCAGGCCCCCCAGCACCAGCTCGGGCAGCACCGGCACCTGGTGGGAATGGATCCGTGCCTGCGCATCGGCCAACGGCGCCATCATCACCTCGGCCAGCTGCTCGGGCCGGGAGTCGACCACGTGCAGGTCCAGGTCGTGGCGGGCCAGGATCCGGGCCAGCTCGTGGCCGACGTGACCCATCCCGAAGATCGCGACCGCAGGCAGCACCCGAAGCGGTTCGAGCAGCACCGTGACCTGACCGCCGCAACACTGCACACCGTGCTCGACGGGAGCCTTGTCAGACAGGTCGGCGGTGAACATCTCGTGCATAGCGCTCGGGTCAGCCAGCATTGCCCGGGCCTTGTCCACCGCCACGGCCTCGAGGTTCCCGCCGCCGACCGAACCCCAGATCGTGTCGGCAGACACCACCATCTTGGCCCCGGTCTCGCGCGGGGAGGGCCCGCGCACGGCCACGACCGTCGCCAGCACCCCCGCCTCGCGGCGTGAGCGCAACCGCTCGACCGCAGCCAGCCAGTGCACGTGGAGCCTCAGACCTCGGTCAGGATCGAATCGTGCTGGCCCTCGGCACCGATGTGGACGGCGGCTGCCTCGGACTCGGGACGTCGCACCGGCGCGTCGGGGTCGGCAGGCTCCGGGCGGTGACCGGGCTTGCCCTCGATCAGGTGCCCCTCGTCGTGGCCGCGACGGGCCTCGGCCAGCGCCCAGAACACCGCCTCAGGGGTAGCCGGTGAGGCCAGGTCGACACTGGTGCCAGCCGGTCCGAACGCGGCGGCTGCCTCACGCAGCGCCTCGCGGACCGCGAAGGCCAACATCAGCGGCGGCTCGCCGACGGCCTTGGAGCCGTAGACCGCGCC
>JBBPYJ010000219.1:0-2688 GCA_038200025.1 Propionibacteriales bacterium | reverse complement strand
CTGGGCGCGGACCGACAGCTCGGCCGCCGGCCAGAGCACCTGATCCACGTCGGCGTAGACGATCTCCACGACCGCGCGGGCCAGGTCGGGCGCAGGCCCGGTGCGATCGGACTGGTGATCGAGTTCGAGGCTGCGGACGGCTTCGCGCACCTGCTCGAGCCGCTGATGACGATGAGCGACGTACCGGTCCAGGCAAGCCAGGGCGTCGTTGATCACCGGGCCGTGCCCGGGCCAGATCGACCGTACGTCGTGTTCCTCGGCCATCCGGTGCAGCCGGTCCAGGGAGTCCAGGTAGGCGCCCAGCTGGCCGTCCGGATGGGCCACCACCGTCGTCCCCCGACCCAGCACCGTGTCGCCGGTCAGCACCGCGTTCTCCGCGCGAAGCAGGAACGACAGCGAGTCAGCGGTGTGCCCCGGGGTGGCCACCACCTCGATCTCCAAGTCGTCGATCGCCACCACGTCGCCGTGCTGGAGGCCTTCGCTGCCCAACCGATACGCAGGATCTAGGGCGCGTACGCCGCATCCCAGCCGCTGTGCCAGCTCCCGCGCGCCCTCGGAGTGATCGAGGTGGTGGTGGGTCAACAGCACCGCCGCGGTGTCTCCTGCGGCCGCCACGACGGCACCGAGGTGCGCCTCGTCCAGCGGCCCCGGGTCCACGATCACCGACCGGCCCTCGGCAGCTCCTCGCAGGATCCAGGTGTTGGTGCCGTCCAGTGTCATCGGCGAGGCGTTGTCGGCGAGCACGCAGGTGGCAACAGCGCCGAACGAACCGCCCGCCCAAGGTGTCTCATCGGTCCCCTCGGTTCCAGTCATCCGGACCCCCTGGGCCCCGCCGGCAGCTCCTCGAGCCACGGCGGCGACGTCAGGGTCCAGCCCTGCGGGGAGTTGGTCAGCTCCGGGGTGAACATCGCCACCGTGCGCTCCCGGGCGGCGTCGAGAACAGCATCGACCAGGTCGCAGGGGGCGACCGGTGCGGAGCGGGCAACCGCGGCCACTTCCAGACAGGTCAGGTAGGTCGGCGGCATCATCGCCAGCTCGCCCGACTCGACCAGACCCGCCACTGCATCGACGGCCAGCCACTCCACCCGGTCGGACTCGGTGGATACGTCCCGGGTCCGCTGTCCGGCGGGCAGCTCCGCGACGAAGAACCAGGTGCGGTAACGGCGGGGTTCGAAGGCCGGCGTCAACCAACCCGACCAAGCTCCGAGGAGATCCGAGCGCAGCACCAAGGACCGGCGGCGCAGGAACTCGGTGAGTGAGAGGGTCCGGGTTTCAAGGGCCGTCCGGTCCGCCTCCCAGTCGTCGCCGGTGGTGTCGGCCACCACCTCGGTCGCAGTCGGGCCCGCCAGCAGAACCCCGGACTCCTCGAAGGTCTCGCGCACGGCTGCGCACACCAGTGCCACGGCCAGCTCCGGCTCGACCGCCAGGCGCGCGGCCCAGTCAGCCGGATCCGGACCGGCCCAACCGACGTCGGCGTCGAAGTCGCGCGCGTCAACTCCACCGCCGGGGAAGACGCACATCCCCGCCGCGAAGGCCATCGAGGCCTGCCTGCGCAGCAGATAGGTCTCCAACCCCCTCGGTGAGTCGGCTGACGGGTCCGACTCCGGGTCCGAAGGCGACGTACCGCAGCGCAACAGCACCACCGTCGCCGCATTTTTCGGCTCGGCCGGGACCTCCCGACCATCCGCGTAGGCTCGCGCCCGCTCCACCAGGTGCGGTGGCAGCGGGACAGTCCTCACAGCGAGACGATCAACTCGACCTCGACGGGCACGTCCATCGGCAGCACGGCGACGCCCACCGCAGACCGCGCGTGCTTGCCCACGTCGCCGAAGACCTCGCCGAGCAACTCCGAGGCACCGTTGGCGATCCGGGGCTGGCCGGTGAAGTCCGGGGTCGAGGCGACGAAGACGACGACCTTGACGATCCTGGTGATCGCCGACAGTTCGCCGATCTCGGCCTTGATCGCGGCCAGCGCGTTGAGCGCACACTGGCGGGCACAGGCGTAGCCGTCCTCTTCAGAGACCGCTCCCCCGAGTTTGCCGATAGCGACCATCTCACCGTCTCGCACGGGCAACTGCCCGGCGGTGAACACCAGGTCGCCGTTGCGCACCGCAGGCTGGTACGCCGCCAGCGGCGGCACCACCTCGGGCACGCTCAGGCCGAGCTCGGCCAACTTCTCTTCAGGAGTCGGCACCGATCATCCGTCCACAGGACGCTTGAAGTAGCCGACCAGGTTCTCAGGATTCATCCCCGGCGCAACCTGCACCAGCTCCCACCCATCGGCACCGAAATTGTCCAGAATCTGCTTCGCCGCGTGCGTCAGGATCGGCGCGGTGAGGTACTCCCATTTGGTCATCCCCCGACCCTACTCGCGAGCTCATCCATCAGCGGGCCGGGTTGCCTGCTGGGACTCGACAGTGCCGGATCTTCGGTTACCTAGATGATTGATTCCAAGGGGTAGGGCGGTGTGGCGGCCCTGAAGTAGGTCGAGGGTGTCCAAGAGTCGGTGTTGCAACCCAACTCAAGCTCTGGAGGCCTGATGGACATCGATCTGGACACCCTCGCAACTGCACTTTATGTGACCACCGACGATCTGCTGCGGGCCCATCCCGAGCGTGTTCCGGTGCGTCCGAAGATCGGGATCGTGCCACGCACCAGCGACGCCGAGATGGTCACCCTTGCGGTGAT
>JBBPYJ010000218.1:0-17837 GCA_038200025.1 Propionibacteriales bacterium | reverse complement strand
TGCGAACGATTGCCGACACGGCCTCGCCGCCAGTCGGTCGGCGCACCCCTCCGGCAGGGCCGCACCGGTCGACCGGGTTGTCGGCGTGGAGGTACGGCGAGGTGCGGTGGCGTCGGGTTGTGGGTCAGCCGCCGCTGGCAGGCAGCGGTTCCAGCAGTATCTCGGGGTTGTCGCGCTCGACGGTGTGGGCTCGCCACTTGTCGGGGAAGAGCACCAGGTGGGTGCCATCGGCGCGCTGCATGACCTCGATCGAGCGAACGCCGCGGAGCGCGTCGGCGCCAGCTGCATCGGTACGCCGCGCCACCGAGTAGGCCAGCGACTCCATCCGGATCTCGGCGCCGAACTCGCTCAGCATTCGAGCGGTCACGACCTCGAACTGCATTGGTCCGACCGCCGCGAGCACCGGGCTCTGGTCCCCGCGCAGGTCCGAGCGCAGCACCTGGACCACTCCCTCCTGGTCCAGCTGCTCGATGCCCCGGCGGAACTGCTTGTAGCGTCCGGTGTCTGCGGCCCGCGCCGAGGCGAAGTGCTCGGGGGCGAAGCTGGCGATCGGTGGGTAGCGCACCGCAGGCCCGGCGTAAATGGTGTCCCCGACCCGCAGCGCGTTGGCGTTGACCAGGCCGATGATGTCGCCGGGGAAGGCGGTCTCGACCGAGGACCGCTCGCGGCCGAAGACGGCCTGGGCGTACTTGGTGGCGAACGGCTTGTGGGTCGCGCCGTGCTGGACGACCATTCCACGCTCGAAGACCCCCGAGCAGACCCGCGCGTAGGCGAGCCGGTCGCGGTGGTTGTTGTCCATGCCGGACTGGACCTTGAACACGAAGGCGCTGAAGTCGCTGGCGACCGGGCGCGGATCGGCGTCGACCGCGGGCGTCGGACCGGGCGGCGGAGCGAGTTCGACGAGCCGCTCCAGAAGCTGGGCGACGCCGAAGTTGAGTAGCGCGGAGGCGAACAGCACCGGGGTCGTCTGGCCGGCAAGGAAAGCGTCCTGGTCATGGTCGGCCCCGTCCAGCGACAGCAGCTCGTGCTCTTCGACCGCAGTCGCCCATACGTCGCCGACCAACGCGGTCGCCTCGGACGCGGGCACCCGCTGCTCGGGCGCGCGGGTCGCTCCCCCGGCAGTGCGGGTGTAGTGCAGGAGGTCGCCGGTACGTCGGTCCAGCACGCCCTGGAAGTCCTGGCCGTTGCCCACCGGCCAGGTCAGCGGAGTCGGCCGCAGCCCGATCTGCTGGTGGATCTCATCCATCAGCGCCAGCGCGTCCAGGCCGGGCCGGTCCCACTTGTTGATCACCGTCAGCACCGGGATACCGCGTTGCGCGCAGACCTGGAAGAGCTTCAGCGTCTGCGGCTCCAGGCCCTTGGCGGCGTCGACCAGCATCACCGCGGAGTCGACGGCCGACAGCACCCGGTAGGTGTCCTCGGAGAAGTCGGCGTGGCCGGGGGTGTCGACGAGGTTGACCATGTGGTCGGCGTACTCGAACTGCAGCGCCGCCGACGTGATCGAGATGCCGCGAGCGCGCTCCATCTCCATCCAGTCCGACACGGTCCCGCGCCGACCGGCCTTGCCGTGCACGGCCCCGGCTTCGGAGATCACCCGGGCGTGCAGGGCCATCGCCTCGGTCAGGGTCGACTTACCGGCGTCGGGGTGGCTGATCACCGCGAAGGTACGGCGAGGCAAGGTGGCGTTGGCGCTCATCACCCCCGAATCTAGCCGCGTAGAGGCTGTGCGCGTGACTCGGCGAGGGTCCAGGTGGGCGCGGAAGGCCCGGTCGCACCGCCTACGCCTCCAGGACCCGGCGAGATCGGCGGTAGAATGTCGAACGATCGACGCGGTCGGCCCGCCATCTCCAGCGACCAAGAGGCTCGGCATCGCGGGATCGGGTCTTTATCTGGTTCGGCCTCGTCTTCGGTGGTCTCGCGATGATCCTCGCCGCCTCTTCAGGGGTGTAGTTGTCGATCCAGGCCGCCCTAGACTGGCCGCATGGACGCCCAAGCCTGGGACGAGCGGTACGCCGGAGCCGACCCGGTCTGGTCGATGGAGCCCAACGAGTTCGTGGCCCGCGAGTGCGCGGACCTGAGTCCGGGGCGCGCTGTCGATCTGGCCTGCGGGGAGGGCCGCAACGCGATCTGGCTGGCACGCAACGGCTGGGCGGTCACGGCGGTCGACTTCTCCCCGGTCGGCATCGACAAGGGCCGCCGACGGTTGGCCAAGGACGGGCCGATGGACTGGCCGATCGACTGGCAGGTGGCCGACGCGACGACCTGGTCGACCGATGACCTCTTCGACCTCGCTGTCCTGGCCTACCTCCAGCTGCCAGCCGCGGAGCGACGGGCGGCGGTGCGGGCGGCGTACGACGCGCTGGCGCCGGGCGGCACCTTCCTGCTCGTCGCCCACGACTCCACCAACATTGCCGAGGGCACCGGCGGGCCCAAGGATCCCGAGGTGCTGATGACCGTCGAGGACGTCCTGGACGATCTGAGCGACCGCACCGTCGAGGTCATCATCGCCGAGCGGGTCGCCAGGGCCGTCGAGCGCAAGGACGAGCACGGTGGCCGAAGCGAGATGACGGCGCACGACGCTCTGGTGCTCCTGCGACACCCCTGATGACCCTGCGAACACCCCTGATTACTGAGTCGGCGCCGCAGGCGTGTCGTCGTTGCTCTGGTCCACGGAGGTCACTCGTTCCTTCTCCGGCAGATCATCACCGAAGACGCCGGCCTGCTGGGCCCGCTCGGTCTTGCGCATCTGCTTCATGAAGCTGACCATCAAGAGCGCCGTCGCCAGCACCAGGAGGCCGAACATGATCGCCCCGGCCGTCCCTGCGGTGACATCGTCGTCCGCGGGGACCTCGTCGACGATCCGAACCAGCAGCAGGGCGGCCCCCTGGATCGAGTCGATGTTCATAGACCCAGTCTCTCAGGTGGATGGAAATTTCACGACGTCCGGTCGACGCCTGCGAACAGGTCGTCCTCGGGCATCGGCGCCTCGACGTGGCTTTTGACGAGTTCGAAGTCCTCGGTCGGCCAGAAGTTCTCCTGCAACTCACGCGGCACCGCGAACCACTGCCCGTCGGGATCGATCTGGGTGGCGTGCGCCAGCAATGCCTGATCGCGCACCCCGAACCAGTCCCCGCACGGCACCCGGGTGGTGATCCGAGCGTCCCATTCGGGTTCCGGCTTCCACTGCTCCAGCCGCTCGGCCCACGGGGACTCCAGGTCGTGGGCCACCATCGCCGCGTGCAGCGCCTCCATCCGAGGGCGGTTGAAGGAGTGGTGGTAGTAGAGCTTCGCCGGCTGCCATGGCTCCCCTGCCTGCGGATACCGGTCGGGGTCACCGGCAGCGTCGAACGCCTCGACCGAGACCTGGTGGCACATGAGATGATCGGGGTGCGGATAGCCGCCGCGCTCGTCGTACGTCGTCATCACATGCGGTCGGATCTGCCGGATCAACCGCACCAGTGGCTCAGCCGCCTCCTCGACCGGGACCAGCGCGAAGCAGCCGCCAGGCAGCGGCGGTTTGGGGTCGCCGTCGGGCCATCCCGAATCCACGAAGCCCAGCCATTCCTGGCGGATGCCGAGGATGTCGCGGGCCCGTTCCATCTCCTGGCGGCGCACCTCGCTGATGTTCGCCAGGATGTCGGGGCGATCCATCTTCGGGTTCAGGATCGACCCGCGCTCGCCGCCAGTGCAGGTCACCACGTGCACCGCGACGCCCTGGGCCGCATACATCGCGGTCGACGCGGCTCCCTTGCTCGACTCGTCGTCGGGGTGGGCATGGACGTGCATCAGCCGCAGTCCGGTGCGATCGGTGGCGGAGGGGGCATTCGGCATGCGGTTGATCATAGGAGCGAGAATGGGCAGGTGCCCCATCCCCCAACGAGCCCGACGCTCGCGGACCGCTACGGCGCTCCCGACCCCACCCGACGTCGGGCAGCCACAGTCGCCATCGCCGCGACGCTGCTGTTGCTGCTGGGCTGGCTGGCGTGGGCGACCTGGGCTCAGGCCACCCCGCAGGTCGAGTCCGAGCTCACGACGTACGACGTGACCGACGCCGGCAGCGTCGACGTCTCGGTGCTGGTGAGCCTGGACACCGACGTCCAGGCCTCCTGCACGATCACCGCTCTCGCCGGCGACCATCAGACCGTCGGCCAGGTGAGCTTCGTGCCCTCCGACGGGATGAACACGATCTCGATCCGCACCGAGCGATCAGCGACCGCGGTCGATCTCGTCGGCTGCACCACCGCGGAGCAGACGCGACCACGCTGACAGGGCTGACAGGGCTGACAGGGCTGACAGGGCTGACAGGGCTGACAGGGCTGACAGGGCTGACAGGGCTGACAGGGCTGACAGGGCTGACAGGGCTGAACCTGCGTTCTTCGGTCAAGGTTGGTAGCCTAAGCACCTGAGAACGTCCCGCGGCGAGGCTGTGAGCCTCCAGCCAGTCGAGAACGACGACAATTCGGGACCATCGCGAACCACCGCCCAAGGGCCGGGTACTAGCCGTACCGGCCCTGCTTACGTTGTATGAGGAGTGCGAGATGACGCAGATTGATCAGGGCACCGTCTGGTTGACCCAGGAGGCCTACAACAAGCTGCAGGCCGAGCTCGAAGAGTTGCGCGGGCCCATTCGTGCTGCGGTCATCGAGCAGATCAGCGCGGCGCGTGAAGAGGGCGACCTGAAGGAGAACGGTGGCTACCACGCGGCCAAGGATGAGCAGGGCAAGCTGGAGGACCGGATCCGTCAGCTGGAGGACCTGGTTCGCCGCGCCCAGGTGGGCGAGACCCCTCCCGACGACGGCGTCGTCGAGCCGGGCATGAAGGTGACCGCCAAGTTCGCCGACGGCGAGACAGCCACGTTCCTGCTCGGCGCTCGCGGTGTAGAGGACGACGACGACATCGACGTCTACTCCCCGCAGTCGCCGATGGGTGCTGCCATCAACGGGAAGAAGAAGGGCGAATCGGCCACCTTCACCGCCCCCACCGGCAAGGACGTCACCGTCGAGATCGTCGATGCCGTGCCGTACGCCGGCTGAGCGACGCCCTCGCGCCTCACACGTCGACGCGGTAGCCCTTCTCGGCCAGCATCGCGGTGATCGCCTCGCCATGCTCGCGGCTGCGCGCCTCGAGTTGGAGGCCGACCTCGACCTCGGCCAGGTTCAACGCTGGCGAGATCCGCTCGTGGGCGACCTCGATGACGCTGCCGCCGACGGCGCTGATGTCGGCCAGCAGACCGGCCAGGCCCCCGGGAAGGTCGGAGATCACTACCCGAAGGTAAAGGTAGCGACCGGCCGCCGCGAGTCCGTGTTGGATCACCTTGCCCAGCAGCAGCGGGTCGACGTTGCCGCCGGACAGTACGGCGGCGACCGGTGTGTCGAAGGCATCCGGGTCGGCAAGCAGAGCCGCGACCGCGGCCCCGCCCGAGGGCTCCACGATGGTCTTGGCGCGCTCGGCGATCGCCAGCAGCGCGCGTGACATCCACTCCTCGGTGACGGTGATGATGTCGTCGACCAACTCGTCGATGGCCGCGAACGGGACGTCGCCAGGCAGGCCGACCGCAATCCCGTCGGCCATCGTGTTCATCTGGTCGAGCTGGATCGGCTTCCCGGCCGCCAGGGAGGCCGGATAGGCGGCGGCGTTCTTGGCCTGCACACCCACGACCCGTACGTCGGGTCGCTGGGACTTGATCGCGATCGCGATCCCGGCCAGCAGTCCGCCGCCCCCGGTGGGGACCAGCACCGTGCGGACCTGCGGCATCTGCTCGAGGATCTCCAGGCCGCAGGTTCCCTGACCGGCGACGATGTCCTCATGGTCGTAGGGGTGGATCAGTACCGCGCCGGTCTCGTCGGCGAACCTGCGGGCCTCGATCAGCGCGTGGTGGAGATACTGCCCGGCGAAGATCACCTCGGCGCCGTACCCGATGGTCGCGTTGACCTTCGGGATCGGTGCGCCCGCGGGCATGAACACGGTCGCCTTGACGCCCAGCAACCTCGCGGACAGCGCCATCCCCTGGGCGTGGTTGCCGGCCGACGCGGCGACGACGCCGCGGGCCCGCTCCTCCTCGGTCAACCGGGAGATCCGGGTGTAGGCCCCCCGCATCTTGAAGGAGCCGGTGCGTTGGAGGTTCTCGCACTTCAGGCGCACCTCGCCGCCGCACCGTTCGGAGAGCCACCGGGCACCGTCCATCGGTGTCCGGTTGGCGACCCCCTCCAGCACCTTGGCGGCAGCTTGGACATCGGCGAGGGTCACCCTCATCGTGGGTCCTCCTGAAGCTGCTCTTCAACCGGGCCTTCGACGTCCTCGTCGGGCTCCTGCTGATCGTCACCCAGCGCGGCCTGACTCGAATGCTCTCCTGCGTCGGTGTCCTGCGCCAGATGCTGGACCACCGCATTGGCCACCGCGGCCAGCGGTACGGCGACCAGGGCACCCGCGATCCCGGCCACGATCACCCCGCCGGCGATGGCAACGATCACGCCCAGCGGATGCAGGGAGACCCATCGGCCCATCAGGAAGGGTTGCAGGATGTGACCCTCGATCTGCTGGACCAAGATCACCCCGCCGAGCATGAACAGCGCGGTGATCGGACCCTGGTCGACCAGGGCGACGAGGATCGCGACCGTCCCGGCGATGGTGGCCCCGATCATCGGCACGAAGGCACCGAGGAACACCAGCACCGCGATCGCCAGCACGAAGGGCACGCCCAGCACGGTGGCGACGATGGCGATCCCGATGGCGTCGACCAGCGCCACGATCACGGTGGCCCGCACGAACTGGGTCAGCGACACCCAGGCGACCCGTCCCGAGCTGTCCACCTGCGCGCGCGCCGAGCGCGGGGCCAGCCGGACCAACCAGGACCAGATCCGCTCGCCGTCGGCGAGGAAGAAGTAGGTCGAGAACAACACGATGAAGAAGCCCGCCAGCACGTGACCCAGTGCGGTGCCCACCTCGGTCACCTGGGCCAGCACCTGACCGTCGCGGGTGCGGTCGGTGATCGCGTTCTGAGCCTGGGAGATCGAGTCGTTGATCTGGGACTCGCTGGCGTTCAACGGTCCGTTCTGCAACCAGTTGCGCACCTCGTCGAGGCCGCGGACCACCGAGTCGGCCAGGTCGGTGGCGCCGTTGGCGATCTGCTGTCCGGCGAAGGTCAGCAGGACCACCACGAAGGCCAGCCCGCTCAACACCATGATGGCGGCCCCGACGCCTGGCGGCAGTCCGAGGCGGCGCATCAACCGGACCCCGGGACTGGCCAGCGCGGCGATCAGCAGTGCGATCACCAGCGGCAGGGTGACCACGGCGAAGATCGCCATCCCCTTCAAGATCACCAGTCCGGCGGCCACCACGACCAGGAATCGCCAGGCCCAGGCCGCCGCCACGTCCATCCCCCACGGCACCGAGCTGCTGCCGCCCTCGTGCTTGGCGGTGGCTGCCGCCGGGTGGAAGATCGGCGCCGAGCGCTCCCGGCGCATCAACGCACGCTGCTCGACGAGCCGCGCTCTCAGCTGGGCCAGCCGCAACCGATCCTCGCGCTCGTCCGCACGCGGCGGAGTCAGGAGGGTCTGGACGGGCACTGCGTTCGTTCCTGGCAGTCCGGAGGCTCCAGACTCGCGAGTCAGCCCCGCCCGATCCTCAGAGTCCGTCGCCACCCGGTCACTCTAATCCGGTCGACCCGGCGACGTTGCTCGCAGGCCCGCGGTCAGTCCGTACGCCGCCAGCGGATGCTCGGCCGCCAGCAAGCCAGCCGCAGCCAGTACGTAGTTGTGGTCCACCACCGCGCGCGGCACCCGGGGCAGCTGCCAGCCGCCCTCGACCTCGCCGATGCTTCCCGCGAGCACCCGGTCCAACACCCCCGACCGACCGTTGCGCACGGCGCCGCCCGAGCCCACCAGCAGGTCCACCTCGCGCAGATCGGTCCCGGAGCGCTCGACCACCCGACCCTGCGGGCCGACAACGACCCGGCTCCTGCCGGCATGTCGGCGCAGCGCCAGACCGATCGCCGCCCGGGCGATGGCCTCGTCGACCTCGAAGTCCTCGTCGTCGACGGGCAGCAGTCCCGGGTCGGCCCGTCGCCGCTCGGCCTCATCGGTCAACCCGTCCAGCCTTGCCTCGGTGACGGTGTGCACCGCCGACCAGCGCATGCCGAGGTCACCTTCGACCGTTCTGGTCACCGGGGTGGTGGCCACCACCTCGCGGCCCAACCCGTCTTCGGTGTGGGCGTCCTCGGGGTCCACGTCGACAACCGAATGCACGTCGGTGGTGGCGCCACCGATGTCGACGACCACCACATCGCCGGCACCCGGGCTATTCGGGCCGAGCCCGCGCGCCAACAGCTCGACACCGGTCAGCACGACATCGGGCGTGGCCCCGCGGACCATGGCGACGAAGTCCGCGCGCGCACTGAGGTGCTTGCCACCGATGACGTGGGCCAGGAACATCTCTCGGATCGCGGCCCGGGCCGAGTCCGGCGCCAGGACGCCGATGCGCGGGACGACATTGTCGGCGAGCACGACGGGGAGCTCGCTCCGGGCGAGGAGCTCGGCCGCCTGGGCACGGGCGTCGATGTTGCCGGCCACCACGACCGGACCCCGCCAGCCGACGTCGATCAGGGTGCGGACGGCGTCGAGCAGGGCGGCGGAGTTGCCGCCGTCGGTGCCACCGGTCAGCAGCACGACGTCGGGTTCGAGGGCGACGAGGTGGGTCAGGTCGCTGTCGCGGTGGAAGACCCCGACCACCTTGCCGCCGCTGGACAACGCGACCCGGCGCCCCGCTTCGGCGGTGACCAGCTCCTGGTTGCCCACTACCGCGATCCGCAGCCCGCCACCGGCGCTCGAGCACGCCAGCACCCGCGCAACCCCGGCTCGGGCATCGATGTCGAGCAGCTCGGCCAGGCAGGCGTCGTACCCGTCCAGGACGTCGGTCCCGATGGTCGTCGCGTGCTCCGCGGCTCCCACGATGGTCCCGTCGGTCAGGTCGACGAGGAGAGCTTTGGTGAAGGTGGAGCCGAAGTCGACGCAGATGGTCACGTCGGTCACGGCATGAGCCGATGGATCACTCATCGAGGCGGTGCTCGCTAGCTGCGAAGGGCCCGGTCGAGGTCGGCGATCAGGTCCTCGGCCGTCTCGATGCCGACGCTGAGCCGGATCAGGTCGGCCGGCACCTCCAGGTCGGTGCCGGCGACGCTGGCGTGCGTCATCCGGCCCGGGTGCTCGATCAGCGACTCGATGCCGCCGAGCGACTCGGCGAGGGTGAACACCTCGGTGCGATCGCAGACGTCGAGCGCCGCCTGCTCGCCTGCGGCGACCCGGAAGGAGACAATGCCGCCGAATCGCAGCATCTGCCGCGCCGCGACGTCATGGCCGGGGTGCTCGGGGAGCCCTGGGTAGATCACCTGGCTGACGGCCTCGTGGGCGGCGAGGAACTCGACCACCTTCTCGGCGTTGTCGCAGTGCCGGTCCATCCGCACGGCCAGGGTCTTCAGGCCGCGCAGCGTCAGCCACGCGTCGAACGGACCGGCGACCGCCCCGATCGCGTTCTGGTGGAAGCCGACCTTCTCGGCGAGGTCGAGGTCGCGCACGATCAGCGCTCCCCCGACGACGTCGGAGTGCCCGCCGCAGTATTTGGTGGTCGAGTGCACGACCACGTCGGCACCCAGGGTCAGCGGCTGCTGGAGGTACGGCGAGGCGAAGGTGTTGTCGACCACCAACAGCGCGCCGGCCTCGTGGGCGACGACGGCCAGCGCCTCGATGTCACCGATGTTGAGCAACGGGTTGGTGGGCGTCTCGACCCACACCAGTTTGGTCTTCCCGGGCTGGATTGCGGCGCGCATCGCCTCGGGATCCGAAACCGCGGCGGGGGCGTAGGTCAGCCCCCAGTCCTGCTCGACCTGGTTGAACAAGCGGTAGGTGCCGCCGTACGCATCGTCGGGAATGACGACGTGGTCACCGGGCTTGCAGAGCGCGCGGATCAGGGTGTGCTCGGCGGCCAGCCCGGAGGCGAAGGCGAAGGCCCGCTCCCCCTGCTCCAGCGCCGCCAGCGTCTCCTCCAGGGCGGTGCGGGTCGGGTTGCCCGAGCGGCTGTACTCGTAGCCGCCCCGCAACCCGCCCACGCCATCCTGCTTGTAGGTCGAGGTGGCGAAGATCGGCGGGATCACCGCCCCCGTCGTGGGATCGGGTTCATACCCCGCATGGATCGCGCGGGTCTCGAAACCGGACTTGCCGAGGTGCTCTGCCTGCTGCTCGCTCACCCAGGCGACTCTACGGGTGAGCGAGCAGAGCGCCCGATCAGGAGGGCGCGAAGATCGCAGTGATCGCGCTGTCGCGAAGGGTCGCGGTGCCGCTCACCACATCGCAAACCACGTTGACCGTCAGGAGTGTGCCCTTGGTGACCGGGTAGCCACGTGAGCCAGAAGTACTCAAGTACGAGTCAGTCGCTTCTAGTTGGACGACTTGGAGATGGGAGAAGTCCAAGCTCGGGCCGGTGGTCAACGAGCATCGCGCATAGGTCTTGGCCGCGCTTGGCGTCTGCACCGAGGCAACGTAAGAGGTGAGCACCGTGCCGTTCGCGGGAGGCATCAGGCTCACAGACCTGACTGTCTGTTCGGCGGTCGTTAGGGTCAGGAGTTGCTCCCCGCCCGCAAAACTCGCCACCGAGTTCACGAACGGCGCAAACTTCGCGTCGACCTCCGCCTTGGTGTAGGTCTGGGCCTTGGTGGCGTAGGCGGCGTCGGACTGCGCCTTGGTGTAGTAGTTGTCAACCGCCAGGTTCAGCGACCGTCTCAGATCGGTCTTCGTGGTGAACTTCTTGTTGGTCTTGGCCTTGCTGTAGTAGCGCCGGTCGGTGTACTGCCTCAGCTTCTTCCGCCAGATCTTCTGCCAGTTGGTACCGGCCGAGGCGGCCGTGTAGGACGTGTTCTCCTGCGAGGCGAGCGCGGGAGAGACTGCACTCACGCCCCCTCCGATCAGTGCGGCGGTCAAAGCGACCGCGACAGCGGCTTTTCGCGAGATGAATCTGGACATTTGGTTCCCCTTGGTCGAATGCCGCGCCCCACTGGGTGCGATGCCTCCAGCGTGTTCTTCGACGGTCGCTATGCCCACATGGTCTAGACCACTCCTGGAGTTGTCCCACCCTGGGATACTTGACGGATGTTCTTCTCCCGCAACAAAGCCACCATGGTGGACGCCCCCGATGCCCTACCCGGACGCGACGAGACGCCGTGGCGGGTCGCCGATCGACACCGGGTGCTCGACTCCCCGGTGCGCACCGACGAAATCCCCGACGGCCTCGAAGCGGCGGTCTTCGGGCTCGGTTGCTTCTGGGGGGCCGAGGAGATCTTCTGGCAGGTCTCGGGGGTCTGGTCGACCTCGGTGGGGTACGCCGGCGGCTTCACCCCCCACCCGTCGTACGAGGAGGTCTGCTCGGGCCGGACCGGTCACACCGAGGCCGTGCGCGTGGTCTTCGACCCCAACCAAGTGGCGTACGCCGATCTGGTTCGCGCCTTCTACGAGGTGCACGACCCGACCCAGGGGATGCGTCAGGGCAACGACGTCGGCACGCAGTACCGCTCGGCGATCTACTTCACGAACCCGGCGCAGGAGCAGGTCGCCCGCGAGGTCACCGAGGTGTACGCCGCGGAGCTCGCCCGCCGCGGCTTCGACGCGATCACCACCGAGATCGCCCCGCTCGAGTCCACGACGTACTACTACGCCGAGGACGCCCACCAGCAGTACTTGGCCAAGAACCCCTACGGCTACCGCTGCCACGCCAACACCGGCGTGCCGGTCCCGCGCTGAGATCCTGACGGGGCCGCTTGCGAAGCCTGCGAGACTGACGCCATGCCAGAACTCCCTCGTAAGGCGGTCGCTCGCACGGCGCGACTGGCCGCCCTGCCGCTCGGGTTCGCCGGGCGCAGCGCCCTGGGGTTCGGCAAGCGGCTGAGCGGCCAGTCGGCCGATTCGGTGATGACCGAGATGCAGCAACGCACCGCCGAGCAACTGTTCCGCACGCTGGGCGAGCTCAAGGGTGGGGCGATGAAGTTCGGCCAGGCCCTCTCGGTCCTCGAGTCGGCACTCCCGGACGAGCTGGCGGCGCCCTACCGCGAGCACCTGACCCAGCTCCAGGACTCGGCGCCGCCGATGCCCACCCAGACGGTGCGCGAACAGATCAAACGGGAGCTGGGGCCGAACTGGCGCGACCGGCTGGTCAGGCTCGAAGGGGCGCCGACGGCGGCGGCCTCCATCGGACAGGTGCACAAGGGCCGCTGGCACGACGGCCGCGAGGTCGCAGTGAAGGTGCAGTATCCCGGAGCCGGCGACGCACTCCTCGGAGACCTACGCCAGATCGCCCGGTTGGCTCGCGGGATCGCCCCGGTCTTCCCCGGCATCGACGTCCTACCGCTGGTCCGCGAACTGCAGGACCGCGCCGCAGACGAGCTCGACTACCAGTTGGAGGCCGAGGCGCAGGCGGCCTTCGCCGAGGCCTTCGAGGGCGACGACGAGATCATCGTGCCGCGGGTAGTGGAGGCTGGCGAGACCGTGCTGGTCTCGGAGTGGATGGACAGCACGTCCTCGCTGGCCGGGCTGATCCGCTCGGGTAGCCAGGCCGACCGCGATCACTACGGCGAGCTGTTGGTGCGCTTCATGTTCACCGGGCCCGCGCGGACCGGCATGTTGCACGCCGACCCGCACCCGGGTAACTTCCGCCTGATCCCGGGCACCGACGGGGAGCCCGACCGACTGGGTGTGCTCGACTTCGGTGCGGTGGCCCGGTTGCCCGGACGCGCACTGCCGCCGTCACTGGGTCGGCTGATGTGGCTGTCTGCCTTCTCCGGGCCCGACGACCTGGTGCAGGGACTGCGCGATGAGGGGTTCATCAAGCCGGGCATCACGATCGACCCGGCGCTGGTGGCGGCCTATCTGGCTCCCTTCGCCGAGCCGGCTCAGGTGGAGCGTTTCAAGTTCTCCCGCGAATGGATGCGCACCCAGTTCGAGCGGATCAACAACCCCCGGGACCCCGCATTCGCGGTGGCGACCCGGTTGAACCTGCCGCCGTCGTACCTTTTGATCCATCGCACCTGGCTCGGTGGCATCGGCCTGCTCAGCCAGCTCGAGGCCGAGGCGCCCTTCCGCTCGATCCTCGAAGAAGGCCTCCCCGGCTTCTCTGCTCCTTAGCCACAACCCTCGGGATCTTTTCCCGGAACGTCTCATATAGTGGCTAATTCGACGGTTTGCGACGGTTCAGTGCCGGTGGTACCTGATTGACTCAAGGTATGAGTTCAGCAGCGCACGAGTGGTCCGGGGAGAGGGCGACGACAGCCCTCTCGGGGTGCGGCGGATCCAGGCGATGCGGGTGATGGCCGGGGGCGATGCCCCGATCCCCGGCCTCCACGGCACCGAGGCGACGGCCGACGCGCCGACCTGCGCGCACCCCACCGCAGCGAGCTCGACCGCCAGTGGCCCCTTCGGGTCGGCGACTGCACGGCCGGCTCGTGACACGCACCGCGGTCCCGCGGCAATCCGGCTAAAATTGAACATCGACGTCACCGTGACGACGGTGATCCGCGAGGTCCGTACGGATGCGGTCGACGCGCATGACCCGCCGTGGTGGATCGCCGAACAAGTCATCCTGCGCGACAAGACCTGCCGGTTTCCCGTACCGCCAAGGCGACGCCCCAATGTCAGACCTGGATCACATTTAGCCCTATGCCAAAGACGGCCCGCCGGGGCAGACGAACCTCGAAGATCTGGCTCCACTCTGCCGGCGACATCACCACGCGTGGACCAGTCGGCGGTGGCGCTACGAGCGTCGGCCCGATGGCAGTTGCGAATGGCACGGCCCCTTAGAATAGCGCCTACTTGGTGACACCCTTGGGCAGAGCCCCATCCCCGAGCCCTGAACCTCGGGGCTGTCGGCGCGACTACAGGTCGACCCAGCGCTCACCATCGAACTGGGACTCCACCCGGCCGCCGGTGAGGGCGGCCAGGACCTCGTCGAAGTCCGCGGCAGACTCTGCGGTGACACCCAGGCGAAGGGCGACCCCGGTGGCGCCGTAAGCGGTGTCCAGCACGACGAACCCCCGGTTGCGTAGCTCACCCTCGACCCGTCCGGCGTCCGCGTGGTCGAGCTCGACGACATACTCATGCAGGAGCTCGCGACGCGCGGTTCCGGCCTCATCCAGCGCCGAGCGCACCGCGTCACCGTAGGCGCGCACCAGCCCACCCGCGCCGAGCTTCGTGCCACCGAACCAACGGCTCACCACCGCCACCACGTCACTCACTCCGGCCCCACGCAGCACCTCCAACATCGGCGCGCCGGCCGTGCCGGCCGGCTCCCCGTCGTCGCTGGATCGCTCGACCGGCATCGGTGGCGGCCCTAGCACGAAGGCCGAGCAGTGGTGTCCGGCATCCCAGTGCACCTTGCCCAGGTCCTCGATAACCTCGCGAGCCTGCGCCTCAGACTCGACACGCCGCAGGGTGCACACGAAGCGGGAGCGCCTGCCCTGGATCTCCGACTCCGCATCACGAGCCGGGACGGAGTACATCTGCTCACTGTACGAATCAGCTCTTCACCGATGCCGGTGCGATCCCTATGCTCACCTCGTGAGCGAATACCAGGTGACCTTCTGGCGCGACCTGCCCTCGATGGTGGTGGCCCGAGAAGGCGACTCGACCAGCAAGGCACTCCTGCCTCCCCGTTTCCAAGAAGCCATCGACGAGGCCGCCATGCGGCTCGGCGACACCGGTGCCGACGACTACCTGTCGGGCTGGACCCGCGGCGACTGGACCGAGTCGCAGCAGGATCCCGCCGCGACCCTGGACCAGGTGACCGGCGAGCTCGACGAGGCTTGGCCAGAAGACAAGCTCGCGGCCTACCTCGACGAGCTCGGCCCCGCCGCTCCCGAGTAATCCCGAGCTGGCAGCAGGTCAGCTCGACAGCTTGCGACGCCATACGGGTTCCCGTCGGCGAACCTCAGGGGGTCGGTGTAGCCGGGCGCCCGGGTCGGCGTGCCGAACAGGACCGCGTCGGCCCACACCAGGTAACTATCCGGCCCAGAACCCGCGGTTGGTGTCGGCCCACCCGCCACTGAAATCTCGTTACGACGCACGATCAGCAGACGTGGGCGACCGGTCGCCGAGATAGGAACCCACCACTGCGGCCCCGAGGTCGTCAAGCTCGGGCGACACCATCCGACCACTGACCCGACGGGCCATCGAGTCGATGAAGCGCGCCAGCCCAGGGTCCTCTCCCAGCCGGAAGAAGGTCACTTGCGCGCCCAGGCGCGAGGAGTTGTCGAGCTCGCGGACCGCCCGCGCGATCGTCATCGGGTGCGGCGGGTAGGCGAAGACGACCTCGCCGTTGGCCTCCAGGTGCGAGGTGGGCTCGCCGTCGGTGACGATCAGCAGCACCGGCTGCGCATTGGGGTGCTTGCGGAAGTGCCGGTTGGCCAGCAGCAACCCGTGATGCAGGTTGGTGCCCTTCTCCCACTTCGCGTCGAGCGCAGTGAGCTCCTCGATCCCCATCACCTGCGCCTGGCGGCCGAAGGCGATCATCTGCAGGGCGTCGCCGCGAAAGCGCGTCGAGATCAGCGAGTGCAGAGCCAGCGCGGTTCGCTTCATCGGCACCCACCGACCGTCCATCGCCATCGAGAACGACGTGTCGACCAGCAGTGCGACGCAGGCCTGGGTGCGGGCCTCGGTCTCTTGAATCTCGACGTCGTCGATCGACAGCCGGATTCGCGCACCAGTTCCGGTCGTAGGGCCGGAGCGTCGTACGGCGTTGGTGATGGTGCGCGGCACGTCCCAGGGCTCGGTGTCACCGAAGGCCCAGGAGCGACTCGAACCGGTCGACTCACCCGCTGATCCGGACTGCCGGAGATCGCGCTGACCCTGACGACCGCTCATCCGCTCGGCCACGCCGCGCAACAGCGACTTGCCCAGCTCGCGCATCGCGCGCGGCGACAGCCGCAGGCCGCCGTCACTGCCGCGGCGCAGGTAGCCGCTGTCGCGCAGCGCCTGCTCGAGGCGCTGCAGGGTGCGCGCGTCGACGGCCGCACCGTCGCCCAGTTGGCGCGACAGCTTGTCCAGGTCGACGTCGTCCAGGCGGGCGCCACCGTAGGACTGGGACAGCTGGTCGGCCAGGTCGTCGAGGTCGGCCAGGTCCTGCAGCACGCCGGTGCCGTCACCCAGGCCGACCCCCTGGCCGCCACTACCGAACCGCTCGGAGCCGCCCCAGTCCTCACCGGGCCGCAGCGCCTGCAGGTTGGCATCCATCCGAGCCAGCTGGTCCATCAGGTCGGCCGAGCCGAACGCTTGGGAGGCCAACGCACCCAGCTCGGCACGCTGCTCGGGAGTCATCGAGTTCATCAGCCGCTGGGCTGCGGCTGCCCGCTGTGCCAGCGAGTCGAGCAGCTCGTCCACGTTGCTTGGATTCTCCGGAAAATGCTGGCCGTGCTTGGCCATGAAATCGTCGAAGTCACCCTGCGAGTCGGTTCCCGCACGATGCTTGTCGAGCAGGTCGTTGAGGGCGGCCAGCATCTCCTGGACGGCGGCCCGGTCCTCGTCGGTCGCACCCTCGAGCGCCTGCTTCATGCCCGCGAAGCGCTGGTCGAGCAGCTCGCGACCCAGCAGGTCCTTGATCTTCTCGTAGTCCTCGCGCGCCTCGCGGCTCTGCCAGTCGTACGATGCCAGCTCGTTCACCGCGGCCGCGGTGTTGGGCGAGAGGCCGTCGAGCTGCAGCTCGCGGAAGGCGCGATCAGAGTCGTCCATGGCTACATCGCGGGCCAGCTGCTTGCGCTCGTTGAGCACCGCAGAGTCCAGCAGCTCACGGACCTCGCGCAGCGTGCCGTCCAGGTTGTTCTTGGCCAGCAGCTCGCGTCGCTTCTCGGCGACCCGACGAGCCAGATCGTCGAGTCCGGTGCGCTCGGCACCCCCACGCCTCAGGATTTCAGCCATCGCCCGCTCGGGGCTGTAACCGGCCATCACGTCCTGGCCGATGGCATCGAGGGCCTCGGCCAGGTCGACCGGGGCGGCCAGCGGGTCCGGCCCACCGTCGTAGGCGCCATACCGCGACCCATGCCAAGAACGGGGCCGCTCCCTCATCGGCTTGCGCCGGTCATCGGCAGGTCACCCATAGATCGTCTCCCCGCCGGCAGAATCCTTGCTGATCTTGCGGGCCAGGAAGAGCCCTTCGAGGGCCAGCTCGATCGCCGAGGCGCGCTGACCGTCGTCGGTCGCACCGAGTCGTTCGCAGATCTGGTCGTAGAGGTCGGACTCCCCCTCCTCGACCGGCGGCAGGCCGGGCAGTCCCGTCAGGAAGTCGCGGGCGGTGACCTGCTCGCCGGTGGTCACCAGCCGCCCGCCGTCGAGCGCCTCGACGAGCAGTGCGAAGTCGATCCCCCGGAAGTGCTGGCGCACGGTCTCGGCGGTCGCGGTCCGCAGCAGGTGGGTCAGGATCTCCCCGGAACGGTCCTCCTCGCCGGACTCGAACTCGATCTTGCCGCTCAGCACCTCGACCGCGGTCTCCAGGTCGACCACCCTGGCCACCGCCGCGTCTTCGCGCTGGGTCGTCGAACGATGCAGCGCAGCGGCCGCAACGGTCTCGGCGCCAGCGATCGCGAAGCGGGCACTGACCCCCGAGCGCTGGTCGACGGCCTGCGACTCACGCAGCGCCCGGGTGAATCGGGCCAAGATCTCCACCAGATGATCCGGGACGGTGGCGACGAGCCGCGCCTCCTGGCGGATCACCGCGATCTCGTCGTCGACCTCGAGCGGGTAATGGGTGCGGATCTCGGCGCCGAAGCGGTCCTTCAGCGGCGTGATGATCCGCCCACGGTTGGTGTAGTCCTCGGG
>JBBPYJ010000217.1:0-13274 GCA_038200025.1 Propionibacteriales bacterium | reverse complement strand
TCGATGACGGTCAGCCCCGACACCGCGACCGCAGTCAGCGCCTCCATCTCGACGCCGGTCCGGTCGTTGGTGGTCACCGTGGCCACGATCTCCACGCCCTTGTCGACGACGGTCAGCTCGACCGAGACCGACGACAGCATCAGCGGGTGGCACAGCGGGATCAGCGTCGAGGTGGCCTTGGCCCCCATGATTCCGGCCAGTCGGGCGACGGCCAGCGTGTCACCCTTGGGGACCCCCCCACCGCGCAGCAGATCGACCACGGCGGGCGAGACGAGCACCCGACCGGAGGCCACGGCCGTACGCGCGGTGACTGCTTTGCCGGAGACGTCGACCATGCGGGCGGCTCCGGACTCGTCGACGTGGGTCAGTCGGTCCATGGGGCCAGCCTAGGACGCGCCCGACTCCGGCAAGGGGCGAGTCTAGAAGTCGCGGTCCAGGAGCAGCACGGACACCTCGGCCCCCGCGTCGAGCTCGGTGACGTCCTCGGACACCACGATCAGCGCATCGGAGGAGGCCAGGTCGCCGATCAGGTGCGAGCCGTGGCCACCGACGGGAGTCACCGAGCCAGCGTCGCTCCCCTGCGGCCCAGTGAATTGGGCCCGCACGAACTGACGCCGACCGGGCGACGAGCGGACCGCGTGGGTCAGCCGGGCCTGCACCGTCGGGCGCCGCACCGGCGTCTGACCCATCAGGAATCGGATCGCGGGCAGCACGAACTGCTGGAAGGAGATGTACGACGAGACCGGGTTCCCCGGGAGCGTGAAGATCGGCACCGGGGTTTCGCCGGCGTCGGCCCCTTTGCCACCCGGGTCCAGACCGACCCCGCCGACGTGCCCGAAGCCCTGTGGCTTGCCCGGCTGCATCGCCACCGGTCCGAACCACACCGTGCCCAGCGGCGCCAGCGCCTCCTTGACGACGTCATAGTCGCCCATCGACACCCCACCGGAGGTGACCACCAGGTCGGCGCGGACCAGCTGGTCAGACAGCGCGGAGAGGAAGGCCGACGGCTCGTCCGGCACGATCCCGACCCGGTAGACGATCGCACCGGCGGCCCGGGCGGCAGCGGCAAGCAGGTAGGAGTTGCCGTCGTAGATCGAGTCGTGGCCCAACGAGGTGCCGGCGTCGCGCAGTTCGGACCCGGTCGAGATCACCACCACCCGCGGTCGGGGCCGTACCCGCACGCCGGCCCGCCCGACTGCCGCCAGCAGGCCCAGGTGCCGCGGACCCAGGACGGTCCCACGCTCGATCAGCAGGTCACCGGCCGCGACGTCCTCCCCAGCGGGACGGATGTGCTGGCCGACCCTGGGCGCCGTCGAGATCGAGACCCGGGCAACCCCGCGGTCGGTCAGCTCGTAGGGCACGACCGCATCGCAGCCGACCGGCACCGGCGCGCCGGTCATGATCTTGGCGCTGGTGCCCGGGGACAGCGCCAACAACTGTGCCTGCCCGGCACCGATCTCACCGACCACCGGCAGCACCGTCGGAGACTCCGGCGAGGCGGAGGCGACGTCGGCGGCCACCACGGCGTACCCGTCCATCGCGGAGTTGTCGAAGGACGGCAGCGCGACCGTCGACACCACGTCCTCGGTGGTGGTCAGCCCGAGCGCGTCGAGCAGCGGCTGCCGGTCGTCGGGCAGCGGGGTCAGCCCGGCCAGGATCCGGTCGAGGTGGTCGTCGACCGAGACGATCTCCACGAGGACCTCAGGCACCGGCGCCCGCGCCAGAGGTCGCGGCGCCGGCATTCTTCACCGGGGCAGGCTCGCCGAGCACCGTCTCGGCGGCGACCCGCTGCGCGCCGGACTTGCGCCCTAGCTTCACGTCTCCCTGGATCTTCACACCGGGGCCGAAGGTCCAGTCGCCTTCGATCCGCAGGGAGGACGCCTGCTTCAACGACGGCGCTCCCTCGGGGAAGCGCTTGTCGAAGTTGCCGACGAGCTCGTAGAACTCCTCGTCCAGCTCGACGTAGGGCACCTGCGTGACGTCCTGGTCGAGCACGAAGTCCTTGCCCAGCTTGTAGACGTCCGAGCGCAGCACCAGCAAGTCGTTGGTGGTCTTGACCGGCACGAAGCGGTCCCGGCCGACCTCGATCGTCCGGGCGCTCGCGAACACCTCGATCGCGGCCCCCATCGCCGTCTCGATCTGGACCACCTTCGGCGTCGAGGAGTCGCCCGGGTCCACGGTCTTGACGTTGCGGATCATCGGTAGCCCCAGCACCCCCTCGCGCGAGACCAGCATGTCGCGCATCGCGACCAGGTCGAACCACAAATTGTTGGTCGAGCAGTAGGCGTGCCGGTCCAGGTCGGCCAACGCGTCGCGGTCCGCGGGCAGGGTCTGGGCGGTCTCGCGCAGCACGATCCGGTCGTCGGTGAGACGGCGGGCGAAGTGGCCGCCCTTCTTGTCCGAGGCCGTACGCCGCACCGCCTCGATCGCGAACGGGGCACCCGACGCCGCGAACCAGCCGGCCACCTTCGGGTCCGGAATCGCCCCGAGGTTGTCGGAGTTCGACACGAAGCAGGTCCGGTAGCCGGCCTCGATCATTGCGTCCAATAGGCCGGTGCCGAGTAGCGCGGTGTAGAGGTCGCCGTGACCCGGCGGGCACCACTCCAGGTCGGGATTTCTGTCATGCGAAACCGGCGCCAGGTTGTCGACCAGCAGCTTGGGCTCCTTGTTCTGCAAGAACTCCAGCGGCAGCCCCTCGGCGGCCAGATCGTCGTAGCGCGCCAGCGCCTCCATCGTGTCGGCTGAGGTGCGAAAGGAGTTCATGAAGATCAGCGGGAGCTTGGCGTCGTACTGCTTGCGGGCGTGCAGCACCTGCCGGGCGATGATGTCGAGGAAGGACAGGCCGCGACGTACGCACAGCAGCGACTTGGCCCGGTCCATGCCCATCGAGGTGCCCAGGCCCCCGTTGAGCTTGACCACCACCGTGCCGCGCAACGCTTCGGCGGCCGCCTCGTCTTCGATCTCGACGTCGCTGAGCGACTCCATCTCGAGCGGCTCGATCGAGGACTCGGGGATCATCCCGGTCTCGCCGTGCTCGAGGAGTCGGTAGTAGTGCGAGAAGACCTCGATGGCGGTGGGGTCGATGCCCTCAGCCGCCATCTTGTCTCTCGCCCGGCGCAAGCCTGCAGAACCCATGACTTGATCGTAGGCTGATCGAATGTCATCGCAAATCACGGGCCAAGGTGCACAGCCGAACCCCACGGTTGCAAAATCCACCCTGAGGGACCAACTGACGACCGCACGACGGCGCCGATCCCCTGCCGCCCTCAGTGCGGCGACGAGTGCGCTCGCCGAACGGGTGCTGGGCCTCGAGGAGGTACGCCGCGCGGCGTGCGTCTCGGTGTACGTCTCGGTCGGCGAGGAACCGGGCACCGGCCCGCTGCTCGATGCCCTGCTCATGGCCGGGAAGCGGGTGCTGCTGCCGCTGACGGTCCGCGAGACCGTGGGGAGTCCCGCCGGGCGCGGGAGCCACCTCGACCTGGACTGGGCGGCCTACGAGGGCCCCGACTCACTGGCCCCTGCCCTGCTGGCACCGGCCAGCTTCGGACTTCTCGAACCGGTGACTCCGCCGCTGGGCCGCGACGCGATCGCCACCGCCGACGTGCTGCTGGTGCCGGGCATGGGGGTCTCCGCCTCCGGCTACCGGATCGGCAAGGGCGCGGGGTGCTACGACCGGGCCCTGACCCGAGCTTCGAGCCGCTCCTTCGCCTGTGTGCTGCTCTTCGACGACGAAGTGGACCAGGACGTGCCGGTCGAGCCGCACGACCAGCCCGTCAACGCCGTCGCGACCCCGGGCCGACTGAACCGCTTCCCCGTCTGATCGGGTTTCCCGGTCTGATCCAGTCTGATTCAGCCTGGGTGCGCCCTACTCGAGAACGGCTGCCGGGCGCAGTACCAGCGTGTCCTCGGCCGCTGCCTCGACGGCGGCTCGTCCGAAGGCCCACGGCAACGTCTCGCCGTCAACCCACAAGTCGGTCTGATCGACGTAGTGATCAGACATCGGGTGCCCCGACACCCCGGTCATCGAGATCCAGCGGGACTCGTCGAGATCGGCGAGCGAGACCACCATCCGCATCGATGGTCCGCTGATCACGTCGTAGCCGGCCGCGGCATCCCAGCCGGTGGCGTTCACGATCGAGGTGCCGCCGCCGACCCGGTATCCCTCGCGGTTCACGATCCACTCCAACAGCCCGACTCCAGACTCCCCCACGGTCGCGGTCCGCAGGTTGAGCCGGTGCAGCACCCCCCACTCCCAGTCGTCGGGGTCCAGCGCGACCTGCGCGGTCAACTCGTCCCGGGCGTCCAGCATCGCCTGGCGCAGGATGTCGTCACGGGTCTCGACGACATCCTCGGTGTCCTTGTCGTCCCACCAGGTGGCGCCCGGATCCGCCAGCAGACCGGTCATCGCCGCGAACCAGCGATCCCCACCGCCTGGCCACTGGGACTCGGGCAGCTCGTCGTGGAAGGTCAGCCGCAGCAACGCACGCCAGGTGGCGTTGAAGTAGGCCGCGCCGGCACTGTCGGCCCGGTCTCGGAAGTCCCAGGAAGCCAGCGTCCTCGGCCCGTCGGCGTAGTAGGCCGAGCCCATGCTCTCGGGATCGCCGATGTGGAGCAGGTAGGGCACCAGCACCGCGGCCATCGGGTTGCGGTCGTCGAGCTGCAGGTTGATCATGTCGGCGACCCGGAGCTGTCCGGCGCTCTCGATCCGCTGCCGGATCCGCTCGGAGCGATAGCCGTGGTCCCAGTCGCCGGTGAGGAAGTAGGGGTAGTCCGGCCCGATCACCGCCTGGTTCGCGGTGACGATGAAACCCTCGTCGGGGTCCAGCACGCTCGGCAGTGCCTCGAACGGCACGTAGGTCCCGGTCCAATCGGTCTCCCGCGTCCAGCCGGGACTCGGCAACGTCCCGTCGTTGCCCGGCTGTCGGATCGGGACCAGGCCCGGCGCCTGGTAGCCGATATGGCCGGCGCGGTCGGCGTACACCAGGTTCTGCGCGGGGACGGCGAAGTCCGCGGCCGCGGCCCGGAAGTCATCCCAGTCGGTGGCCAGGTTGAGCTTCAGGATCGCGTCGGCCGTGGGGCTCGGGGTCAGCGCGGTCCAGGAGAGGGACACCGCGATGTCGGGCCCCGATGCTTGCGCGGAGCCTTGTGCGGATCGTTGGGCAGACCGCTGACCGGCGCCGGAGTTGGCCCCGACGGTGGCCAGGTCGCCGTCCACGTCGGACAGCAGCGGGCCGTGGTCGGTCCGGCGGATCCGCAGCTCGACGTCGTCACCGCCGTGGACCTTGATGGTCTCGGTGCGCACGGTCATCGGCAGCCACTCGCCGTCGAAGCGCCAGCTGGTGTCGCGCACCCGCTCCAGGAACAGATCGGCCACGTCGGGGCCGAGGTTGGTGAAGCCCCAGGCGATGTCGGCGTTGTGGCCGATCACGACCCCCGGCACCCCGGAGAAGGTGAACCCGGCAACGTCGAGCGGGCAGTCGGGCCCCGTGCTGCGGCAGTGCAGTCCCATCTGCATCCACACCCCCGGCAGCGAAGTGCCCAGGTGCGGATCGTTGGCGAGCAACGGGGCGCCGGTCTGCGAGAGCGCCCCGCTGATCACCCACGAGTTGCTGCCGATCCCATCACCCTCGCCGAGCAGCCGCGGCACCCGATCCATTGCTGCCTGCACCCGCTGCAGGGCCTGAGTGCGCGAAGCGGATCGATCCGGCCCGGACCGTGGCAGCACCGTCGGCGGCACGCGCGCGGGGTTGCGGGTCCCACCGGTGGAGTCGGCGTCGAAGACCCCGTCCACCGCGGTGCCGGAGCCGACGATCGGCGCCGCCTGGTCGTAGTCGTACGGCGGGTAGAGCTGCTTCACCTCACGGTTGGTGTGGTTCACCCGGGCCCGCGCGCGACCGATCTCCTCGTCCAGGTTGCCGCTGAGATCCCAGGCCATCGCCTTCAGCCAGGCCAGCGAGTCCACCGGCGTCCAGTCCTCGGGGGTGTAGTCCAGCCCGCCGACGCGAAGCATCGTGTACTCCGCGGCCAGGCTGGTGGTGCCGCGCGAGGCGAGGTAGGCGTTGACCCCGTCGGCGTAGGACTCCAGCGCCCGACGGGTGGCGGGCTCGAGCAGGGCCAGCTCGCGCTCGGCGACCCGGCGCCAACCCATCGTGCGGACCACCTTGTCGGTCTCCAGGGTGGTCTCGCCGAACATCTCCGACAGTCGCCCGGCGGTGAGGTGGCGGCGTACGTCCATCTGGAAGAACCGCTCCTGCGCGTGCACGTAGCCCTGGGCGAGCATCAGGTCGTCGATGCTGTCGCCGTAGAGTTGTGGGATCCCCTGGTCGTCGCGCAGTACCTGGACCGTGCCGACCAGCCCTGGCACGTCGAGCTCGCCGGAGGTCTGCGGCAGCGGCCTGCGCAGCACCACGACGCCGGTGATCGCGACGGCGACGAGCAGCAGCACCAGCGCGAGCGTGACGTACGACGCCCAGCGCGCCGCCGGCGGCCACCCCCGCATCGCCGCCCAGCGGTCGGCAATTGCCGAGCCGGGGCGACGTCGGGTGGGCTCGGCATCCATGCTCATGATGCGGCCCATTGTGCCGTAGGCTCTGGCAGTCAACTTGGGAGAGTGCCAGCGCCGCGGACCAACGGCTCGTGACGCCACCCCGATCGTCTGGAGGACCCGCCCGTGCCGACCTACCAATACGCCTGCACCGAGTGCGGCCACCGTTTCGAGCAGGTGCAGAGCTTCAACGACGACTCGCTGACCCATTGCCCGCAGTGCGACGGCCGGCTGCGCAAGGTCTTCAACGCGGTCGGCGTGGTCTTCAAGGGCTCCGGCTTCTATCGCAACGACAACCGCTCGCCGGACAAGTCCGAGAAGTCTGAGAAGTCGGGAGAATCGGGGAAGTCCGGAGAGTCCGGCGGTTCGGAGAAGTCGGACAGCTCCAGTAGCTCGCCCAAGTCCGGCTCCGGCGACTCGGGCGGCTCCGGCTCGAAGTCTGACGCCAAGGCGAGCGCGGGCGGCGACGCGTCCTCGGGCTCGGGCTCGTCGTCGGGCTCCGGCTCCTCGTCGGGCTCGAGTTCGAAGGGTTCGGGCAGCTCGTCGAACTCGGGCGGCTCGTCGCCGAAACCCTCGTCCGGATCGTCCTCCTAGCCTTACCCGCGTCCTCCTGACCCCTGCTGCCCCCGGCCCCCTTAGGAGAACCTCCGGTGCCCTGTGGATAGCCAACGACGCGATCGGCCGCGGCGCTCTAGGTTCGAGCCATGCCCGATGTGCCAGCCTCGCCATGGCGCCCGACCACCCGTAGGGCGCGGATAGCGCACCGCTGGCAGGCCGCCCGACGCGCCGTTCTGGCCCGGCGCCGGCCGCTGGCGGCGGTAGCGACCGCGATCGCCGTCTATGCGGTGGTGCGTGCGCTGGCGCCGCTCCCGCCGGCAACGGTCGAGCTGCTGGTGGCCGCAGGCGACCTGCCCTCGGGGTCGGTGGTCGCGCAGGCCGACCGGGTCGCCACGCAGGTGGACCCGGACGCGGTCCCGGACGGCGTCGCCGCCGATCCCGTGGGGCGGATCCTGGCCGGCGCTGTACGACGCGGCGAGGCGCTGACCGACGTACGGTTCGTCGGGCCCGAGCTGACGGCCGGCCACGACGACCTGGTCGTCGTACCCCTGCGGCTGCCCGACCCCGGCGCCGTCGCGCTGTTGACCGTGGGCGATCGCATCGACCTGGTGGCGACCGAACCCGACGGCTCCGGAGCATCGGTGGTCGCGGCCGGGGTGACGGTGCTGGCGCTGCCCGCGGGTGATCCGGAGTCGGGTTCCTCGGGGCTGACCGCGTCTGGATTGGCCGGTCGGCTGGTCGTGATCGGCGCTCCCGAAGGGTCGGTGGCGGCCATCTCGGGTGCCGCCGTCGCGAATTACCTGAGTTTCACCTTCGCTGGATAAATTGCGCGCCATGACCGGATTCAAGAACTTCATCCTGCGCGGCAACCTCATCGAGCTGGCCGTCGCTTTCATCATGGCCGGCGCCTTCGCCACCGTCGTGACCGCCACCGTCGAGCTGTTGATGGATGTGCTCGGCAAGGCCGGCGGCACCCCCGACTTCTCCGAGTACAACTGGAACGGCATCGGCATCGGCACGTGGCTGACCGCGGTCGTCTCGTTCGTGATCATGGCCGCGGTCGTCTACTTCGTGGTCGTCAAGCCCTACACGCTCGCCAAGGAGAGGCTCTTCCCCGCCGAGGAAGAGGGCCTGCCCGCTGACGTCGCCTTGCTCGAGGAAATCCGCGACCTGCTGAAGACCCAGCGCTCCGTCTGACGGCTCGGCGCCCCCGGCGGCGTACCCCCTTCGCTCCCGCCCCCTCAGTGGTGCTAGCCAGGATCTGGCCGCCCGGTAAGCCTCGCTCGGTCAGCCGTGGTGCGGGGGGACCTGGGCTCGCAGCCAGGCATCGGTCGGATCCTCACGATCGCCGTTCCCGCGTACGGCGTCGGGCTCGCGCTCGTCGCTCGTCGTGTCGGGGAGTGCGTCGCCGAACACCTCTGCGAGTCGCTTGCGGCGTACCCAGTCGTCGGGGCCACTCACGCCGGCGGTCGTCCGGTCGGACCTCGGCTCAGCGCCATCTCCGCCGCTCATATCGTGCACAGACCGGCGTTCTCACGGACGGCATTCTTCTCCGCGTTCTTCTTCTTCCTCTTCTTCTTCTTCGGCTCCTCCGCACCCGGGGCCTCGTTGGCCGAGATCGCCTCGCTGGTCTGCGCGCTCGTCAGCGGCTCGTCGTTCTTCAACCTGTCCCAGACCCGATTGGCCTCCGGCTGCTGCCAGCGGACGCGGTTGGGGTCATCGGGTGGGTAGTACCAGGGGATGGTGGAGAACTGGATCTTGTCCAGGCCGATGCCGCGGAACTCGATTCCGATCTGGGCGACCTTGGTGAGGTTCGAAAGGCCCTGGTCCACGGTCAAGGACTTGGTGGCTGCGTCGAGGAAGTTGAACAGCTTGTAGGGGTTGGCCAACGTGCCGGCCGAGATGACCTTCTGCGCCATCGAGGACATGAAGGCCTGCTGCCGGGTCAGCCGGCCGATGTCGGAGCCGTCACCGATCGCGTAGCGGGTGCGCACGTAGGAGAGGGCCTCCTTCCCACTGATCTCGCGGGTTCCTTCCTCCAGCAGGATGCCGTGGGCCCGGTCGTCGATGGTCTCGGGGATGCAGACCTCGACGCCCCCCACCGCGTCGACCATGTCCTGGAAGCCGGAGAAGTCCAGGACCACGAAGTGGTCGATCCGAATGCCGGTCAACTGCTCGAACTGCTGGATGGTGCATCCAGGCCCACCGACGGAGAAAGCAACGTTCCACATCTCGTCGGTTCCCGCGGGGGCGACATCGCCGTCCTCGAGGCGGCAGTCGTCGCGGTCTACCAGTGAGTCGCGGGGAATGCTGATGCCGTAAGCCCGCTTCCGGTCCGCCGACAGGTGCAGCAGGATCGTGGTGTCGGAGCGTTGGCCGTCCTCCACCAGACCATCAATGTTGTTGCCTGCGCCCTCGCGGGTGTCGCTGCCCATCACCATGATGTTGATCGGCTGCTTGGGTCCCTCGACCTGGACCTTCTCCGGAGATTTCTCGGTCATCACGTCCGCCACGTCGATCGAGGTGATGTTGGAATTCAGGGTGCGGTAGGCGTAGGCGACGGTCATCCCGACGCACAACGCCAAGACGACCGCGGCGGACCCGATCACCTTCAGCACCGTGTGTGTGCGGCGGCTCTTGTCCTTCCGTTTGGGCGCAGAAGGACCCGAGGCGAGCCCTTCAGACACGCTCGAGGCCATGGCACCGCTCCTGATTTTCGATTGGTCTACCGCCGAAAGTACCCAATCGACACCAATTGTGCGCACTTTTGCACCCGTTGGGCCTGCGGCGCCGAGCAGACGGCGTACACCGCGTGGCAGGATGTGCGCCGCCAGCCCGTTCGCGCCGCCGGTGCGCAGACAAGCTGATCCGCCCCAGTAGCTCAGTGGATAGAGCAGCCGCCTCCTAAGCGAAAGGTCGCCAGTTCGACTCTGGCCTGGGGCACCACCGCTAGCGGGTCAGACGACCTCGAACGTCATCCCGGCCGCCCGCAGCCGAGCCAGCAGATTCTCGCCCATCGCCTGAGCGGTGGTGACCTGCCCGGCGGTCTCGGGGTTGTCGTCCAGTGCCAGACACAGCGCCGACTCGGCCAGCATCTTCGCCGTCTCGTCGTAGCCGGGATCGCCGCCGCGGACCCGGGTGCGCACCGTCTGCCCCCCACTCTCGCCGCCACTTCGGCCGATGAAGTCGACGTTGAACCAGGACTTCGTCCGTCGAGCCTCGTCGGGCCCCTGACCCGCGGGTACCCGACTCAGCAGCAGGTTGCGCAGCGGCCCGATCTGCGCGGCGATCCCGAGTGCGGTGACACCGACTGCGCCTCCGGCGGCGTACCGCAGGGTCTTGGTGCCGGCGTAGTGGGAATAGCGGAACTTCGGTCCGTAGGACGCCAGCGCGGCCCCGCTGCGCGCCACCACGATCGGGTCGATGGTGGGCAGCGGCAGCAGCCAGTAGCCGAGCACCGGGTCCCGGTGCGGCTTGACGGTCGCCGACTTCGACGTGCGCCCCTCGGACTTGGCTTCGGAGCGTCGGCGAGCGGCGTACGCCGCCTTGGCCTCCCGCATCCGCGACATCGCAAGCATCGCGGACTCGAACGTGCCACCGGAGAAGGTGCCACTGCTGCGCACCACACCGCGCAGGGTGATCGGCTGGTCATCGGGCAGTTGGGCGACGGTGAACATCGCGCCGAGGTCGTGGGGAATCGAGTCGAAGCCGCAGGCGTGCACCAACCGCGCCCCCGAGGCGACGGCAGTCTCGTGATGGGCGGTCCACATCCGGTCGACGAACTCCGGCTCCCCGGTCAGGTCGACGTAGTCGGTGCCGGCCGCGGCGCAGGCGGCGACCAGCGGCTCGCCGTGCTGGAGATAGGGGCCGACGGTGGTGATGACAACCTTGGTTCGCCCGGCCACGTCGGCCAACGAGTCGGCGTCGGTGACGTCGGCGTACAACAACCCCAACTCGGCCAGCCCGGGGTCGACCTCGGCCAGGCGACTGCGGACGTCCTCGAGCTTGGCACGGTTGCGACCGGCCAGCGCCCACCGCAGCCCGTCGGGAGCGTGGGTGGCCAGGTAGCGCGCGGTCAGCTCGCCGGTGAAACCGGTGGCCCCGAAGACCACGATGTCGAAGTCGCTCACGCCTCCACTCTTGCAGAGGCACGCAACCGTACGTCGTCGTGCTCCGTGCGATGCCCAACACAACGACGACTGCTGAGAACCGGTGCGATGGACCGCACGAGACGAGCAGGCCTGGTGACGGCCGGCGCCGTCGGGATCGCGCTGTCGTTCACCGCCGGGTGGGCTGTCGGGGCGGGCGGCACACCCACTCCTCCCCTCTCTTCGACGTCTCGGACCTGACCTCACCGCGGCGGCTCGACGTCGTCGAACACCCCGAGGGCTCGTCGGCCCTTGCGGGAGAGGACCCGCGACAGTTCACCTGGCTGCCCGATCAACGGACCGCCCTCACCGTGGTCACCCGATCCGGCGCGAACGGCATCGGCCAGGCCGGGCTCGTCTCGGTGCTCGGCGTGCAGGACGACTGACCAACCGGATCGTCGAGGTCGAGCACGGCGCGGAGGTCTCCCAGGTGCGCCTGGTGCCGCTGCCCGATGGTCGGGTCATGCTGGTGACCGGTGACGGGGTGCCGTGCTTCGACGGGATCTGACTACTTCTGCGAACGGACCCGATTCCGACCCGATTCGGGGCCGTTCGCAGAAGTAGGACCGCGCCGGGGTGCTGTTGTTCGGGCTGGGTGATGCTGTCGAGCCGGGTGATGTCGCCGGGCGGGCGATGCCGGCGGGGCGGTTCGCCGAGGCGGCGTACGCTCGCCGCATGTGCCGCAACATCCGCCAACTGCACAACTTCGAGCCGCCGGCGAGCCGGGACGAGGTGGCCGCGGCCGCGTTGCAGTTCGTCCGCAAGGTCAGCGGCTCGGCCAAGCCGTCGCAGGCCAATCAACCCGCCTTCGACGCCGCCGTGCAGGAGATCGCCCGGATCACCCAGGAGCTGTTGGACGGGCTCGTCACCACCGCCCCGGCGAAGGACCGCGATGTCGAGGCGGCCAAGGCACGGGCCCGGGCCGAGCTGCGCTACGCCCGATGACCGTCTCCTACGGGCGAGCCACGTCCCCAGCCGAGTCCCCAGCCGAGATGGTCGGGGCGTACGACGAGGCGCTGAAGCTGCTCGCCGGTCGTCAACTGGTCGTGTTGACCGGAGCGGGATTGTCCACCGACTCCGGGATCCCCGACTACCGCGGCCCGGGTTCGCCGGCCCGCAAGCCGATGGACATCTCGGAGTTCCGCTCCGGTCCGGCCGCCCGGCAGCGCTACTGGGCGCGCTCCTACCTGGGTTGGTCCCGGATGGGCCAGGCGGCGCCCAACGACGGTCACCTCGCGCTGGCCCGGCTCGACCCCAGCCTGCTGATCACCCAGAACGTCGACGGTCTCCACGAGGCTGCCGGCAGCCGCGCGATCGTCGCCCTGCACGGCCGGATCGCGGAGGTGGTCTGCCTGGACTGCGGCACCGTCTCGCCGCGCGCGGCGCTGCAGGCGCGGTTGGCCGCAACGAACCCGGGGTACGCCGATCGGCATGCCGCCGCGCCGGCCCGGCCGGACGGTGACGTCGAGCTCGACGACACCGCTGGCTTCGTGGTGCCGCCGTGCCAAGTGTGTGGCGGGGCGCTCAAGCCCGATGTCGTCTTCTTCGGCGAGAACGTGCCGGCTCACCGGGTCCAGCGGTGCTACGCCGCCGTTGACGCGCTGGCCCCAGAGCGGGGCGCGCTGCTGGCGGCCGGGTCGTCGTTGACGGTGATGAGCGGGTTCCGGTTCGTTCGACGGGCCAGCGCCCTGGGGGTGCCGGTAGTGATCGTCAACCGTGGGCCGACCCGCGGCGACGACCACGCGACGTACAAGCTCGAGGTGGGATGCAGCGGATTTCTGACCGCGTTGGCCGGCTGATCCGCCCGGCAGTTGCATCATCACATCCACGCCGACGATGAATCGACTTCACATCAGCCCCACCGGCACCAGCGGACAGGCAGATTGCGCACATGTCAGGCATTGCAATGGCCGACAAGCGCGTAATTCCCCGGTCGAATTACTCACCCACCAGCCCGGCGGCTACACCAGGTGCACGAAGATGTGCTCGGTCGCCTCCCCCTCGATTTCGGCGGTCTCGCCGCC
>JBBPYJ010000216.1:0-4776 GCA_038200025.1 Propionibacteriales bacterium | reverse complement strand
CTAGGGTGGCCCGCTATGGACTCGATGTTCGAGGGGTACGTCGGTTCGCCCGGCACGGCCTACGACGAGATGTTCGACACCGATTACTCGCTGCGTGCGCCGTACGAGCGCTTGAAGTCGTCGCTGCACGAGATGACCGTGCCCGAGATAGCCGGTCGCGTCGAGGCGTTGCAGGCCTCCTACCTGGATCAGGGCGTCACCTTCGACATCGGCGGTGAGGAGCGGGCCGTCCCGCTCGACATCCTGCCCCGGGTGATCGAGATGGACACCTGGACCACGATCGAGCACGGCGTCCAGCAGCGGGTGCGGGCCCTGGAGGCGTTCCTCGCCGACGCCTACGACGTGGGGCAGGCGTTCCTCGACGGCGTCATCCCCCGTGCTGTGGTCGCCAGTTCGTCGCACTTCCACCGCGCCGCCGCCAGCGTGCGGCCCCCCAACGGGGTGCGGGTGCACGTCTCGGGGATCGACCTGGTCCGCGACGACGCCGGAGAGTTCCGGGTGCTCGAGGACAACGTACGGGTGCCGTCGGGGGTGTCTTATGTGATGACCAACCGGCGGGCGATCTCCTCGGCGCTGCCCGAACCCTTCGCCGAGCACCGGATCCGCCCGGTCGCGGGCTACCCGTCGCGATTGTTGGCCGCACTGCGGGCAGCCGCGCCGGCCGGTGTCGCCGATCCGACCGTCGTAGTGCTCACCCCGGGGGTCTACAACGGCGCCTACTTCGAGCATGCGCTGCTGGCCCGCACGATGGGCATCGAGCTCGTCGAGGGCCGCGACCTCGAGTGCCGCCGCGGTCGGGTGATGATGCGCACCACCAACGGACTCGAGCCGGTGCACGTGATCTACCGCCGGGTCGACGACGAGTTCCTGGACCCGATGCACTTCAGGGGGGACTCGATGCTGGGTTGCCCGGGGATCATCGACGCCGCCCGCGCCGGGCAGGTGACCATCGCCAACGCCGTCGGCAACGGCATCGCCGACGACAAGCTGGTCTACACCTACGTGCCGGACCTGATCCGCTACTACCTCGACGAGGAGCCGATCCTGAAGAACGTCGACACCTGGCGTCTCGACGATCCCGACTCGATGGTCGAGGTGCTGGACCGACTGGCCGAGCTCGTCGTCAAGCCGGTCGACGGGTCCGGTGGCAAGGGCATCGTGATCGGTCCCGCCGCCACCACCGCCGAGCTGGACGAGCTCCGGGTGCGTGTGCAGGCCGATCCTCGATCCTGGATCGCCCAGCCGGTGATCCAGCTCTCCACGGTGCCGACCTTCGTCGACGGCAAGCTCGGCGCGCGGCACGTCGACCTGCGACCGTTCGCCGTGAACGACGGCAACAAGGTATGGGTGCTGCCCGGCGGTCTGACCCGGGTCGCACTCGCCGAGGGGGAGCTGATCGTGAACTCCTCGCGCGGTGGCGGCTCCAAGGACACCTGGGTGCTGGCCGGGCCCAGCGGCGCCCGGAGGCCGGAGCCCAAGACCCAACGCCAGTCCCAATCCCAATCCCAGTCCCAGTCCCAATCTCAGTCCCAGTCCCGGTCCGATCCCAAGGCCGAATCGGTCCCACGCCCGCCCGAGCAGCCACCGTCGAAGCTCGCGCCGCAGAGCAGCAGCCCGGCGATCGAGGATCGCGACCCACACCAGGACCAACAGCAACAGCAACAACAGGGCCGAACCTCCGCCGGTGGTCGAGCAGCGAGCGAAGCGAGCGGAGAGTCGAGACCGTGCTGAGCCGGATCGCCCAGTCTCTCTTCTGGATCGGCCGCTACGTCGAGCGAGCCGAGGACACCTCACGGATCCTGGACGTCCAGACCCAGCTGCTGCTGGAGGACAGCCTCCTGGACGAGGACTCCACCTGCCGTTCGCTGCTCTCGATCATGGGTGTCGAGATCTCCGACGACACCCCGGTCGACATCGCCAAGGTGATGGAGGACCTGGCCTACGATGCGAACTCGTCGGCCTCGGTGACCGCGGTTCTCGGCGCCGCTCGCGAGAGCGCCCGCCGGGCTCGCGAGACGCTGTCGGTGCCGATGTGGGAGGCGATGAACACGACGTACCGGGCGCTGCCCTCGGGGCAGTTCCGGGCGATGCGCCCCGCCAACGCCTTCCGTTGGGTCCGTGACCGGGCGGCCCTGATCAACGGCACCGCCGACGCCACCATGATCCGCGACGACGGCTCGCACTACCTGATCCTCGGGCGCAGCATCGAGCGCGCCGACATGACCTCGCGGCTGGTTGCGACTGCCTCGCTCTCGCAGGGTCATGTCGGCACGTGGACCAGCACGCTGCGAGCCTGTGGCGGTTACGAGGCGTTCCTGCGCACCTACCGGGGCATGGAGACCGACCGGGCCGCGGCGGAGTTCCTGCTGCTGGACCGACTGTTCCCGCGCTCGGTGGTCTTTGCGCTGACCCAGGCCGAGCTCGCGCTGGGCAACCTTGAGTCGACCGGTCAGCGCGCCGGCTTCCAGACCGAGGCGCAACGGCTGCTCGGACGGACCCGTGCCGAGCTGGAGTACCGCTCGCTGAACGACGTCGTGGCCGATCTCCCCGCGGAGATGGAGCGACTGCAACGCACCTGCGCGCTGGCAACCGAGGCGGTCACCCGGCGGTTCTTCGCAGCCAGCGAGACGCCCAGCTGGAGAGGGGTCCTGTCATGAGCATGGAGCTGCGGATCGTGCACACCACGACCTTCGAGTACGACGGCAAGGCAGTCGCCTCTCGCAACCAGGCGCACCTGCTCCCCCAGACGATGCCGGGTCAGATCGTGGTGCACAGCCGGATCTCGGTGTCGCCGACGCCGTGGACCTACGAATACCGCGACTACTTCGGCAACGAGGTGACGGCCTTCGAGGTGCTGGATCCGCATGACTCCATGACGGTGACCTCGTCGGCCACCGTGCACACCCAGCGCCACTCCAGCCCGCCGCCGGCGCTGGCCTGGGAGGACCTCGGGGCCTTCGAGGTTGCGGACCGTTGGACCGAATACCTCGACCTGCCGCCCATGGTCCGCCCGCCGGACGACCTGGCCGCACTCGTCGACGACGTACGCCGCTCGGCCGATAAGCCCGCCGACGCGGCCAGCGAGATCTGCGCGCTGGTCCATCGCGAGGTCGAGTATGAGACCGGCTCGACGAAGGTGGAGTCGTTGGCCAGCCACGCGTGGGAGCAACGCGCGGGGGTGTGCCAGGACATCGCGCACCTGGCCATCGGCGGACTTCGCCACCTGGGCATCCCTGCTCGCTACGTGTCGGGGTATCTGCACCCGAGGTCCGAACCGGAGATCGGCGTCACCGTCGAGGGTGAGTCGCACGCCTGGGTGGAGTTCTGGGACGACGGCTGGCACCCCTTCGACCCCACCAACGACCAGGAGCCGGGCGACCGGTGGGTGGTGGTGGCCATGGGTCGGGACTACAGCGACGTGAAGCCGTTGGCAGGGATCTACTCCAGTGCGGGGACCTCGGAGATGACCGTTCAGGTCGAGGTCACCCGAATCGCCTGAGGCGATCCGCGCTGCGGGCTCCGGTGGGACTACGATTGCCGCGGAGAGGCTGGCCGGGCAACCGCGTGAACCGAGAGATCGGCTCCCGAGGAAGGTCCGGGCTCCACAGGGCAGGGTGGTGGCTAACAGCCACCCGGGGTGACCCGCGGGACAGTGCCACAGAAAACAGACCGCCGCGTCGGTTCCTGCGTGCAGGAGTCGGCGAGGTAAGGGTGAAACGGCGGTGTAAGAGACCACCAGCGCACCGGGCGACCGGCGCGGCTAGGTAAACCCCACCCGGAGCAAGATCAAGAAGCCAGGTGCTTACGGGCACCAGGTGCGTGCACGTTCGAGGGCGGCCCGCCCGAGTGCACGGGTAGATCGCAGGAGGCAGTCGGCAACGGCTGTCGTAGATGGATGGTTGCCCACGAGATCGCAAGGTCTCGGGACAGAACCCGGCCTACAGGCCAGCCTCTCCCCTTCCCCTGTGACCTGCGGAAACGTAGTCAAGAGGGTCTACTGTGGCTCTACTGTGGACAACTTTCCCCAAGGCCTCCTCGATCGCACTTCTACTGCGGTCGTCGTCGTCCCCTGTGCGTCAGACTGGGGTGAGACAACGGTATTGAGTTCCTTCCCTTGCACGGGGTGAGAGGTGAGATGAACACGATGACGATGACGACAGCGGATGTGGCCACCGATGATGGGGTCATGGGACCTAGGACTGATCGACCGAAGCGGCGCTCGTTTACCGCTGAGCACAAGGCCAGGATTGTGGCCGAGTACGAGGCTGCTGTCCGTGGCGAGGGTGGTGCCATTCTTCGCCGTGAGGGGTTGTATTCCTCTCACATCATCGAGTGGCGCAAGGCTGCTGCGGCAGGTGCTGCAGCGGGCCAGGGGCCAGCGACCCGGAACCGGCCCGACCAGGAGGGCATCGAGGTCGAGTCCGAACTCGGCAAAGGCACGACCTGCCGGGTGATCATCCCAGCCGCCAACGTCACCGCCTGAACCCAACCTTGCGACTCAACGTGCCCAAGCGCGCACCGCGGCGACGCGACGAGTGAGCGCGGTGTTCGGGGCGTATGTATTGACGATAATCCGTTGGTTTTTGAGCGAGTTTTCGCATCCAACCAGTCCAACCCGGCCTGATTTTCAGGCCTTTGTGGCACAGCCGGGCATTCAATACCGAGCTTAGGCGCAGCGCTCCACCGACCGGGAGATCGAGGGATGTCCATGCTCTTCAGCGACAACCACAAGGGCCGCGAAGTGCCGAGTCGGCGTCTCACAGGACCGACATCCGT
>JBBPYJ010000215.1:0-5055 GCA_038200025.1 Propionibacteriales bacterium | reverse complement strand
GCGCGGCGTCCTGCCGCCGCATTTCTACCCCCAGCGCGAGATCACCGACGCGTTCGCCGAGATGGTGGGCACCGAGAAGTCAGGTGCCGAGAAGTCAGGTGCCGAGAAGTCAGGCACAGACGGCCGGGTGGACGAGCTGCTGCTGCGCCGCTTCCACGCCAACGCCGGCGTCCAGACACGCCACCTGGTGCTGCCGCTGGACAAATACGCCGCCCTCAACGACTTCGGGGCCACCAACGACCTCTTCATCGCCGAAGCGGTCCGCCTGGGTGCCGAGGCCCTGCTGGCCGCCCTCGACGCGGCTGGCCTGACACCAGCCGACGTCGACCTGATCATGTCCACCACGGTGACCGGACTCGCCGTACCCTCCCTCGATGCCCGGATCGCCGCCCGGATCGGGCTGCGCGACGACGTCAAACGGCTGCCGATCGTCGGCCTGGGGTGTGTCGCGGGCGCGGCCGGCATCGCCCGGCTCAACGACTACCTGCTCGGGCGACCCGACGACGTGGCGGTGCTGGTCGCGGTCGAGCTGTGCTCGCTGACCATGCAGCGCGACGATGTCTCGATCGCCAACCTGGTCGCCAGCGGCCTCTTCGCCGACGGTGCCGCGGCGGTCGTCGCACGCGGTTCCAGCGCAACCCGCGGCCAGGACAACGACGGACCCCGGGTTCTGGACTCGAAGAGTCGGCTCTACCCCGACTCCGAGCGGACCATGGGCTGGGACGTCACCAGCACCGGGCTGCGGATCGTGCTGGACGCCGAGGTGCCGCAGCTGATCGGACGGCACCTGCAGGGCGACGTCGAGACCTTCTTGGGCGGCCACGGCCTGACCCGCGCCGACATCGGCTGGTGGGTGTGCCACCCGGGTGGACCCAAGGTCATCGAAGCCATCGAGCAGGCCCTGGAAGTGCCCCGCGAAGCGGTCGGGATGACCTGGAACTCGTTGGCCAAGATCGGCAACCTGTCGTCGGCCTCGGTGCTGCACATCTTCGCCGACACCCTGCGCGAACGACCGCCGACGCCGGGCTCCTACGGCGTGCTGATGGCGATGGGGCCCGGTTTCTGCCTGGAACTGGTGCTGTTGGAGGCTGCCGGATGACCATGCTGTCGGGGCTGACCGCCTTCACCATCGTTGTGGTTCTGGTCGCGCTGGAGCGACTCGCCGAGCTCGTCGTGTCCAACCGCAACGCCGCCTGGTCCCTGCGCCGCGGGGGTCGCGAGACCGGTCAGGGCCACTACGGCTTCATGGTGGTCCTGCACTCCGGGTTCCTGGTGGCGATGCTGGTCGAGGCCTACCTGCGGCGTCCCGACGTCGGGGTCACCCTGGCCTGGTCGATGCTGGGGTTGGTGCTGGCCGCCCAGGGCCTGCGCTGGTGGTGCATCACCACGCTCGGCCCCCGCTGGAACACCCGGGTGATCGTGGTGCCCGGGCTGGCGCCGGTGACCAGCGGCCCCTACCGGTTCTTCTCGCACCCCAACTACGTGGCGGTGGTGATCGAGGGGATCGCGCTGCCGCTGATCCACGCCGCCTGGATCACCGCGATCGCCTTCACCGTGCTCAACGCCCTCCTGCTGACCGTCCGGATCCGGGTCGAGAACTCCGCCCTGGCCAGCCTGCCGAGCGCTGCCTCGACTGCTGCGGCCGATCCTGTCGGCAACCCCACGGCGGGAGTCGGCTGATGCGCGACCTGATCATCGTCGGCGGCGGGCCGGTGGGCCTGGCCGCTGCGTTGTACGCCGCCCGCGACGGTCTGGACGTCGAGGTCCGCGAGCCTCGCGACGGCGCCATCGACAAGGCGTGCGGCGAGGGCCTGATGCCCGGCGCCCTGAGCCTGCTCAACGACTTGGGCGTGGATCCCGCGGGTCATCCCCTGTACGGCATCCGCTACACCGACGGCGCTCATCAGGCACGGGCCCTCTTCCGCCGGGGGCCCGGTCGCGGGGTGCGAAGAACCACGCTGCACAACGCGCTGCGCCAGGCGGTCGAGGCGGCCGGCATCCCGGTCACCCCGCGGCCGGTGCGCACGGTGACCCAGGACGCCGATCGGGTGGTCGTGGACGGTGACAGTCGCAGTGGCGGGGCGGCGTACCTGTTGGCCGCCGACGGGCTGCACTCACCCGTCCGCCGCCTGCTCGGTCTCGACGTCGCGACCCGGAGCCCGCGACGCTTCGGGCAGCGGGCCCACGTCGCGATCGCACCATGGTCGAGCTGTGTGGAGGTGCACTGGTCGCCAGATGCCGAGGCCTACGTGACCCCCGTCGCCGATGACCTGATCGGTGTCGCGGTGCTCAGCAGCCGCAAGGGCACGCTCAGCGAACAGTTGGCCGCGCTGCCCTCCTTGGCTCCACGCCTCGCGGGATGCGAGCTGCTGCCCACCCGTGGCGCGGGGCCGCTGCGCCAGCGATCGAGCCGCCGGGTGGCCGGCCGGGTGCTGCTGGCCGGCGACGCCGCCGGCTACGTCGACGCGCTGACCGGCGAGGGGATCGCCTCGGGACTGGCCCAGGCCCGGGCCGCCGTGGCCGCCATCGCCGCCGACGACCCCGACTCCTACGAGCGGGGTTGGCGTCGGCTCACCTGGCGCCACGACCTGCTCACCCAGGCGTTGCTGCGCAGCACCGCGCACCCCGCGCCGCGGCGACAGCTCGTGCGCGCGGCCGCCGCGTTGCCGTGGGTTTTCGACGCCGCTGTCAACCAGTTGGCCCGGCCCGCAGGGCGGCCAGCATGAATCCCACTACGCAGAACGGATCGAGCAACGCCGTGGAGCGGGTCGTGCTCCTCGACGAGGGCGGGCACGCAATCGGGGTGGCCGACAAGGCCGGCGTACACGGGCCGGACACCCCCTTGCACCTGGCCTTCTCCTGCTACGTCTTCGACGACCAGAACCGGCTGCTGATCACCCGGCGCGCCCTGCACAAAAAGACCTGGCCCGGCGTGTGGACCAACTCCTGCTGCGGTCACCCGGCCCCCGGTGAGCCCTTCGTGGACGCGGTACGCCGCCGTACCGGCCAGGAGCTCGGCATCACGCTGACCGATCTGCGGCTGATCGCGCCGCGCTTCCGCTACCGGGTGGTGATGGACGACGGCACCATGGAGAACGAGATGTGCCCGGTCTTCGTGGCCACCACGACCGACGAGGTCCGCCCCGACCCGGCCGAGGTGGCCTCTCACGAATGGGTGCCGTGGGCGGAGTTCCGCGAGGACGTGCTCGCCCGACGCGCCTTGGTCAGTCCGTGGTGCGTCTCCCAGGTCGCCGTGCTGCCCAAGCGTCCCTACGACGTCGCGGCCGCCGACGAGGCCCTGCTGCCCCCGGCTGCGCAACCCCCCTCCGAGCTGGACCGGTTGGGTGTCACCCTGCGCCGCGCCACCCCCGAGGACGTCGAGTTCCTGACCGAGGTGGTGATCGAGGCGGCCCGGGGCCATGATCGTCCGACCCCCGAAACCCACGCGACCCACGGCACCAGCGCCGAAAGCACTAGTGACGGCTACCGCGAGGGTCTGGCGCACTGGACCCGCCAACAGGTCGCCGACACCGACTCGGGCTCCGCGACGTACGTCGTGCTGCGCGACCGTGAGCCGATCGGTCGGCTGCGGGTGATCCGTCACGGTGACAGCGTTGAGTTGGCGGGCATCCAGCTGAGCCCGGTGCACCGGGGCAGCGGCTTCGGGACCGCCGTCGTCCGCGCGTTGCAGGACGAGGGTGGCGAGATGACCCTGGGCGTGGAGAAGGACAACCCGCGGGCCCGAGCGCTCTACGAACGGCTGGGATTCGTCACCGTCGGCCAGGACGAGGAGAACCACCTGATGCGCTGGCAACGGGCCCGTCGCCCCTGATCTGCCCCTCCCCCGATGTGTAAGGTCGTGGACACACCACAAAGGGAGCCGCTATGAGCGACGCGAACTACCTGTTGGAAGCACTCGAGCCTACGGTCGCGGAGAATCTGGACCGCCACTTCGCCCTGGCCCAGGAGTGGCATCCCCACGACTATGTCCCGTGGAGCCAGGGTCGCGACTTCGCCTTCCTCGGGGGTGTCGACTACGACCCCGAGCAGTCGCAGCTGTCGGAGACCGCCAAGGCGGCGATGTTCACCAACCTGCTGACCGAGGACAATCTGCCGTCCTACCACCGTGAGATCGCGACCCGGTTCGGCAGGGATGGGGCCTGGGGCACCTGGGTCGGGCGCTGGACCGCGGAGGAGAACAGACACGGGATCGCGATGCGCGACTATCTCGTGGTCACCCGCGGCGTGGACCCGGTCGAGCTCGAGCGGGCCCGGATGGACTACATGACCTCCGGCTACGACTCCGGGGACAAGACGCCGCTGGAGACCGTGGCCTACGTGTCCTTCCAAGAGCTGGCGACCCGGGTGTCGCACCGCAACACCGGCAAGGTCACCGGCGACCCGATCGCCGACAAGATGCTGGCGCGGATCTCCAAGGACGAGAACCTGCACATGGTCTTCTACCGCAACATCGTCGCAGCGGCCCTGGAGATCTCCCCGGACGAGACGATGCGCGCCATCGCCGACGAGGTGATGGGCTTTGAGATGCCCGGCGCCACGATGGCCGGCTTCCGGCGCAGCTCGATGATCATCGCCAAGGCCGGCATCTACGACCTGCGGCTGCACCACGACGAGGTGATCATGCCGATCGTGCGGCACTGGAAGCTCTTCGAGCGCACCGGGTTCGGGCCCGTCGGCGAGCAGGCGCGCGACGAGCTGGCCACCTTCCTCGAGGCCCTGGACGATCAGGCCACCACGTTCGTGGACCGTCGTGCGCAGAACCGAGCTCGCGCGGCCGCCCGCGCCGACTCCGACCACAACCCCGACATCGCTTCCTAGCGTGCCTTGGCCCGCGGCTGGGTCAGACCGCGGCTGGGTCAGACTTCGGCAGCGGCGACAGGGGTACTCCGCGGCCACGCCGAGGGCACCCCGCGCTGGTGCAGCGCCTCGAGCTCCTCGCTGAAGGCGTCGACGATCGACTGCGGGTCCGGGATCGCGAGCAGGTCTACCTTGAAGCCCACCCGAACGGTGCCGGCGTAGCTGAAGATGCAGGTG
>JBBPYJ010000214.1:0-15894 GCA_038200025.1 Propionibacteriales bacterium | reverse complement strand
GAAGAGGTCACTGGTTCGAACCCAGTATCGCCCACAAGTAAACCTACAGGTCAGGAGCCCTTTTCGGTTCTTTTTCCTCTCCTTCGTGCAACATACGTGCAACTGCGGTACGGCTCCGGAGGCGTCCTTGATCCCCGAAGGTCCTGCGCGAGGGTAAGTCCCTCGACGAGCACGACCGGGCGATCAGAACCCGATCGAGGGGCCGCCGTTGTCCCGCTGCTGGCCGGGGTAGGGCTGATCGGCTGGTGGCGTTGCTCGATGCTCCGGCGGCTCGGGCGCTGCCAGTTCGTCGGCCCAGTCGGTGATCCGGGTCTTGATCTGGTCGAGGAGTTCGGCATCGACGCCGTAGCGGCTGGTGCGGCCGGGCCTGATCCGGTTGACCCATTGGAGCTGGTCGATGAAGTGGCCGAGCTCGAAACCCGGGTCGTGCTCCTTCGCCAGCGCGAGTAAGTCGGGGTCGGTGAATCGCCCGGACCGGCGTATCGCGTCGAGGTCGAGAAAGTCGCGGGCCTCGCCTCGGGAGTAGACGGCGGCAACCTTGCTTCCTACGGCGTCGCGAAGCGCGAGGACCGGCCCGATCGCAAGCTGTGTCGGGGGCTCGTTGCGCCAGTCGATGCCGAAGTCAACCTCGACCACCCTGTCCTCGCCGACGTCGCTGGTCTCGATCAGGAGCCGGGCGAACTCGGGGGTGATGCGGGTGCGGATGACGCGGTAGCCGTGTTTGGTCAGGGCGTCCTCGGCCGCGGCGACGGCGTCGGCGAACGCCTCCGGGCCGGTCGCGGTAGTCGTGAACAGGTCGACGTCGTGGGTGAGCCGGTCGGTGATGCCGTGCTCGCGGATCGCCCCGGACCCGGCGAGGGCGAACCCTGCCGAGCCGATGTGGTCGAGGACCAGCGTGGTGACGAACCGCTGGAACGCAACGTTTGCCGCGTTGGCAATGTTGTGTTCATCCATGACTGGCCTTCAAGCGACGAGGTCGGGGAAGCGGTCTTCCCAGGTGCGCCGGCATCGCCCGGGGAGCATCAACTCCGGCCAGAGGCGGCGCAGCAACTCTTCGTTGAGCAACGCCTCTTGGTGCGCCGTGGTGCCTTCCCGAACGAGAGCTTGATAGGCCGTCTCGACATCGGCCGGGTCCTGCAAGTCGAACCGCTGGCGCGGTCCCCAATACACGGTGATCGGCAGGTCGAGGACGCCGGTATCGGGGCCGCGTAGCGCGTCAAGGGAGGTGGGAGTGTCGTAGGGAACGATGTCCTTGTAGAGCACTCGACCCGTACGGTCGGCCACGGTCCTCACCTCCCTCGCCCTGCCTGAGCGTGTGTCCAGCGCCTGTTGGCGGCGGGTGGCACCGTCACGGTTGAGGTACACGTTCCCGCTCCCCTCATCGTAGAGCGTGGCGTGACAGCGAGCGGGTGTTCATCAGCTGTCCTTCCAGGCGCGAGCGTTGGGGACGAGCCGGGCGGCGGCTTCCCGATCCTCGAACTCGATGCCGATGCTGCGGCCACCGAAGCGATAGGCAGGTACGGCCCCATAGGAGATCCGACGGCGGATCGTCTCGACCGACTCCTCGGTGATCTGCGCGATTGCTCCAAGCTGAGGTAGGTCGGCAGCCTGCTCGCCCGGCTGGTTGCTTCATCAGCACCTTCCCCCAGGCCTGACTCATGGTCGTTCTTGCTATCGGTATCGCGGCCAGCCCGGATTCCTCACTTTCACCACCTCGCTGAGGGGATCTGCCGAGGCGCGGCCTCCAGATCGTCGAGCTTGATCCGGATGGCGCGCTTGCCACAGCGATACGCCGGGAGGGTGCCGGCTGCGATCCAGCGCCGGATCGTCTTGACCGAGACCGACATGGCCTCTGCGGCCTCCTCCAGGCTCAGGTAGACCGGGATGGCGCGCCGCTCAGCCATCGGAACGCACCTCTACGCGAGTCACGGTGGACGAGGCGAGGAAGCGTCGAGCCTCGGCGACGGTGATGTAAAGCCGGCCCACTCCTTGGAAGCGGGTCCAGCGTGGGCCGACGCCGCGCCGGCGCCAGTCGCGGACGGTGCGCTGCGGTGTGCGGATGAGCTCGCAGAACTCCTCGAACAGGATCAGGTTGTTGTCGTCCCAGTCGTCCGGGATGCCGATGGGTGTCACCATCACTTCGCCTCTCGCCGTGGCCGCCGACGGATTCGGCGACGCCTACCTGGAGAAGCAACTTCGCGCTTAGCGGATCGGACATTTGTGACCGCTGCTGTCGAGACTCGAGCCTCTCCTGGTCACCTATGTCGTCATGACCGCTCCGGGCGATCATCCGACGCGAGGAAGTTGGTCAGCGACCGATCCCGCGGGAGGTCGGTGGAGGAACTGGGATCGGTTGAGGGGGGCGCCGTGGACCGTCGCGCAGCACCGCGGCCTGGAGTCCCACGGCGGGCGGCTGCGCGTTCGGTCCGTATCGGTCGATGTCGTCCGCGGCCCGCTCCGCGGCGTGGCTCGGGCCGAGGTCGGCACGGTCGCGGCTGAACACGTCGACCCACTGGGCTCGCGCCTCCTCGAGGGTCTCGGCGACGACGTGTGCGGTGTTGTGGTGACGGCCGCGGGTCATGCCGACGTACGCCGAGGCGGCGCCGGTGGCCTCTCCGAGTGCGAGGTGGGCGGAGTCGACGGTCTCGCCTTGGGCTCCGTAGGCGGTGGTGGTGAAGGCGAGCTCGACGTGCTGGTGGACGTACGCGGCGGGCAGGGTGCGTCGGCCGGCGCCGCCGGTGACGAGCAGGCTGCCGTCATCGCCGACCCCGGCCACGGTCCAGGTGTCGCGGTTGGCGACTGCGAGGTCTCGGTCGTTGCGTCGGGTGGCGACCCGGTCACCGAGACCGATCTGCTCGCCACGACGCGTGAGGTGTTCACCAAACTGCTCACCGACGCAGTGTCGGCGGTCGCGGATCGCCGCGTTGAGTGCGCTGACGTGGTCGCGGGTGTCGGTGATGACGAGCTGGTCGCCGTCGGCGCCGATCGCGGCCAGGGCTGCCGTGCGTTCGACCTCGCTGGCATGGACGACGACCTCGCCGCGGACGAGTAGGCCGTCGAAGACCTCAGCAGACCGCTCACCAGACCTCATGAGCAGGCTGAGTTCGGCGTACGCGGTATCACTGAACCGGTGGACCGACTCCAGCTCGTGGTGCGCTGCGGGTGACACCCAGCGTGCGGCGAGGTCCAGGACGCCGCCGCGGCCGACGGCCGGCAGCTGGTGTCGGTCGCCGAGGAGCGCGACGACTGCGTGCGCTTGGTCGGCGATGGCGAAGAGCGCGCGGGCGGTGTCCTGGTCGAGCATGCCGGCCTCGTCGACGAGGAGGACGTCGCCGGGGAGCAGGCGGGCGCGGGCCTCGGGTGCGGCGTCGGTCTGCGACCAGTGGCCGTCCTCGTCCCAGTGGTAGCCGTGCTGGTGGATGAGCCAGGCTGCGGAGAAGGCGTCGGTGCCGACCTGCTGCGAGAGCCGCGACGACGCGCCGTTGTGCGGGGTCGAGGTGCGCGACACCACGGAGCCGGGTCGCGTCAGAGACCGGACGCGCAGATCGCGCAGCGATGCTGTCGACCAGGTCGGCTTCGACGGCGAGGACACGTCCGGACGTCAGACTGCGGACATGCGCGGGGACGTCATCGCGTTCCAGCAACGGCACGCACCGTGCTCTGGCACGCTCGGCGACATCCTCGACCAGCTCCTGCCGGACGGGTCGCTCGGCCACGACGCCGACGGAGGCGATCAGTCGTTCGGCCTCGCCGCGGATGTCGGCTGCGTTCCACGCCGACCGCTTGGCGCCGAGCCGGGTGAGCACGAGGTCGGCGGCGACGTCGCGGTTGATCCGACCGATGTGAAGACCCGGCTCTGGCGCGCGGCTGGTCGGTGGCGTGAAGCCGAGGTCGCGCAGTTCGCGGTTCCATGCGGCGACGAGGTCGGCCCCGCCCTGGGGCACGACCTTGTCGGGCCACGCGTCCGCCCACGCGCGTCGGTCCCAGGTACGGCGCAGTCGCGGCCCGGGCTCCTGGTCGGGTGCTCAGCTCGCCATGCGGCTTCGTACCGGTCGACGTTGCGGTTGATCTGCGCAGCGCGCTGGCTGAAACCGCCGGCGTACGGCGCGAGCTGCTGGATCTCGCCGTCGTCGTCGAGGCTGTAGCCGCGCCCCGCGATCGCGGCCCGGAACTCGGGGTCGCACATCACGGCGGCGTGACCGATCCCGTTGAGCGCCTCGATGCTGTCGACGACGCCGACCGAGTGCAGTCCGCGCCACGCACCGGCCGCGAACACGCGTGCGTTGAGCTGCACGTGGAGGTGACGATGCGGGTCGCCGGCTCGCGAGGTGTAGTGACGCACGACGGCCGCCTCGACCATCTCCACCGGCACCTGCACCTGCCGACCACCCGAGCCGACCCGGGTGGTGGCGTGCTCGGCCACCCAACCGATCACCTCCCTCGCCGCCCTGCTCATCGCCGCGTCGTACGCCGTCGCGATGTCGGGATGGAGCGCCGCGGCCAGCGACCAGGACTTCGGCCCGTTGACGACGACCTCGACAAACCGCAGCGCGCGTGCGTCGTCGCGCAGCCGCCCCTTGGCCGCACCGGTCAGCACGTCGCAGCCGGCGACCCAGCGCTCGTATTCCGCGCCGTCGAGATCACCGACGCGTTGCACAGCTCCAGGGCCGGCGATGTAGTGCTCCGCCAGGCCGGTGCCCTCGGCCAGGTAGTAGTCGTCGGCGCGTGAGTGGTCGGCCTCCACGTAGGAGCGCGCAGCGGTCGCAGACCCGCGGTAGAACTTCACTCCACCGTGCATCGGCCTCGTCACCGTCCGTCACTACTCGTCACCTAGCCTTGAAATGACACTCGGCCCGCCCCGAGGGGCGGACCGATCTACGGACCTTCGTAGCATGCGTGCCGCTTGGGCTGAGGGCAGGTTGGGTAGCCCCCGCCGGGTGATGATGACGGCCGCAGGAAAGGCGGCTTTCGCGAGGTCGGTCGCACTCTCGTGGGCGGCGGCCCGCGGCGGTCCGGGGCGGATGAACCAGGCCAGGGGCAGGACGACGACCAGGAGAACCGCAGCGATCAGTTGGTAGGTGCCACGCCAGCCCACGTGGATGATCACCAGGGCGACCAGTGGCGGAAGGGTCACCGAGGCCAGGGTGAATCCGAGATTGGCGGCGGCCATGGCCTGCCCGCGCCTGCGCTCGAAGCTCCGGGCGACGAGCAACGTCCCGAGGAGTACGAACGAGCCTTGGCCAGAGGCGCGTAGCAAGGCCAGGGCCAGGAAGGCCAGGAGTGCTCCGGTGGCGATGCTGGCCAGCCCACAGGCGAAGGCCAGGGCGATGGCCACCACGCACCAAGACGTGCGTAGCCCGCGCCGGTCCACGACACGCCCCAGCACTAGCATCGCGACCGCTGAGACGACTGTCCCCGACGCGTAGAGCGCCGAGAACCAGGTGCGGGAAAGACCAGTGCCGACCAGAAAGTCATCGACGAACACCGAGATCAAGAAGGACTGGCCGGGCGACGAGGCGAAGAACGCCACGCCCGCCAACACCAGCATCCGCACCTGATGCGGGCGGTACGCCGAGATTTGCGGCTTTGGGGAGTTGGGCCGCGTCACGGTTGCCCGCGGTGCAGCCCTGAGTCCATCGCGTCCTGCTCTCGAAGCCAGTGAGCGAAGGCGACGGCCTGGCCGCTGAGCGGTTCTGCGGTGTCGGGTCGCAGGAGGTAGTGGGCCTGGCGCATCAGGATGGGTTCCCCCGGGGCCCGGAAGATCCGCCCGTCTTTCACGGCTTGTCGGGCGAAGCGCTCGGGGATGATCGACCACAGGCTGCTGGCGGCAACGATCTCGATGGCGGCGACCGAGGTGTCCACGCTGATGGCTGTCGTCGAGGCGACCCCTGTGCTGGCGCCGTCGCTGTTGCTGGTGCTGGGATCGAAGAAGTGCCGCCACAGGTCCTCGAAGCCGAGCACCTGAACCCGCGGCTTGTCCCTGAACGAGGCCGGCTCGATGCGCGGACCGTACTGGTCGAGGTAGCCGGGGCCGTAGACCGCAACCGCGTAGTCATCGTGGAGCTTCGAGGCCAGGAAGCCCGGCCAGGTCCCGTTTCCCTGTCGGATCTCGAGGTCGACCTCGCTGGCTAGCAGCGTGTCGGCCCAGATCGCGGTGACTACCTGAAGTTCGATATGCGGGAAGGCCGCCGCGAAGCCAGCCAGTCGGCTGGCCAGCCAGGTCGTGGCGTAGGAGACCTGGATCCGGATGGTCAGGCTGGAATGTGCCGCGGTGCCGAACAGGCCGTTCGTGGCCGCGGCGAGATCCTCGAAGATGTCGCGGACTGCGGGCAGGTAGGCCTGTCCGGCTTCGGTGAGTCGCAGGCTGCGTGGTCGTCTCTCGAAGAGGTCGACACCCAGATGTGCCTCGAGGTTGCGCACCCGCTGACTGATGGCCGAGGGCGACAGGTGGAGCTCGTCGGCCGCGGCCACGAAGCTCAGATGACGCGCGCTCGCCTCGTACGCGTGCAACCCCAGGAGCGGCGGGATGCCGCCGGCGGGGGCGTGGGCGAGTCTCATGCCACACATTCTGCACCCCATCCGGCCATAAAAGATCCTTTGACGCGGACGAGGGATCGGGTTGACAGTGGAAGCAGACACCACGACACCGCTTTGGAGAACCTCTTGTCTGACACTATGAGCACCCGCATCACCGGCCACCTGACCCTGACTGATCGCCACCTGACGCTGCCGTTGGACACCGGCACGCAGACTCGGTCAGGGTCCTTCCACTACGTCTGGCTTCGAGACAACTGCTGGTGCTCGGAGTGCCGCGTGGTCCAGTCCGGCGAACGTCGACTGTTCACTGCCTACATCGGCGACGGGATCGCCCCGACCACGGCCGAGTTCGACGGTGAGGTGCTTGGGGTTCACTGGAACGACGGTCACCACTCGACGTACGCCGCACCTTGGTTGGCCGCCCATGATTACTCCGGCCGCGCGCGAACACGCCTCGCGCACGAGCCGATCCTGTGGGACGCAACCTCGAGCGACGTGCCGACCTTCGAGCACGCCGACGTGGTGGGCACCTCGGCGGGCCAGCTGGCCTACCTCGAGGCGATGCGCGACTACGGCGTCGCGGTGGTGCGCGGTACGCCGTCCGACGACGGCGAGGTGGCCCGGTTCGCCGAGACCATCGGCCACGTGCGGGAGACCGCCTTCGAGCGGATCCACAACGTCCGTCACGACCCGACCGGCTACAACGTGGCGCACACCTCGCTGGAGCTCAAGCCGCATACCGATATGCCCAGCTACCACTGGCCGCCCAGCGTGCAACTGCTGCACTTCCTGCGCAACGAGGCCACCGGTGGGGAGAGCACAGTCACCGACGGGTGGGCCATCGTGGCGGATCTGCGCCGCGAGGACCCGGCCGCCTTCGAGACGCTCAGCCGGGTGCGGGTGGCCTACCAGCTGTTCAGCGACACCGAGGACACCTCTGCCGAAGCGCCGATGATCCAGCTCGACACCCAGGGCCGGGTCGTCACCTTCCGGTTCTCCAACCAACTCGCCCAGCCCATCGACAGCTCGTTCGAGGAGATGGAGGAGTTCTACCGGGCATACCGCAAGCTCGGGCGGATGATCGACAGCGATCGTTACAAGGTGGCCTTCAAGACCGCCAGCGGCGACCTGCTCACCGTGCACGGCCACCGGGTGATGCACGGGCGCCTGCCCTTCGACCCGACCAGCGGTGAACGGCACCTGCAGGACGCCTACATGGAGTACGACGACCTGATGGCGCGGCGTCGCGTTCTGCTCGGCCAGCACAAGCCCGTCTCGTCGCAAGGAGTTGTCTCGTGAGCGACACCGTCAGCTTCACCCGGATGGAGGACGGCACGGCCGAGGACTACGCGCTCCTCGGCCGCATCGAGGCCGAGGAGATGCAGGGTTTCGCCGATCGCGTCCTCGGTTGGCTGGACACGATGAAGGACTCCTCGGGCTACCCGATCAGCCGCCTCGACCACTGTCTGCAGGCCGCGACCAGGGCGGAGCGAGCCGGCGAGGACGAGGAGACCGTGGTCTGCGCGCTCCTGCACGACATCGGTGACTACCTCGCACCGGCGAACCACTCGGAGGTAGCCGCCGCGGTTCTTCGCCCCTACGTCAGCGACAAGAACTACTGGATCGTGAAGCATCACGGCGTCTTCCAGGGCTTCTACTACTTCCACCACACCGGCGATGATCCCAACGCCCGCGATCAGTGGCGCGATCACCCGCACTACCAGGCCACGGTCGACTTCTGCGCGAACTACGACCAGAACTCCTTCGACCCCGACTACGACACGTTGCCGCTGAGCCACTTCGCTCCGATGGTCCAACGTATTCTCAGCGAGGACAACCGCCACGGGTTCAGCTAGTGGCGACGGGGTCCGACATCCAGCGGGTGGGGTTCATCGGCCTGGGCAACGTCGGTGGGAAGCTGGCCGGTTCGCTGGTGCTCGGGAGCCGCGATCTGACGGTGTTCGACCTGGATCGTACGGCCGCTCAACCGCTGCTCGACCGGGGAGCCAACTGGGCGAACTCGCCCGCCGAGGTTGCCAGTCGCTGTGATCTCGTCATCACCTGCCTGCCCAGCCCGGCAGCCAGCGCCGCGGTAGTCGAGGGTGTCGACGGATTGCTAACCACGATGCGGGCGGGGTCGGTGTGGGCCGAGAGAGCACCACCGACGAAGCCGAGGTACGCCGCTGGCCGACCGGTTCGCCAAAGCCGGCGTCCTGGCCGCGGACTGCCCGGTCTTCGAGCGCTTGCTCCCGGTGCTCACCACGATGGGGCGCCAGGTCCTGCACACCGGACCGCTGGGCCGGCCTCGGTTCTCAAAGTGGTCACCAATTATCTGGCGACCGCCCACTTGGTTGCCCTCACCGAGGCCCTGGTCACCGCGGCCGGAGCCGGGATGGATCTGGCCACGGCGTACGAAGCGATCCGGATCTCGTCCGGCAACTCGATCGTCCACGAGACCGAGGGCCAGGTCATCCTCAACGGCAGTCGGGACATCGGGTTCACCCTCGACCTGGTGGCCAAGGACCTCGGCCTGTTCCAGGCGGTCGCGGACCGTGCGGAGGTGCCGCTGAGACTGTCGCTGCTGCTGCAAGGCCTGGTGGCAGACGCGCTCTAGTGCTACGGCCCGCGCGAGTGGTCCCCGAACATCATCAGGGTCCTGGAGGACTCGACCGGACTCAACGTACGAGCCCACGGCTTTCCGAACCAGATGATCGACCTCGAGCCACACTCCGAAGGCGTCGAGGTGATCGTCGCCCAGGGTGGCGGTGGGTAGAGGCAACCAGCGGCGATCTTTGTCGCGCTGCGTCGTACTGGACAACGACCGGTTTCCAGTACGCAGATACCCATGTATCTCACTACGCCGCTCCTCGCGCCCTTGCCACGGAGCGTCTCTGCCTATCCCGACCGGCGCGGTTGCCGCAGGGGAGACCTGTCAGGGCGAGGCCGCGACCCTTGTGGGCAGTCCATCGATCAAGTCTCTGACTGGGACCCCTGGGCGTGACGTGGTGGTCACCGGCAGCTCCAAGCACGTCGAGACGTATGCAGGAGATGACCTGATCTGCATGACTGCCCCCGGCAGTTTCCTCGCCAGGCGGACTGATGACGCTGGCGTCCTGGACGGGGATGGAGGGATTCGCGCTCACTCGGACCTCGCCCCAGGCCAACTTGGCCGTCACCGGGTCAGCTGCCGATGAGTACGTCGAGGTCCGGGGGCCCTGAGCCGAGTTGCGTGCCGACCTGGGTGACGGGGACGACCGGCTGGCCATCAGCGAAGCGCCCAGTCGCGGCAGCGCGATCGCCGGCGGTGGCGGCATCAACGATCTCTACATCGGCTCGACCAGCGGACGCCTCTTCCTCACCAGCTCGAGCACCAGAAGTCTGAGGCTCGACATGCGCCGCGGACTGGTCCGGGTCGGCCGAGGGGACGCGCCCCTAACCGGCGACCGGTTTCCGGGACGCCACGCTTCTGGCCCGGTCTCCGTGTGCAGGGCGACGATCAGAACAACGACCTCCGAGCGCGTGGCTGCCGACTGCAGCTGGACGGCAGGGGTGGCGACGACGAGCTTAGGGTCAGCTTCGACTACTACTTCGATGCCATCAGCTTCGACTGGTCGCCCACGTCCCTCAGCTTCCACCTTGCGGCTAGTCACGTCCATGCGATAACCGGTGGCTCGCGCTCGTTACGCTTGCCCTAGTCGACCCGAACCCTCGGGCCGCTCGATTGCAGGGAGATCAGTTGTGTCCGAGATCAAGGTCCACGTGTCCGCCGCCGATGAGCGTGTGGAGCAGACCGTGGGCACGGGCACCAAGGCGTGGGAGCTCTTCGCCGACGATCCCTCGGTGATCGCGGCCCGGGCCGGCGGCGACCTGAAGGACCTGGCCTACGAGCTGGCCGACGGGGACCAGGTCGAGCCGGTCGCGATGGATTCGTCCGATGGCCGCGACATCCTGCGGCACTCCACCGCGCACGTGATGGCCCAGGCCGTCCAGGAGATCTGGCCCGATGCCAAGCTCGGGATCGGTCCGCCGATCACCAACGGCTTCTACTACGACTTCGACGTCGAGACCCCGTTCGTGCCCGAGGACCTGGCCAAGATCGAGACCCGGATGCGCAAGATCATCAAGGACGGTCAGCGGTTCTCCCGGCGCGTCACCACCGACGCCGACGCGCTCGCCGAGCTGGCCCACGAGCCGTACAAGATCGAGCTGATCGGCCTCAAGGGCGGCGCCGGCGTCGAGAACGCCGCCGAGGGCGCTGCGGTGGAGGTCGGCGCGGGCGAGCTGACCATCTACGACAACGTCGACCGCAAGGGCGAGACCGCCTGGTCCGACCTGTGCCGAGGCCCGCACCTGCCCACCACCAAGCGGATCCCGGCCTTCAAGCTGATGCGCTCGGCCGCGGCGTACTGGCGTGGCGATGAGAAGAACAAGCAGCTCCAGCGCATCTATGGGACCGCCTGGGAGACCAAGGAGGCCCTCGACGAGCACCTGCAGCTGCTTGAGGAGGCCGAGCGCCGCGACCACCGCAAGCTGGGCCGCGACCTGGACCTCTTCAGCTTCCCCGACGAGCTCGGCTCCGGCCTCGCGGTCTTCCACCCCAAGGGTGGGGTGATCAAGCGGGAGATGGAGGACTACGTGCGCCGGCGGCACATCGAAGAGGGCTTCGAGTACGTCGGCACCCCGCACATCTCCAAAGAGGGGCTGTTCCACACCTCGGGGCACCTGCCGTACTACGCCGACGGCATGTTCCCGCCGATGGTGATGGACAACTCCGAATATCGCCTGAAGGCGATGAACTGCCCGATGCACAACCTGATCTTCCGGTCGCGTGGCCGGTCCTACCGCGAGCTGCCGCTGCGGCTGTTCGAGTTCGGTTCGGTCTACCGCAACGAGAAGTCCGGGGTCGTGCACGGCCTGACCCGGGTGCGCGGGATGACCCAGGACGACTCGCACTCCTACGTCACCGAGGAGCAGGCGCCGTCGGAGGTCCAGCACCTGCTGAACTTCTGCCTCAGCCTCTTCAAGGACTTCGGGCTCGACGACTTCTACCTCGAGCTGTCCACCCGCGACGACTCCAAGCCCGACAAGTTCGTCGGCTCGGACGAGGAGTGGGCCAAGGCCACCCAAGTGCTCGCGGACGTGGCTACCGCGTCCGGACTCGAGCTGGTCCCCGACCCCGGCGGCGCGGCGTACTACGGCCCCAAGATCTCGGTCCAGGCCCGCGACGCCATCGGGCGCACCTGGCAGATGTCGACCATCCAGTACGACTTCAACATGCCGCCGCGCTTCGAGCTCGAATACACCGCTGCCGACGGCTCCCGGCAGCAGCCGGTCATGATTCACTCGGCCAAGTTCGGCTCGATCGAGCGGTTCATCGGGGTGCTGGTGGAGCACTACGCCGGAGCGATGCCGCCGTGGCTGGCGCCCGTGCAGGTGCAGGCGATCCCGATCGCCGAGCGGCACGCCGACTACCTCTACGGCATCGCCCGCACCATGAAGGCGCTCGGGCTGCGGGTCGAGATCGACGACTCCGACGACCGGATGCAGAAGAAGATCCGCAACGCCCAGCTCCAGAAGGTGCCGTTCATGGTGATCGCCGGCGACGACGACATGGCTGCCGGCGCGGTGTCGTTCCGCTACCGCGACGGCCACCAGGAGAACGGGGTGCCGATCCAGGACGCCATCGACCGGGTGGTCACCGCGATTCGCAGCCGCGCCCAGGTCTGAGGTGCCTCCACTGCGGCGTACGGCGGGACTGCTCGCCGTCGTCGGGGTGCTGGCTGTGCTGACGGCGTGCTCTGGTGAGCCGGGTGAAGAAGGGGCTGCTCCTTCTCCATCCCGCCCCTCCCCGTCGGCGACGGTGCGCGAGACCGAAACACCCGCACCGGTCGAGGCACCCAGCCCGACCACGGTGATCGAGCCCACCGAGGACCCGGCCCAGGCCCAGGCCCGCGCGCTGGCCAGGTTGGCCGAAAAGGCGGTCGTCGCCCTGCCGAAACCCCGGACTCCCAAGCCGCGCAGCGAGCCGGTGCTGGGCGGCGACATCAGCTGGCCACAGTGCCCGACGGGGCTCGGCATCCCCGAGCGCCGCACGTTGGGGCTGCCCATGCCCCTGCCGCAGGCCGAGTTCGTGATCGTCGGTCTCACCAACGGGCCCGGCTTCACCGCCAATCCGTGCCTGGGCGACCAGGTGGCCTGGGTCGCCGAGCGAAAGCTGATGTCCGCGGCGTACGCCGTCGTCAGCCAGCCGAGCGCCGCGCAGATCAAGAAGTACGGCGCCGACGGTCCCTACGACGCGAGCACCACGCTCGGCCAGCTCGCGAACACCGGCTACCAGCAGTCGCTGATCAACATCGCCGGACTGCGCCGGGCGGGACTGAACACCCCGATGATCTGGGTCGACGTCGAGCCGGTCCCAGACTTCGACTGGAGCAGCGACGCGGTCGCCAACGCCGCCGTCGTGGAGGGCGCGATCCAGGCGTACGACGTGCTCGGCTACCGGGTCGGCGTCTATTCCACCCCTGCCCTGTGGTCGGGAATCGTCGGCGACCTGACCCTCGGTCTTCCGGAGTGGCGCGCGGCCGGGCAGACCTCGCGTGCCGAGGCGCAGTCGCGCTGCGGTGCTGATTGGTCGATTCAGGGTGGTCCGGCGGTGCTCGGCCAGTGGGTCGAGGCAGACCGCGACCAGAACGTCACCTGTCCTGGCCAGCAGCGGCGGCTCGGTCAGTGGTTCCACCAGAACTGACGGCCTGATCCGAGTCCAGAACCAACGGGATTCAGTCGAGCCGTTTGGTGTAGCGGCGACACGGGGAGATGTACGTCGCCCCGCCGGCCACCACTTCGTAGGCCAGGTCCCCCTCGTCGACCCAGCCGCAGCGCTCGTAGAACCTGCGGGCCCGCGCATTGCCGACGACTACGGCCAGCCATCCGAGCCGAGTGCCCGGCGGTCTGCACCTGCTGCTCTCCCTCGGTCAGCAATTGCACCGCCAAGCCGGTCCCGCGAGCCCATGGGGTGACGAATAGCTGCTCGACCTCGTCGTCGACGACCATCACGAAGCCCACCACCGCGCCGTCCGCGAGGGCCACGGTGGTGCAGGCGACCAGCAACGATGCCCGCTCGTGGAAGGCAGCCAAGGTGCGTGCCGCCGTCAACCCTTCTGGCACGTGGCCGACGTGCGCCTGATGCCAGCCCTGATGCCAGATCGCAGCGACGTCCGCCGCGTCGTCCGGCGTGCTGCGACGGAGCGTGAAGTCGGTCATGGCGACACCCTAGGATCAGGTGACATGAGCGAGGATGCGGGGCGCCCACACACGGTTCGGCAGGACGGACCCGGCGAGGCCGACGAGCTCGACCGGCTTTGGACCCCGCACCGGATGGCCTACATCCGCGGTGAGAACAAGCCGACCGGCTCGAGTGCGGGGGAGTGCCCCTTCTGCCGGATCCCCAAGCTCGAGGACATTGGGGGACTGGTCGTCCACCGCGGAACTCTTGCGTTCACCGTGCTGAACCTCTATCCGTATGCTCCCGGGCACCTGATGGTCTGCCCCTACCGGCACATCGCGGACTACACCGAGACCACCGCCGACGAGGTGGTCGAGATCGCCGCCCTGACCAAGCAGGCGATGACCACCCTGCGCAGCGTATCGGCCGCCGAGGGCTTCAACCTGGGGATGAACCAGGGCGCCATCGCCGGTGCGGGCATCGCCGCGCACCTGCACCAGCACGTCGTACCCCGCTGGCCGGGCGACCAGAACTTCATGCCCATCATCGGGCGCACCAAGACCCTGCCCGAACTGCTCACCGACACCCGCCAGTTGCTGGCGGATGCGTGGGATAACTGAACGGGTCTCGACACGCTCGCTTCGTTTGCTGCTCGACCATCAGGGTCGAGACCGCCGGGGTCGAGACCGCCAGGGTCAAGACCGGTTCAGCGCAACTGCACGTTGAGCTGGATCTCGGTCAGCGCGTCAATGACACCGGTGTAGAACTCTGGCTCGCGCAAGGCGGGCGCCTCGGAGTCTCGCAGCAGCCGCAGAGTGCTTCGCAACGAGCCGGTTGACACCATTGGCTGTAGGTTATCGGAGACTTGGACGGTGAAGTGACGCAGAGCCGCGCTCAGCGACCGGGGGGAGGTCATGGAGAACACGGTAGGTCGTCTAGGTGGGAAGTTCCACCAAATGGGTGAATTTGTCCAGTTGGACTAGACCGGTATGAACCATCTGAACCATCTGGACCCGCGCGTTGACCGGTGTGCTCTCTCCGCGGCGAATCGGGTTCTTGCGACACCGGCGATAGCCTGCTGCGGTGCTGGACCGGTTCAAGCAATTCTGGCAGGGCACCATGCTCGCGCCGTTCATCGATCTCTTCCTCCGCCTGGGCATCAGCCCGGACGCGGTGACGCTCGTCGGGACCCTCGGCGTGAGCGCCGGGGCGCTGATCTTCTTCCCCCAAGGGATGCTCTGGCTCGGCGTGGTGGTGGTCACCCTCTTCGTCTTCTCCGACCTCGTCGACGGGGCGATGGCCCGCAAGATGGGCCGCACGGACAAGTTCGGTGCCTTTCTCGACTCCACCCTCGACCGGGTCGCCGACGGCGCGATCTTTGGTGGACTGGCTCTTTACTTCGCCTGGCAGACCGACAGCCGCCTCTACCTGGTTCTGTGCCTGATCGTGCTGACGATGGGAGCCATCACCTCCTACGCGCGTGCCAAGGCCGACCACCTCGGCTTCGACGCCAAGGTCGGCATCGCCGAGCGCCCGGACCGGCTGGTGGGCATCTTGATCCCCACCTTCTTCGCCGACGTTCTGAACCTGCCGATCCTGATGTACGTCGCACTCTGGGCGCTGGCGATCGCCGCCACCATTACGGTTGTCCAGCGAATCCTGGCGGTGCGCACCCAGGCGTTGGCGGCCGTCGGGCGCGAATAGCCGCGTGCGGTTGCTGCGCCGTACGATCAGGGGTATGTCGCAGGCAACCCCATCGGGCTCCAAGAGCCCCCAGAACAACAGCAGCACCCAGAGCCCCACAGACAACACCGGCACCGGCACCGACCGCGTCAAGCGCGGGATGGCCGAGATGCTCAAGGGCGGGGTGATCATGGACGTGGTCACCGCCGAGCAGGCCAAGATCGCCGAGGACGCCGGCGCGGTCGCGGTGATGGCCCTCGAGCGGGTGCCCGCCGACATCCGAGCCCAGGGCGGGGTCAGCCGGAGGAGCGACCCGGACATGATCGACTCGATCATCGAGACCGTCTCGATCCCGGTGATGGCCAAGGCCCGGATCGGGCACTTCGCCGAGGCGCAGGTGCTGCAGAGCCTGGGCGTGGACTACATCGACGAGTCCGAGGTGCTGACCCCGG
>JBBPYJ010000213.1:0-4533 GCA_038200025.1 Propionibacteriales bacterium | reverse complement strand
GAGGGGTTCGCCGGGTCGGCCGGCACCTCCCAGCGCGAGTTGTTCTCGTAGAAGTCGTTCGCCTCGGTCACGTGGTAGCGCGCGAACTGGTAGCGCTGGGCCTTGAACAGGTCCTCGGGGTAGCGCAGGTGCTCCAGCAGCGTCTCCGGGATGTCTGCGCGGTCCTTGACCACTCCGGGGAACGCCGAGCGCCACGCCTTCAGGATCGGGTCCGACTCGTCCCACGCGTACAGCGTGATCGTGCCGTCGTAGGCGTCCACGGTCGCCTTGACCGCGTTGCGCATGTAGTTGATCTGGTCGGTCGGCAGCGTCTGGAACCCGGTAGGCACCGCCAGCGAGTCCTTGGTCATCGTGTCGAAGGACGCGACCTGGGATTGCGGATACTGATCAGTGGTCGTGTAACCGTCCATGATCCACACGGTCCGTCCGTCCACCACGGCCGGGAACGGGTCGGAGTCCACGGTCAGCCACGGGGCGACCTTCTCCAGCATCATGCCCGGCTGCCGGTCGTAGAGGATCTTGGAGTTCTCGTTGACCCGCTCGGACAGCACCATGTTGGGCTCACCGAACTTCACCGCGTAGAGCACCTTGCGGAACAGTGAGCCCATCTCGACACCGCCGGCGCCGTCGTACGTCGTGGTCGACTCCTGGCCCTCGGCCAGGGTGCCCGGGGGCAGGTCCAGCTCGACGTCGGTCGCGCTCGGCGACGCCTTGCCGACCACCGAGTAGTCGGGGCTGAGCTCGCCGTAGTAGACGCGGGTCTCGTAGCCGTCTTCGGACAGGTCCGTCAGCTCGCGCTCACTGTCGCGGCGGCCCTCGGCCCACTGCACGTCGATCAGTGGTCGTGACACGTCGTCCTCGGCGCGCTGGTTGGCGTACGCCGCGATCACGCCGTTGCCGTGGGTGAAGACGGTGTGCAGGTTGGACCAGGTGCGGCTGCTCGCGTCGAGCCCGTCCTGGTCGAGCTCACGCACGCCGAGCACCAGGGCGCGGTCCTCGCCGTCGATGTTGTAGCGGTCCACGTCGAGCACCTCCGCCACCGAGTAGTAGGCACGCACCTGCTGCTCGAGCTCGAAGCTGGCGATGCTCAGGCTCGGGTCCACGATCGGCATCGACGCCAGTTGGCTCTTCAACGCATCCATGCGTTCAACACTCAGGTCCGGCGGCGAGGAGTACTTCACCTCCTCGACGTCGTCGAGCCCGAAGGCGGCTCGGGTGGCCTTGATGTTCGCAGCGATGTACGGCGCCTCCTTGTCGGCCTCGGTCGGGTCAACGGAGAACTGCTGCACGACGCCGGGCCACAAGACGCCGACCAGGATCGAGGACACCACCAGCATCGCCAATCCCATTGCCGAGACCGCCCAGGCCCGTCGCCAGACGTTGAAGAAGAACAGCAGCGCCACCAGCACCGCGATGCCGGCCAGAATGTTCTGACCTGGCAGCACCGCGTTCTGGTCGGTGTAGTTCATGCCGGTGATCAGCGAGCCGGACTCGGTGACCAGGTCGAAGCGCTCCAGCCAGTAGTCCACGGCCTTGGCGAGCACGAAAACCCCGAAGATCACCGAGAACTGCGCCATCGCCGCCCCCGAGACCCGATCCCTGGGAACCTGGAGCTTGATGCCCCCGAAGAGATATTGCACGGTCGCCGCCGCGATCAGCGCGATGATCGCGGCCGCCATCACGAAGTCGGTCACGAAGTGCAGCCACGGCAGGTCGAAGATGAAGAAGCCCAGGTCACGCCCGAAGTAGGGGTCCTTGGAGCCGAACGACTCACCGTTGCGCCACAGCATGTAGGTGCGCCACTGACCGGCCGCCGAGGCACCGGCGAAGCCACCGACCACCAGCGCGATCCCGACCATCAGCCAGGTCCGCACCGGCAGCACGACGTCGCGGTAGCGGTCCAGCCCGGTCTGCTCGGGAGTGGTCGGCCGGAACAGCGGGCGGGTCCGGTAGGCGACCGCGACGCTCGCCCCGACGGCCAGCGCCATCAGGGACCCGAAGACCAGGAAGAGCCCGACCCGGGTCCACAGCAACGTGGTGAACACGCTCTGGAAGCCTTTGGAGCCGAACCACAGCCGCTCGGTCCAGAACCCCGCGAACACCGTCAGCACGACGAAGCCCGCCAGCAGTACCCCGGCGGTGATGATCAGCGCGCGGGATCGGCTGCTGGATTCCGGCGGCGGCGCTGGCGGCGCGGGTTTGCGCGGGTCGTCGTCGAACAGATCGCTCATGAGGTGGTCTCCTCGTCAGGGCCAGACAGATGTGATTGCGTCAGGCCAGTTGCATCAGGCAAGCCAGTCAGGTTATTGAGTGAAGTCGGGTCGTCGGGCGCGTCTTCGAGCGTCGTATGCAACAGCTCCAGCAGGCCCGGCACCAGATCGGTGCCCGCGACCACCGAGAGATCGTCGTCGTGGGAGCGCAGCCGCAGCGCGCAGTACGTCGCTCCCGCACGTGTCACGCCCGCCACGATCCGGACCTCCTGGCGGTCCGGATGCTCGCGGGCGAACTCCTGCGCGCCCCCGATGTCGTCGGGCAGCTCGCCGTCGACGCCGGGTGGCAGCACCAGCCGCTCGACCACGGCGATCGCGCCGGTCACCGTCGGCGGCCACAGGATCGACTCCAGCGTGGACTCCAGGGACACCTCGGGCGCCAGCTGGTCCTGCTCGATCGGGGTCAGCGACCCGTCCGCCGACGAGTCGTCGAGCCCCATCGCGGCGGCCAGGTCGGGCTCGTGCTCGACCAGGCGCGCGGTCTCGACCAGCGCGTAGAGCCGCGAGGCCTGGTCCCAGCCGTCGGCGGACAGGTGCTTCTCGACTTCGAGGACCGCGCCCGCGAGTGCAGGGTCCAGGTGGTCCATCATCGGTCTCCCCCCAGGGAAGCGGCGTCAGCGGTCGAACAGGTGGGCAGGGTGGCGTCGGGGTCCTCGACCCAGGCCTCGATGGCCTTCACCGCGTCGTGCATGGTGGTCGCCTTGACCAGAATCATGTCGCCATTGGCCGCACCACGCGCATCCTCGCAGTTCTCGGGCGGGACCATGAAGAGATCGGCCTCGGCCCGGCGGGCGGCGGCGATCTTCTGCTGGATGCCGCCGATCGGGCCGACCGAGCCGTCATCGGCGATCGTGCCGGTGCCAGCGACCACCGCATCGCCGGTCAGCGAACCGGGGGTCAGGGTGTCGTAGATGGCGAGGGAGAACATCAGCCCGGCACTCGGGCCGCCGATTTCAGGGTCGATGTTGACCTCCACGTCGAAGGGGAAGTCGAAACCGATCCCACCGACGATGCCCACCAGCGGCTTGCCGTCGACGTCCTTGGGCGTGATCGAGACCGTCAGGTCCTTGCCGTCGCGGCCGATCCCGAAGGCCAGCTTCTTGCCGATCCCAGAGTCGACCACTGCCTTGCCGACGTCCCCGGCGGTCTTGATCCGCACGCCACCGACGGTCTTCAGGACGTCGCCAACCTTCAGCGCCCCGTCGGCGGGCATGTTCTTGTCGACGTTGGCGACCTGGACCACCGGCGTGACGTCGTACCCCAATTCGCGCAGCGCAACCGCGACCGCCTCGTCCTGGGAGGTGACCATCTGCACCGACGACTCCCGCTTGGACTCCTCGGGGGTCTCGTCCTGGCGGTAGACCGCGTCGTAGGGATAGACGGCGTCCTCGTCGTCGATCCAGGCGCCCATCACCTCGAGCAAATTGACCCGGGCCTTCGGCTGGCTGACGTACACCGTGGTCATCCGCAGCTGGCCGTCGTCACGGTAGGTCTTCTGGCCGTTGACCTGGATGATCTCCTGCCCGTCGTCCTCCTCACCGAGCACATCGACGGTGACGCCGGGCGCATAGGTGACGTAGGGCAGCGGCAGCACCAGCACGCCCACCCACAGGGCGAGCAGCAGCGGCCCGGCGAGCAGGCCGGCGAGGGTGCGTTGGCTCATGGTGTCCCGGCGGGCAGCGAGCCATGCGTGACCCCAGTGGACGCAGGGGCCCCCGTTGCCAGGTGGCGTGCGGGGGCAGTCATAGGGCTAAGCCTCTCACCCCGCGCAACCTCGGACTCAGCGCGTACGGCGCACCGCGATGCCGGTGCTGCGGTCGCGCACTCGCGGTGGTGGCGTCGTACGCCGCGCAGGCTGATCCTTGCCCAGCGCCACCCCCAGCCGGGCGACCGCGACATCGCGATCCACCTCGCCGCGACCGTCCCGGCCCAGCCAGGACACCCACACCATCGAGAGCGCCGTGACGACCGCCGCGGGCAGCAGCCAGAGCAGGATTTCCATGGGCTCAGCGTATTGAGCCTGCGCCGCTGCATCGGGCAGGCGCGCGCAGGCAGACCGCGGCGGCGGCGGCGTACGAAGGACGCAGATCTTGGGTAGTCCCTAGCGTTTGGCACGGTTCCGAGCCCTCAAATGGTGCCGTTTGCTAGGGACTATCCGGATTCGGGCGGTTCGGGCGGTACGACGGGGGCGGGCTAGCTGGGGCGGGCTAGCTGGGGCGGGCTAGCTGGGGCGGGCTAGCTGGGGCGGGCTAGCTGGGGCGGG
>JBBPYJ010000212.1:0-6313 GCA_038200025.1 Propionibacteriales bacterium | reverse complement strand
CGGGTCGTCCAGGTCGTCCAGGTCGGCCGGGTCGGCCGGGTCGGCCGGGTCGTCCAGGTCGTCCAGGTCGGCCGGGTCGGCCGGGTCGTCCGGGTCGTCCGGGTCGTCCAGGTCGTCCAGGTCGGCCGAGTCGCCTAGGTCGGCCAGACCCGCTGGGCTCGAACCCGACCGGCCCGCAACTGGGAGAGCGCTGCCATCTCCTCGGCGGCCGCGTGCAGCTCGCCGGCGACGGCGTCCGCGCGGACCAGCAGCCGCCTGCCCGCGTCGGTGAGGTCGACCCCACCCGGACCGCGGATCAGCAGGGGCATCGCGACCTCTCGCTCGAGTCGCGACAGATGCTGGCTGACCGCCGGCTGGGTCCAGCCCAGGTCACGGGCACCTGCACTGATCGAGCCCGCTCTGGCCACGGTGCGGAAGATCAGGAGTCATCGAGGGTCGGGGCTCATACCTAAAGCGTGCTTATGACCTTTGCAAGCGGAATAGGTATTCCTTAGATCCAGCCGGTGGTTCACGATGGATCCATGAAGACGATCGGACTTATCGGCGGGCTCAGCTGGCACTCCACGGTGGCCTACTACCGTCGGCTCAACGAACTGGCCGCCGGGTCACGTGGTGGGCATGCGTCGGCCAAGATCGCGCTGACCTCGCTGGACTTCGCCGAGATCCGCGCCTGCCAGATCGCTGCGGACTACGACGGCTCGGCCCGGATTCTCGCCGAGGCGGCCCAGGGCGTCGAGGCTGGTGGCGCTGACTTTGTGGCGATCTGCAGCAACCTGATGCACAAGAACTTCACGGCCGTCGAGAACGAGGTCGCCATTCCGGCAGTTCACATCGCCGACGCGGTGGCACACCAGGCAGCCCAAGGTGGTTGGACCACCCTGGGACTGCTCGGCAGCCGGGGAGTGATGGAGGAGCCGTTCTACGCGGATCGGCTGGCTCAGCACGGAATTACGGTCGTCACCCCCCATCGTGCTGGCCGCACGATGGTCGACCGGGTCGTCTTCGACGAGCTCACCCAGGGTGTGCTCACCGACGGTTCGCGAGCGGCGTACGTCGCCCAGATCGAGGCGCTGGCCGCGGCCGGCGCCCAGGCGGTGGTGCTGGCCTGTACTGAGATCGAACTCCTGATCAGCGCGGATGATTCGCCGCTGCCGTTGATCGACTCCATGGAGGCGCACGTCCAGCTGCTCTCGACGATGGCGCTCGAGCCGGCGGCCCAGCCCTGACCCATCGGTCTCCCGCCGGTCACTGACCTTCGCCCGACGCACACTCGCGTCTGCCCGACACTCGCTCCAACCCCCCGGAGTGCGCTCCCGCCACCATATACGGGGGCGGGAGCACCACCACGGGGGCGGGAGCACCACCACGGGGGCGGGAGCCAGCGCGCTAAGGCCCGGTCAGCGCGGCGCGTACGGCCGCAACGGCCGCAGCGGCCCGCTGGTCGCGGAGGACCTCGGCCTGCGCCTCCTGGACGTAGAACACGTCCACCGTCTGGGGGCCGAGAGTGTCGATGTGGGCCGAGCGCACCGTCAGCCCCAAGCCAGCCAGGGCCGCGAGCACCAGGTGGAGGACTCCGGGGCGATCGATCGCCCGCACCTCGAGCAGGCTAGCGCCGCTAGCGATGTCGGGACGGATCCCCACCGTGGGCGGCAGGGCTTCCTTCGGCGGCCTCAGCCGGGTCCGGGCATTCAAGTTCCCGCCGGCCAGCGCCTCGAAGCGCTGACGCAGGACCTTGGCATCCAGGCTGTCATCGGCGACATCCCAGACCGAGACGACGTACTGCCCCTGCGTCCAGGCACGGGCCGCGCGGACCGAGGTGCGCTGGATCGCCAGCATGGCTGCGGCGTCGGCCAGCAGCCCGATCCGGTCCGGTGAGATCACCGTGACCCGGGCGCCGTCCTCGACCACCTCGACCTCGACGCTGACCCGGCCGCGACGGACCGCCCTGGGCACCTCGACCCGGGCCCGCGGTGGGAGTTGTACCGAGCCAGGATCCAGAGTGGCCATCGCGGCCGTGCCGACGCGGTGCACTAGCCCGGACCGCCAGCGGGTCCACGCCTTCGCGGCCGTCGCCCGAGCATCGGCCTCGGTCAGCGCCATCAGCAGCGACACCCCCTCGGCCGTTGGGAGCCGGGAGGTCACCCGTCGTACGGTCTCCGGATCATCAGGATCGCGGCTGATCGCGGTCTCGACGAGCAGCAGATGCCATCGGACCAGAGACCCGATCAGGTTCACTTCACCCGCAGCGAACCCCATCCGGGCGGCGATGGCGCGCGCGATCGGCTCTCCGGCGACGCTGTGCTCGGTCGGTCCGCCCTTGCCGATGTCGTGCAGGAGGGCGGCCACCACCAGTACGTCGGGGCGGGGGACCGTCCGGATCAGCCTCGATGCCTCCATGCAGGTTTCGATCACGTGCCGGTCCACGGTGAACCGGTGGATCACCGAGGCATGGGGCAGCAACTTGATCCGCTCCCATTCCGGCAGCACCCGATCCAGGGCCCCGCTCATCTCCAGGGTCTCCCACACGTGCAGCAGCCCACGTCCCGCGGCGAGCAGCCGCACCAGCGACTGCCGGGCCTCGGCGGGCCACGGATCGGGCAGCTCGGCACCGTCGCGAGCCAGCCGCGCCGCGGTCGCCGGGGAGAGCACGAGGTCGCGCTCGGCCGCCTCCGCGGCTGCCCGCAACAGCAGCGCGGGGTCCCGGTCGGGCCGGGCACCCGAGTCCAGCACCACCTCGCCGCCGGCGATCGCAACCCCCTCGGTGATCCGGGTCAGCTGCGGGCCCGGTCGCAGGGATGTGCCGGGCTGACCGCTGCCCTCGGAGCGGGTCGCACGACCGTCGGTTCGAGAGTCAGTTTGGGAGTCGGCCAGATAGCCGTCCACCCGACGCCAGGTGAGCCGGGACAGGTGGGTGATCTGACGACCGAGACCCCGCACCGCCAGCTGCACCGCCGGCTCCCCGGCCAAGCCCAGCGGCGCAGCCAGCTCACCCCATACCTCAGGAGCCACCCGATCGGTCGCCCGTCCAGTGACGTGGTGCAAGACGTCGCGGACGTCCAGCAGCTCGCGCCGCGCACGTTCGAGCTCGACGTGCGGCACGTCCACCAGCCAGGTAGCGACCAGTGCCGCAAGCACGGTCGCATCGCGTAGACCGCCCTCGGCCTCCTTCAGATCCGGGATCGAGGCATGCGCCAGCTCGCCGACCAGGTCGTGACGGCGGTGGACCAGGGTCTTCAGCTCCGGCAGCCGCGTGGCCGCCTGGCGACGCCAAGCCGACAGCATCGTGGCTCGCAACCGCAGGGCCAGGTTCAGATCGCCGGTGACGTGGCGTACGTCGAGCAGGCACAGCGCCACCCGCAGATCAGCGTCAGCCAACTCGACCATCTGCGACATCGACCGGACCGCATGGTCCAGGCGGGCGCCGGAGTCCCACAGGGGATACCACAGGGTCTGGGCCAGCTCGCCGACGTCAAGATCGTCGTCGTGAACGAGGACGACATCCAGGTCCGACTGCGGAGCCAGCTCCCCACGGCCATAGCCGCCGGTAGCCACCAGCGCCGCACCGACTGGCGGACCGCCGGCAGCGGCGTACGCCCTCGCACAGACTGCGTCCGCGGCCGTCGTTCGGGTGGTCCGCTCTTGCTCGGTCAGACGGCGGCCTCGTCGCGGTCGCCGGTGCGGACCCGGACGACGGTGTCGATGGGGCTCACCCACACCTTGCCGTCGCCGATCCGACCGGTCTGTGCGCTCTTGCACACGATCTCGGTGACATCGGCGGCATCGGCGTCGTCCACGACGATCTCGATCCGGATCTTCGGGACCAGCGCGACGTCGTACTCCGCGCCGCGGTAGACCTCGGTGTGTCCCTTCTGCCGCCCGTAGCCGCTAACCTCGCAGACGGTCATCCCGGTCACCCCGAAGGCCTCCAGGGCTTCGCGGACGTCCTCCCACTTGTGCGGCTTGATGACTGCGGTGATCAGCTTCATGCGTTGGCTCCTTCGGTAACGGTGCTGCTGGCGGTGCTTGCCAGGGCGCCGGTGCGGTTGCCACCCAGCGCACCGCCGGAGACCCCACTGTGCAGGTCGTAGGCGGACTCCCCGTGCTCGGCGAGGTCGACCCCGGTGACCTCGTCCTCCTCGTCGATCCGCAGGCCCAGGGTGTATTTGATGGCGAGCGCGATGATTGTGGTCATCGCTGCGGAGTAGGTGACGGCCACCAGCACACCGAGCGTCTGGGCGCTTAGGGAGCCCAGACCGCCCCCATAGAACAGTCCGTCGATGCCACCGGCCCCCTCGGCCGTGGAGAACAGTCCGATCAGGATCGTCCCGAGCACCCCGCCAACGAGGTGTACGCCGACCACGTCGAGCGAGTCGTCGTACCCCAGCTTGTACTTCAGGCTGACCGCCCAGGCGCAGACGGCGCCGGCGATCAACCCGATAGCTACCGCGCCACCGATGTCGACCGCACCGGCGGCCGGGGTGATGGCCACCAACCCGGCCACGATGCCCGATGCCGCGCCCAGCGAGGTGGCCTTGCCGTGCAGCATCCGCTCGATCAGCAGCCAGCCGAGGATCGCGGCGAAGGTCGCCAAGGTGGTGTTGGCGAAGGTGCGGCCGGTCTCGGAGAAGAACTGGGCGATGTTCTCGTCCTCGGTAGCGCCGGTGAAGACGATCGAGCCGACGTTGAAGCCGTACCAACCCAGCCACAGCAGGCCCGCACCGAGCATCGTCAGGGTCAGGTTGTGCGGGCGCATCTGCTCCTTGGGCCAGCCGATGCGCTTGCCCAGCAGCAGCACCAGGACCAGAGCGGCGACACCGGCATTGATGTGGACGGCAGTCCCGCCGGCGTAGTCCTGGGCGCCGATCCGACCGCAGATCACTGAGTCGTCGGTGCAGCCGAAGACCATGTGGGCCATCGGGAAGTAGACGATGACTGCCCACAGCGGGACGAACAGCACCCAGGCCGAGAACTTCATCCGGTCCGCGACCGCGCCGCTGATCAGGGCCGCGGTGATGATGGCGAAGGTCATCTGGAACATCACGAAGATGTAGTCGCCGGTGGCCACGCCGGAGAGCCAGAACAGCTCGAAGGGGTTGGCGAAGAACGTGCCGTCACCGCTGAAGCCCATCGACCAGCCGATGGCGACATACAAGATGCCGACGATCGCGGCCGCGACGAACGACATCATCATCATGTTGAGCACGGACTTGGATCGCGACATGCCACCGTAGAACAGCGCCAGCGCGGGCACCGTCATCATCAGCACGAATGCGGTGGCGACAAGCATGAAGGCGTAATAGCCGTCCACGGGACCTCCAGGAGAATCGGTCGGAGGGCGGGCAACGGCGACGACGATGTCGATTCGAACCCGCCCCGAGTGCCTCCACCGTGCGGGCTGGACGTTTCACCCGGCCCGCCTCCGTGTTGCCACCAGGCAACGAGATCGGCGCGGAGGTAAACGTTAGGTAACGCGGACGTCATCGCAACCCGACGCTATTGCCTCCGATCGTGATGACGTCCCGCGTCGAGGGGTGGGAGACAAATGCAACCGGCCCGCCGATCCGCGCAGCGGGATCGACGGGCCGGGAGCGATCGATCAGTTGTTGGGAACCATCATCGAGCGGTACTTCCAGGTGCCGTCGGAGCTGACCACCGACGGGCTGCCGGTGACCCGGCCACCGGCGAACGACACGCTACGCAGCGAGCCGTCGGCCGAGGAGCCGTAGAGGAGCCGGCCCGAAGCCAACGTCAGGCCGGCCGCGGCACCGAAGTCCACGCCCTTGGAGTCGGCCACGAACGTCGAGCTGCCCACGACCTCGCTCTCGGGAGTGAAGTAGCGGTAGAACAACCGGCTGTCGCCGAACACCGTGTAGTAGATCCGGTGGCTGTCGGTGTCGTAGGACATCCCGGTCAGGTTCGCGATGGCGAACGGGATGCGCTGACCGTTGTCGGGGTCGTCGTACAGATTGACCGCCTTCTGCACACCGAGCGACCCGTTGGACTTGTTGAAGGTCCGCTTGTTGAACGACCCGTCAGCCAGCCCGTAGTAGACGGTGCCGTTGATCAGGAACGCGCCGCGGACCGTAGACCAGTCGAAGGAGGTGTTGGCCACCGACGATGCGCCGACCGGACCGCCGGAGGCATTGACCGGCTGCCGAAGCAGGACCCCCGATGTTGCGGCAGCGCCGCCCCGGAAGTCGTTGTCGATGACCTCGATGCCGTTGATCAGCGGGTTCTCGGTGACCGCCCGCAGATCGATGTCGATGCCGTCGGCGTCGGTGGTCAGGGTGAAGGGACGCATGGTGCCCTTCTG
>JBBPYJ010000211.1:0-5572 GCA_038200025.1 Propionibacteriales bacterium | reverse complement strand
GGAGACCTCGTGCTGCTGGTCGTAGACGATCGACACCGGCACCATCAGCACGTCGTCGGCGCCGGGTTCGAAGGCCTGGTTGGTCTCGTAGGCGTCGACCAGCCACTTCAGCACCCCCATCTTCGGCGGGCGCAACTTGCCGGTGCGGGTCCGCCCACCCTCGAAATACCACTCCAGGTTGGCCCGGCAGCGCAGCAGGTAGCCCAGGTACAACCGCAGCATCGCCGGGTACACCGGATCCTCGCGGGTGGAACGGCGGATGAAGATCAGCCCGGCCCGGCGGCCCAGCTCGGACAACGGCCAGAGCGCCAGGTTGATGCCGCCGAGCACGTAGTTGGGAGTGAAGCCGTGCTTGGCCAGTGCGGTACGCAGCACCAACGGATCCAGGTAGGAGCGGTGGTTGGGCAGGAACACCAGCGACTGGTGGCGGCCCTGCTCGCGCAGCGCGGGCAGTTCGGTGGCGTCGGGGTCCACCTGGTAGGAGCGGGTCAGCCAGCGTCCCATCCGGTCCCAGGCGGCGGTGGCCTTGGAGTCGATCTGCGAGGACAGTTCCTGCAAGCACTTCTCGGCGTCGGCGCGCAGATCCGCCGGTGCCCGGCCGGTGAGTTCGACCAGCACATCGATCGCAGCGGCGTACTGCTTCGAGGCGGTCATCTCCTGCACGGCACGAGATTCGTCGTGACGCTCGGCGCTGGTCATCGGGTCAGACTAGTGCCCACCATCGACGTCGGGGTCGGGCCCTGAGTCGGCAGGGGAGTCGAGCCATTCCCGGATCGCGGTGCCGTGCTGGTCGAGCAGCGGCGGTGCAGTGTGGGTGTGCCTGGCGCCGGAGTGCGCGTTGTCGTCGAAGCGCAGCGCCGAGCCGGGCAGTCGAAGCGCGCCGTACGCCGGGTGGTCGACGTCGATGAGGAGCCCTTGCGAATGCGTCTGCTCCCACTCGTAGACCTCGTCGATCGTGCGCACCCGGCCCGCGGGAACTCCAGCCGCGTCCAGGACCTCGAGCCAGTGCTCGGCGGGCCGCGTGGTCAGGACCCGCTCGATGGCGCGCACCAGGTCGTCGCCGTGCGCGACCCGTTCGGTGTTGGTGGCGAACCGGGGGTCGACCGGATCGAGGCCGAGGGTGTCGGCGAACCCCCGCCACAGCCCTTCGGAACCCACGCAGATCTGCAGCGGGGTGCTGGCCGTCGCGAACAGGCCGTAGGGGGCGATCGCGGGATGGTGGGCGCCGGACAGTCCGGGGACCTCGCCCGAGACCGTCCAGCGGGTGCCCTGGAAGGCATGCACCCCCACGACCCCGGCCAGCAGCGAGGTCCGGACCACCCGTCCGAGGCCGGTGCGGTGGCGTTCGTGCAGCGCGGCGGTGACCCCGTGAGCCAGATTCATGCCGGCGAGCAGGTCGGCGACGGGCACGCCCACCTTGGTGGGATGGTCGGTGCCGGTCACGCTCATCAGTCCGCCCTCGCCCTGGGCGATCTGGTCGTAACCACCCCGGTTCGCCTCCGGACCGTCGTGGCCGAAGCCGGTGATCTTGCCGATCACCAGCCGCGGATTGATCGCGTGCAGCCGTTCGACGCTGAACCCGAGCCGGTCGAGCACGCCGGCCCGGTAGTTCTCCAGGAGCACGTCGGCACGAGCCACCAGTCGGGCCAGCACCCGCGCGTCCTCGGCGTCCTTGAGATCCAGGACGATCGACTCCTTGTTGCGGTTCGCGGCCACGAAGTACGTCGAGTCGCGCAGGCCCTCATCCGTCTCCGGACCCGCCCACGGCGGTCCCCAGGCCCGGGTGTCGTCTCCGGTCGGGCTCTCGACCTTGATCACCCGGGCGCCGAGATCCCCGAGCAGCATCGCCGCGTGGGGCCCCGAAAGCGCTCGGGTCAGATCTACGATGAGAACATCACTCAACGGTCCCTCGCTCATGTGCGGGACGCTAGTCCACTGTCGCCATTGGAAAGAGGTCCGCAGCGCCATGACGTCGGACCACGCCCGGACCATGCCCCAGCGGGGGACGATCGGTACGCCCAAGACTGGCCGGGACATGACCCGGCGGGTGCTGCTGGGACGGCTGGGGCTGGCGGCGGTCGCGATGCCGGCCGCGACGCTGACGGGCTGCGAGGCCGGTGACGCGACGACGGCGCACGTTGCCCGGCCCAACTTCCTGCTGGTGATCCTCGACGATCTGGGCAGGGACGAGCTCGGCTGCTACGGGCAGCAGGAGATCCAGACGCCCGTCCTGGACGCCCTGGCCGCCGAGGGTGTCCGCTTCGACCAGGCCTACGCGACGCCCACCTGCGCGCCGACCCGATTCTCGTTGTTCACCGGCCTGGACATGGCCCACGCCAGGGTGCAGAGCAACCGCGACGGCGGTCGGGGGATGACCGCCGCCGACGTCACGCTGCCCGGCGTCCTGGGCGACCAGGGCTACACGACGGGTCTGATCGGAAAGTGGGGCCTGGGACCCGAGGAGGGCACCCACCCGAGCCACCCGAACAACCAGGGCTTCGACTACTTCTTCGGTTGCCTCACCCAGGGGCAGGCGCACCACTACTGGCCGTCCTACCTGTGGCGCGACGGCGAGAAGATCAGGTATCCCGAGAACGACGGTGCCCGCGCGACGTACGCACCCGACCTCTTCGTCTCTGAGTCGGTGGCCTTCTTGGACCGGGCCGCCGACGATGCGGCGCCTTTCTTCCTGACTGTGTCCCTGACCCCTCCGCACGGCCCCAACGAGATCCCCAGCGATGCGCCCTACTCCGATCGGCCGTGGCCAGCGGGCGAGCGCAACCACGCCGCTCAGGTGACCTACGCCGACACCGCGATCGGAAAGCTGCTCGAGGCGCTGTCCGAGCGTGGTCTGGCCGAGAGCACGATGGTCCTGGTGATCAGTGACAACGGGGCCCATTCGGCGGGCTGGTTCCGAGGGGTCGGATCCAGCCTGCAGCACGAGGTCGAGTTCTTCGACAGCAACGGCTCGCTGCGCGGCACCAAGGGCGGAGTGTATGAGGGTGGGGTGCGGATCCCGATGATTGCGCGACTGCCCGCTAGCCTCAAGGGTCCTCGTGCCGCTGGCGGCACTGTCGTCGACACTCCCTTGGCCGTCTGGGACGTCTTCGCCACCTTCGCCTCGATGGCGGGAGCCTCGACGGAGTCCGCCAAGAACTCGATCTCCTTTTTGCCGGCGCTGCGAGGGGAGGAACAGCCAGAGCACGACTACCTCTACTGGGAGTCGGTGACCAAGAAGCGCGGGCTGCGGGCGGTGCGGTTCGGGGACTGGAAGGCGATCAAGAAGGGGCGGGAGGAGATCCGGCTCTACCAGCTCAGCACCGACATCGGCGAGCAGCGTGATGTCGCGGCTGAGTTCCCCTCGGTCTCGCGGCGTGCCGAGGCCCTGATCAAGGCCGCGCCGCGGGCCAAGGCCGACGTCAGCTGGTGAGCTTCGACCCGGCGTGCTGTGCACCCGCGGCGCCACCGAGCGCTGAGGTTCCAGGCGCGCCGGCTGCCCCCCGTGCTCGATCGGTCTCTCGGCGTTCGCGAAGCAGCAGGGGCCAGGTGCGGGTGCCCGGCGGCCTGGTGAGCATCGGTGACCACTTCGACGAGGGGTATCCCGACGACGGTGAGACGCCGGTGCACGAGGTCAGGCTGTCGCCGTACCGCGTGGACGCGACCGCCGTCACCAACGCCGCCTTCGCGACCTTCGTCAAGGCCACCGGCCACGTTACCGACGCCGAACGAGTCGGACGATCCGCGGTCTTCACCTCTGCCGTCGCCGCCGTCTCCGCCGACGTGCTGGGCCGGGTGGCCGCGACCCCGTGGTGGGTGGCCGTGCGCGGTGCCGACTGGCGGCACCCCTGCGGTCCGCGGTCCGGGGTAGGCGACCTGGCCTCGCATCCGGTGGTCCACGTCAGCTGGTTCGACGCGGTCGAGTACTGCGCCTGGGCCGGTAAGCGACTGCCGACCGAGGCGGAGTGGGAGGTCGCCGCCCGTGGCGGGCTGTCAAGCGCCAGGTTCGCCTGGGGTGAGGAACTCACGCCGCGGGGGCGCTGGCGTTGCAACATCTGGCAGGGCGCCTTCCCCGAGCACAACACCGCCGAGGACGGTTGGCTGACCACCGCCCCCGTGCGCTCCTACCCACCGAACGGCCTGGGGCTGTTCGAGGTCGCGGGCAACGTCTGGGAGTGGTGCGCGGACCGTTTCGATGCCGACACGTACGCCGCCCGGGTCCGCGGCTCCCAGTCGACGCAGGACCCGGTGGCGTCCGGGAGCGAGATCTTGACCGAGGACCTGCCGAGGGTGATGCGCGGTGGCTCCTACCTGTGCCACGACTCCTACTGTCACCGTTACCGGGTCGCCGCCCGCTCGGCCAACACCGCGGCCTCGACCACCGCCAACCTCGGCTTCCGGTGCGCCAACGACGAGGGTGATCGCGACGCCCGCGACGACTGACCCCCGGTCGTGGCGCCGGTCCCACTGTCGGCGGCGGGTGATTGGCTAGCGCCATGACCGTCGCGACGCCTTCCTACCGCCTGATGCGGCCGGACCTGCGGGTGGCTGCTCCGAGGTTGGACGAGGACCAGCAGCGGGTGGTGGATCATCCCGGTGGCCCGTTGCTGGTGCTCGCCGGTCCGGGCACCGGAAAGACGACCACGCTGGTCGAGGCGATCGCCCAGCGCATCGAGTCCGGGGCGGCCCCCGAGTCCGTGTTGGCGCTGACCTTCTCCCGCAAGGCGGCCGAGCAGCTGCGCGACCGGGTGACCGCTCGGCTCGGGCGCACCACCGGCACGGCGTTGAGCCTGACGTTCCACTCGTTCGCCTACGGTCTAGTGCGCCGCTTCGCCCCGGCCGACCTCTACGCCGCACCGCTGCGGCTGCTCAGTGCGCCCGAGCAGGACGTGATCTTGCACGAACTGCTGGCCGACAACCCCGAATCGGTGCGTTGGCCGCCGTCGCTGCGGGCGGCGGTCGGCACCCGCGGTTTCGCCCGCGAGGTGCATACGGTGCTGTCGAGGGCCCGCGAGCGGGGTCTGGATCCAGAGGACCTGATCGACCTCGGGCGCCGTGAGCAGATCGCGGAGTTCGAGGCCGCCGGGCTGTTCCTGGGTCAGTATCTCGACGTGCTGGGCAACCAGTCCGCCATCGACTACCCCGATCTGATGGCTCGCGCGGTGATCGAGGCCGAGCGACACCGCGAGCAGCTGCGAGCGGAGTTCTCCTGCGTCTTGGTCGACGAATACCAGGACACCGATCCCAGTCAGGTCGCCCTCCTGCGGGCCCTGGCCGGGGACGGACGCGATCTGATCGTGGTCGGCGATCCCGACCAGTCGATCTACGGGTTCCGGGGTGCCGATGTGCGCGGCATCCTCGATTTCCCGGCGGCCTTCCCGACCGCTGGCGGCGAGCCCGCGCCGGTGATCGCGCTGGGCACCACCCGACGGTTCGGATCCAGACTGCTGCGCGCCTCGCGATCGGTCGCGGCCTCGATCGGGGTCACCGGGTCGATCCCGGTCTCGGCGTACGCCGCCTTCCGCAACCCGGTCGCGGCCGCACGCACCGGTGGTCCGGGGCTGATCGACGTGCT
>JBBPYJ010000210.1:0-4768 GCA_038200025.1 Propionibacteriales bacterium | reverse complement strand
GTCGACGTCGGCTGGTGTCAGGCCAGCCGCGTCGAGGGCGGCCAGCAGGGCCTCGGCACCCAGGCGGACCGCTTCGTTGATGAAGAGGTCGTTGGTGGCCCCGAAGTCGTTGAGGTCGGCGTATTTGTCCAGCGGCAGCACCAGGTGGCGCGTCTGGACGCCGGCGTTGGCGTGGAAGCGGCGCAGCAGCAGCTCGTCCACCTGGCCGTCTGTGCCTGACTTCTCGGCACCTGACTTCTCGGTGCCCACCATCTCGGCGAACGCGTCGGTGATCTCGCGCTGGGGGTAGAAATGCGGCGGCAGGACGCCGCGCACTGACAGGATCTGCATGAGTCCTACCTTCTCGGCTCGGGGGTGGGACGCGTAGCGAGCAGACCACGGGCCAGGCTGGCACCGAGCCTCGGGGTGACCCGGCCGTCGCCGAGCCCGAGCTCGACCAACGCGTCGAAGGAGTGCTGATCGCGCTTGGCGGCATGGATCGCGGCGTCGAGCACCGCGGGCGAGCGGCTGAGTCGGGCGGCCGCCCAGGTGTGGTGGAGATGGGTGGCGAGCAGCCGGCGGACGGCGCGGTCGTAGTGGGCGCCGACCCCGGTTGTTCGGCTGGTCGGGTCTGACTCACCCGTCGTCGGCCGTCCCACCGACCCCGCAGCCCCGGCCGCCCCGGACACCACGGCCGCCCCGGACACCACGGCGCGCCCGGCGGCCAGGCCGGTGGCGACGGCGTAGAAGATGCCTTCACCGGTCATCGGATTCACCAGGTGGGCCGCGTCGCCGACCAGCAGCACCCGATCTTTCGAGGTTTCCAGGCGCCAACCGGACAGTGGCAGGTGGTGGGCCTTCCAGTCGGTACCACCCTCGGTGCTGCCGGGGATCAGCCGCTCCAGCTCGGCCAGCATCGACGCCCGGGTCGGTCGGTTCGCGGGATCGACGATGAACTCGCCGTACCCGACGTTCGCGAGCCCGTCACCACGGTCGAACGCCCAGGCGTAGGACGGTCGCCGCCGGTCGCCGTAGATGATCGACTGCAGACCTGCCCGCGCCGGCGGTGTCGGGGAGTAGCCCCGGATCGCCACCGCGCGACGGGTCGACGCCGGACGCCCCACCAAACCGCGGACCACCGAGTAGGCACCGTCCGCGCCGATCAGGAACCTCGATCGCCAGGTGTCGTCCACGGTCACCCCGTCGCGGTGGATGGCTATCGATCGCACCCGGTGGCGCCACAGCACCGCCCCGGCGGCGACGGCGTGCCGGACGATCTTGGCGTCGAGGACCGCGCGAGGAATCACCCAGACGGGCCGGGCCAGCTTGCCCTCGACCCGGTGGTCGCCGTGGTTCAGGTCGAGGCGGTGGAGTGGCTTCCAGCCGTCGGCGAGGTCGTCGACACCGATCTCGGCCAAAGCCTCGAAGACGTGGGGGGCGATCCCGTCACCGCACGACTTGTCCCGGGGGAAGTCCTCGCGGTCCAGCAGCAGCACCCGCAGCGTCGGATCGGCCCGCAGGGCGCCGAGCGCCGCGCAGGCTCCGGCCGGGCCGGCGCCGACCACGATCAGGTCCCACGTCTGCGATCCTGTTTCCGAAGAGGTCTCAGCAGCGGTTTCGGGGGTCGGAGTCGGTCTGGTCATAGCGCGATCACCAGCGCGGCCACATCGACCAGCGCGATGGCGATGGCGGCCTGGAACGGTCGACGCCCGTGGGTGCGCAGCGCGGCAGTCGCGAGCACGACGACCAGCAACCCGGCGATCCACACCAGCGGGCCGAAGGGCAAGGCGGCGAGCAGGACGGCCGACGCGGTCACGAACAGCGCCACCGCAATGATCGAGACACCGGTCGCGCCGAATCGGTCCGCCAGTCGGTGCGGCAGGCCGGACACCCCGGTCCGGGCATCGTCGTCCAGGTCCGGGATCACGTTGACCAGGTGTGCGCCGACCCCGAGCAGCGCGCCGACCGTGGGCACCCACCAGGCGACGTCGACACCGGCGGCCAGACCCGGCGCGGCGGCCAGCGCGCCGAAGGCGACGGCGTACGGCAGCCACGACCAGACCGTCCGCTTCAGACCGAGGTTGTAGGCCTGGCCACCGACGACGACCAGCCAGAGTGCGACCGCAGCCGCGCCGAGTCCCAGAGTCAACGGCAGCAGGATGGCCACGCCGAGGGCCGCGGCGGTGGCGATTTGGACGGTTCGTGGCTCGAGCTTGCCGGTCGCCAGCGGCTTGTCACTGCGGCCAGCACGCCGGTCCCGATCGAGGTCGATCAGGTCATTGCCCCACCCGATGGTCAGCTGGCCGGCCAGCACTGCGGTCACCACGGTCAGGGAGCGCCAGGGGTCGAGGTCGACGCTCACGCTCAACAAGGCAGCCAGCCCGGTCACCGCGACGGTCGGCCCGAGGTGGCTCGCGGTCAGCAGCAGCCGCAGCTGGTGCACGACATTGGAGCGAGTCGCTGTGGCAGGCACGCCATCACTCCCTCTGGTCGGCTGGTCGCTGCGCGTCGTCACGGCCGGGTTCGTACCCGGATGAGGCGCTGATCATGGGTCCAGACCTTCTTCGCCGAGCAGATCTGGGGCCTGGTCAGTATTGCCGACGGGTGTGTAGGACAACCCCGGCTCATAGCCGGCCCCGATTCGGGGTGCCTATCTCACACCCCCAACACACCCCCCACACCCGGAGCTCATGAAAGAGCAGTGCGCACTCTCGCGGTGCGCGCAGAACGAGCTAGCTCAGTGCGCGCCGGCGATGTTGAGGCCGACGACGCCGGCCACGATCAGAGCCAAGCTGGCGAGCTTGATCGCGTTCATCGACTCGCCGAGGTAGAAGTAGGCGACCACCGCGACCATGGCGGTGCCGACGCCGGACCACACAGCGTAGGTGATCGAGATGGGGATGGTGCGGATCACCACGGCCAGCAACCAGATCGAGATGCCGTAGCCGACCAGCACGAAGGTGCTCCACCCCAGGTGGGTGAATCCGTTGGCACGAGGGAGGAAGGCGCTGGCGACCACCTCGACCCCGATGGCCACGACCAACAGCACGATGGCGACGAACATTGCTTCCTCCTTCCGTTTGTGTAGCAGTCGCTACATAAAGAACTGTAGCACTTGCTACGGTAAGTGCGTGGATCGACGCGAGGAACTCTTGGAGGCGGCCACCGACCACGTCCTGTCCGAGGGCCTGATCGGGCTGACCCTGCGTCCGCTGGCCGCGGCGTTGGGCACCAGCGACCGGATGCTGCTCTATCACTTCGACTCCCGCGATGCCTTGGTCTCCGCCGTGGTCGCGCGGGTCACCGCGCGATCGGTTCGGGCCGTCCACGACCTGCCCGCCGCACCCTCGGTGCGGGCCGCGGTCAACAACCTGTGGGACGCCTACACACGGTATCCGCTGGATTGCTGCCTCAACATCTACCTTCAGGCCGCGGCCACCGGGCTGATCGGCCAGGAGCCCTATCTCAGCGATGCCCGGGCCAGCAACGAGCACTGGACGCTGGCCCAGAGCGACTACTTGATCCGCAGCGGTGCACCGGCGGCCCGGGTGCCGCGGATCGTGACGTTGGTCGACTCCGCGCTCTACGGCTTCCATCTCGACCTGACCACCGACCGGCCCGAGGAGTTGGCACAGGGCGTTGACGACCTGGCCCAGGCGGCCCAGCGGCTGGCTTCTGGCTAGGTGGGGGCTGGTCCGGCGCTGGCTGTTGAGCTAGGCGAAGTGCGAGCGGCGCATCGAGTAGATCCAACGCCGCCGGGGATGCTCGGTCACCGACCAGAAGCGGTCGGTCGAGGACCAGTAGGAGATGTCCTCGGGCCCGATAGGGGTCGCGAAGCGGTGCTCGCGCAGCGCGCCGGGCCTGCCGACGAACACGCTGCCCGGCGCCCACTGTCCGTGCGAGACCGTGACGTAATAGTCGTCGCCCACCACGCAGGCTCCCTGCATCCCCTCGACCCCACCCGGGTCGAGCCGGACCGGGTGCGAGACCCCCTCGTCGTCGCAGCGCAGGAGATCGGTCGCCGGGTCCAGGTCGTAGCGAGCCAGCCGGGTGGCGCGTTTTCCGCGGGCATACTCCCCGGCCACGATCGCCGGCGGACTGGCTTGGCGGTCCAGCGACAGGAAGGAGTATTTCAGCTGCTGGTGACCGTCCAGCGTCGCCGCGCGGTAGGAGAACCGGACCGGCAGCACGTAGCGATAGCCGAAGGAAGCGACCTTCACGGTCGCGTCGGTGCTGATGCCGAGCCGGCGCCGATCGGGGTCACGGCGGTGGTCGGGGACCCGCAGTAGGTCGGAGAGCCGACAGGTGACCCAGCCCTTGGCGGTCGCCGCGATGTGCAGGTAGTCGCCGTGCCAGACGATGCCGCCCGCGTGCACCTTCAACGGGGTCATGGTGACGTGACCGTTGCGCAGCACCGGTCGAACCAGCAGCACATGCCGATAGCGGCGGGTGTCGAGGTCGAAGAACGTCACCCGGCTGCCCTGGTTCTTGCCGTCGGGACCTTGGTAGTACCACGCGACGGCGACCACCCGACGGCCCTCGACTCTCCCGCTCTCGGCCGCGTCGCCGGAGGTAGTGATGCCCTGGGGGAACCAGTGGGGACTGATGCGGTCGCCACGATCGAAGGTGAACGCGGACGCGACCGCCCGCCCCCATATCCCGGCCCGGTGCACGGCACGCGCCGGCACCCAGCTGCGGCGTCCACGTCGGTCGAGGTCGTCGAGCAGGTCGTCGACGCCGACCCGGCCGCCCAGACGAGCGGCGAGGGCGTCGATCTCCTCGGAGTTCT
>JBBPYJ010000209.1:0-10221 GCA_038200025.1 Propionibacteriales bacterium | reverse complement strand
GCGGCGTCGACCAGGATCACCCGCGCGGACCGAGAGTTGATCGCACGGAAGTCGCGCGGCAGGGTGCGGTGGGACAGTTCGGCGATCTGGCCGGCCATCTCCACACCGGTCGGGCCGGCCCCGACGACCACGAAGGTCAGCAGGTGGTCGACGTTCTCTCCGCGGGTGGCTCCCAGCTCGGCAAGCTCGAAGGCGCCGAAGATGCGCCCGCGCAGTTCCAGGGCATCGTCGATCGACTTCATGCCGGGGGCGAACTCGGCGAAGTGGTCGCTGCCGAAGTAGGACGTGACCGCACCAGCGGCCACGATCAGGGAGTCGTACGGCGTCACCGTCTCGCGGCCCAGCACCTGGGAGACGACCGTGCGCTCGGCCAGATCGATGTCGGTGACCGTGCCGAGCAGAACCCGGGCGTTGCCCTGCCTGGCCAGGACCTCGCGCGTCGGCGGCGCGATCTCGCCCTCGGACAAGATGCCGGTGGCGACCTGGTAGAGCAGCGGCTGGAACAGGTGATGGGTCGTCTTGGCCACCATCGTGACGTCGACCTTCGAGTGCTTCAGCGCCTGGGTGCCGAACAGGCCACCGAAGCCGGAGCCGACCACCACAACCCGGTGGATCCCCCGGGGGGTGTCCCTGTCGATGTCGGTGTTCGAAGTTGCCGATCTCATTGACTGCCTCCGTTGGCCCGAGGGGTCCGCACCATGGGGATCCTAGGCCGGTAGATTCATTTTCGCGTCCGCTCGGCCCAAATCCATCATCTCGGTCGACGTTGGGTTGATCACAGGCTGAGCAATCCGAACCAAGCGGCGTAACGAACTCCTTGTACCCCGGCACCATGCCCGGTAGAACGCCTAGCACCCTCCTATCTCGATTGGCAGGAGAAGTTTGCCGCTGAACGAGCCCGCTCTCGGTCTCGCCTCGGACCCGCGGTCGGTCCACGAGGCGCGACGCTGGGTGGTGTCTGCTTGTCGGGAACTGGGACGAGTCGACCTTGCCGAGTGCGCCGAGCTGGGTGTCAGCGAACTGGTCACCAACGCCCTGCTTCACGCGTTGCCGCCGATCAGCGTGCGGATCCGCGGGACCGTGAACCACCCCAGGATCGAAGTACGCGACGGGTCCGTGGACCTGCCCCGGCCACCGCTGTCGGTCGAGGCGACCGGCCATGGCAAGGACGACGATGTTGACCTCGACGCCTTGTTGTCCACGTTCGGCCGAGGTCTGGACATCGTGGCCAACTGCTCGGCCGCCTGGGGCACCTCGATCGACGGCACCGGCAAGTCGGTGTGGTTCGAGCCTGCCCGGGCCCCCCACGAGCTGAACCCGCCCACGCCCGAGCTGGTCTACGAGGAGAGCTCTACCCCGGGCCGGGCTCGAGTTGCCGACAGCCTGGACGAGTCGGTCGCCGTACAGATCCGGTTGGCTTCACTGCCAATAGCCGAGTACGTCAGATCACGTCGGCATTACATCGAGCTGCGCCGTGAGCTGCGGCTGTTGTCGCTGGCCCATCAGGACGACTACCCGTTGGCGCGTGAGCTGAGCGAGGTGTTCGCCAGGTTCGAGGACTCCTTCCCGACCGCGATGGAGGCCCGCATCCGCGCGGGTCTGGCCGCCGACCGCCCCCGCGTCGACGTGGCTGTGTCGATCGATCCGGACTCGGCCACGGTGATCGAGCAGATCATCGAGCTCTTCGATCTCGCCGACGAGTTCTGTCGCGCCCAACGGCTGCTGGCCTTGGCTCGCTCCAACGACGTACGCCGTTTCCAGATCTGGTTCCTCGGCGAGTTCGTTGGCCAGGCCAGGGGCAAGCCACCGACGGCCTGGAGACGTGTCGACTCCACCGACCCGGAGCCACCGGACGACAACCGAGGCCTTCGATGAGCAAGCCCCGCCCTACTCCGGCGATGGTTGCCGGCGTCGCGGTCGGCGGCGCGCTGGGCGCCTGTCTGCGGTGGAGCCTGGACGCGACCACTGGAGCCGGAACCGGGCCGGCAGGCGACTTCCCGTGGACCACCTTGGCCATCAATGTCCTCGGCGCCTTCGCGCTGGCCGCGCTGCCCGCGGTAGTGCCGACCCCGACCGCGGCCCAGCGTGCCTCGGTGTTGGCGGTGGCGCTGGGCCCGGGGTTGCTGGGTGGGTTCACCACGATGTCGGCGGCGGCCGAGCAGACCCGCGCCCTGGTGTCGGCCGGCTCGGCGCTCGGCGCCGGCCTCTACGTGCTGGGCACGGTGCTGGCGGCGGTCGCGGCGGTCCGGCTCGCCGGAAGGTTCGAACCCGCCCCGGCCGGGGACGAGCTGGGATGACGGTCCTGCTGGTTGCGCTGGGGGCGGCGATCGGCGCCCCCCTGCGGTTCCTGGCCGCGCACCACTTCGACGGGCGGGCGCCCTGGGGCACGCTGGCGGTGAACGTGCTCGGCTCGACCGCGCTGGGGTTGTTGTCGGCCCTGTCGCTGTCCGGGTCGGCGATGGCCCTGTGGGGGACGGGACTGTGCGGCGGGTTCACCACTTACTCCGCCTTCGCGGTGCAGGCCGTCGGCCTCGGCCGGGTCGTCGGGACGGCGTACGCCGTAGCCACGCTGACGATGTGCGTCCTCGGGGCGGGCCTGGGTTTCGCGCTCGGCTCCTGAGCCTCAGGCGCCCGACCGCCCGCAGCCCGACACCGGCACCGGCACCTCAGGCGTAGGAGAACGAGGCCATCGTGCTCGGCCGGTGCGCCCCGAACACCTCGTGCAGTTGTTGGTGGACCGGTGCGTTGCAGCCGGTGCCGGCGGTTGCGGCCCCTGCCGCGGGGCGGGGGTAGCCGGCGCCGAGGTCCAACAACCAGGGGCGGTGCCCGGCTGCCCGCAGCCGGGCGAAGAGGTAGGCCGACGCGCCGAGGGCCCAACGCCAGCCGCGCCCAGACGGCGCAGACGGCGACTGGGAGGCAGACGGCGCGAGTGGGGCACATTGCAACGAGAAGCCGGCGGCATCCAGCCCGCTGGCGGCGGCCTGATTCAACAAACCCAGGGCCAGCAGCGGTGTGGGACCGCTTGGTCGGCGGGTGCCCTCGCGCGTCGGCGACCCCAGTCGCGCCAGCACTGCGGCCCCCGGCACTGTCAGCCCAACATCGGCGACCGCCTCCGGAGTGTCCACGACGAAGGTCCGTACCCCGACGGCGGCCGCTGCCGCGAGCTCGCGGCGCGGTGCTGCGACGCCGAAGACGAGATCGCCTGCCGGCACGCCGGCGGCCATACAGGTGGTCACATCGGCAGCCGATCCGACCACGAATCTGCTGCCCTCGCGAGCCAAGGCGGCCAGGATGGCGGGATCGAGGCCGTGCTGCGCTGCGTAGTGCACCGAGGTGCTCCTCAACTCCACGCGCAACCGCCGGAAGTGCCGCACGGCGGGCGCGACCTGGGGTCGCGCCCGGTCTCGGATCGCAGCGGCGATCGGATGGGGTGCCACGGCTAACATGCTCATGACTCGACTGTGGCTCAGGTCACACGGTCACCGCATCGGTGGAATCACCGACATTCGCGCAACCGCGGCACCGCACCCGTGGCGGGCGCTGGACTGGCGCTGGGCGGGTGGGCGCTAGCCTGACGCCGTGCCCAGCCGTCTGCACGAGTTCTTCGCCTATGCCGTCCCCCGGCTCCGCGGCGCCAGCGAGATCGACGACGAGCCCAGCGAGCGGGCCCGGGTGCTGGCTCGCCAGGATCGAGCGGGTACCGGCCTGCCCACCGCCATGGTGCCGTTCTTCGATCGCCGTTTCGCCGTCGAGACCCAGACTCTGCGGGCTCAGGGTTCGGGGGACTCCCAGACGTACTCGAGCTCTGGGCCGGTCGACTTCACAACGTACGTCATCACCTCGCGCCACCAGGCTCCGACCCGCACGATCGTCTACGTGCACGGTGGGGGCTTCACGGCCGGCATCGATCCGTTCCACGTGCGATACGTGACGCGGCTCGCCGAGGCGACCAACGCTCGGATCGTGCTGCCCGACTATCCGATTGCTCCCCGACACACCTGGCGCGACTCCTTCGAACCCTTGGTCGAGCTGGTGCAGCACTGGTCCGCCGCGCCCGGGGGTGCGCTCCTGGCCGGCGACTCCGCCGGTGGCGGCTACGCCCTGGCGCTGGCCCTGGCCATCCGGGACCGGGCCGCGGATGATCCGGGCGTTGGAGCCTCTCGCCCGGCACCGACGGCAACCCAGACTGCGGCACAGACTGCGGCACAGACTGCGGCACAGACTGGGCAGCCCACGAAGTTGCTGCTGCACGCCCCCTGGGTCGATCTGACCACGAGCACCCCGGACACCGCGTCCTTTGCGGCCCGCGACCCGTGGCTGTTCCTGGGCAAGACCCAGGCGTACGCCGGTTGGTGGGCCGGTGCTCCCGAGGACCTGGGCCGACTGGAGGTGTCGCCGGGACTGGCCGACCTGAGCGACCTGCCGCCGGCCCTGATGCTCTACGGCACCCGCGACCTGCTGGCCCCCGGTTGCCGGCTCCTGGCCCGCCGGGCCCGGGCGGCCGGCTGGGACCTGACCGCGATCGAGGAGCCCGACCTCCTGCACGTGTACTCGCTGATGCCACTGATCCCCGAGGCCCGGCGGGCCTGGCGACAGACCCTGGGCTTCCTGAAGTGACCCACCTGCGATGACCGACTTCACGATCTCGGTGTTTGGCTTCGACGAACTCGACACGCGAACGGCGTACGGCGTGTGGGCGCTGCGTCAGCAGGTGTTCATCGTCGAGCAGCAGTCGTTGTTCGCCGACCTGGACGGACGGGACCTCGAGCAGAGCACCCGGCACCTCCTGGCAATGGGCGACCCGGACGGACCGGCGGTCCCAGACGACTCAGACGACTCAGGCGACTCAGCTGTGCTCGGCTACCTGCGACTGGTCGATGACGGCGGGAATGTCGGGGATGTCAGCGACGTCGGGGATGCCCGGATCGGTCGGGTGGTGGTGGCAGCCGCCGCTCGCCGCCAAGGTCTCGCCGACGCGCTGATGCGCGCGGCGCTGGCCGAGGTCGGCACGCGGGCCTGCCGCTTGGATGCGCAGACGGACCTGGTGGCGTGGTATTCGAAGTACGGCTTCGAGGTGACCGGACCCGAGTTCGACGACGCTGGGATCGCGCACCTCCCGATGCGACGGCCGGGCACGCAAGACGCCTTCAGGACGCCTTGACCCCCTTCACCGTGAGCCGCCGACGTCGGCGACGACCGCGCGAGCGACCCGCTCCCCCGAGGCCAGCGCTCCTTGGATGGAGGCGGTGTCCCGGTGGTCGCCAGCCGCATAGAGCCGACCCCTGAGCCGCGTCGGAGCCGTTGCCCGCAACGGGGGCGGCATCGCCGGCAGCGCGTGCTCGATCACGTGCCGAGTCAGCACCTGCCAGCCGTCGGTCGATCGACTCCAGAGCTCGGCCAGCTGCCGCCGTACCGCCGGCTCGTCGTGATCGGCGTCGGCTCTGCCTGCCAGGCAGGTGGCCTGCACCAGGTGCCGACCCGCCGGGGCGTAGGACGCGGCGGCGTTGCTGACCACGGCGGCGTGCTGGACCGGGCCGGTGGGTCGCTCTCCGGCGCTGCGGCCGCGGCCGTCGAGGGTCAGCAGGTCCTGGTCGTACGGCGCCTCGTCGGCGGCGAACCACCAGGTCGTCAGGGCGCAGGTCCGCGGAGCGCCGGCCCCGGTCAGCTTCTCGAAATCCTGGGCGCCGACCGCCACCACGACGGCGCGGGCCCGGTAGTCGGCCTGCGCGGTGACGACCCGGACCGTCGAGGACTCCTCCACGATCTCGACCACCGGCGAGCTCAGGTCGATTCGGCCGTCCAACGGCTCCGCGATCTGCTTCGGCAGGGCCTGCATCCCGCCGCGCGGGAGTCCGGGTGTCCCGAGCAGGAAGCTGCGGACCAGCAGCTTGACGAAGGCGGCCGAGGTCTCCCCCGAGTCGTCGGCGAGAACCCCGGCCAGGAACGGTTCGAGGACCTCGCGGCGCAACGGGCCGTCGACTCGCGCGGCGTCCAGCGACTCCGACAGGGTGGTGTCGGACTGGTCAGCAGACGGGTCATCAGCCAGACGCTGGGGCCGGACGAGTGCCGGGGCGATCCAGCGCGCCAGGCCGGCCAGTTCCCTGGGGCGAAGGAGTCCACTAGTGAGGCTGGCGGGCAATCGGGTCGGCGCGCGGCGCGGATCGGCGAGCACCTTCAGGCCACCTTCGCGGCGTACGGCGACGCCCGCGGTGAAGCTCTGCAGGCCCAGCCGCGCCACGTCGACATCTCGGCGTACTGCGGGATAGGCGGGGTTGAGCAATTGGAACCCCCGGTCGCAGAGAAACCCGTCGATCTCGTCGGTCCGGACCCGACCGCCGACGCCGTCACCCGCTTCGAGAACCCGCACATCCAGCCCGTTCGCGGTCAACTCATTGGCGCACCGCAGCCCGGCGAGACCGGCGCCGACGACGACGACATCGGTCTCGAGCGGTGCGCTCACCGAGTCGTCCCGAGTCGAACCCGTGCGGTCATCGCCAGCACTACGAGAGCTGCGGCCACCGCGGCGATGGCCGTGATCACCGAGTGCGGCTCGTCGGTCAGCCGGCCGACCGCGATCCACGCCAGTCCCCAGGACAGCGCTGCCGCCACCGCCCAACGTCCACCCAACCGGAAGGCGAGAAGCACGCCGATCGAGGCGGCCACTACCAGCACGGCGACCGCGGCCAGCGTGGAGACCGGGGGCTCCGGGTCGACACCGCTGTCGACCAGGGCCGCGGTGACGTTGGCGCAGGTGGCGGCGGTCACCCAGCCGAGGTAGAGGCCGAAGGTACCGTCGACGATCACCGACTCGACGACGCCGCTGCCGGACCTGCTGGTGAGCCGTTGCACCAGCACCCCTAGCGCGGCGACCAAGGCCCCGATGACCACCACGCTGACCCAGATCCAACCCTGCTGGGTGACCAGCAACCAGACCGCGTTCAGCACCATCGTGAGCGCGGCCAGCCAGCCCGTGGAGCGGGTGCGCGCCGACGTCGCGGGTCCCGGCAGCCACTGCCAGACCGTGTAGGCCGCGAGTCCGAGATAGATCACCGACCAGATCGAGAACGCCGGGCCCGCCGGTGCGACCAGGGTGGCGTCGGCGGCTAGCGCACCGCCGGACGTCTCCTCGACCCGGGTGCCCAGCACTCCGACGCCGTACAGCGTGCCGACCACGCAGAAGATCTCCGCCGCGGTCACCACCACCTGCCGGAACCGGTCCCGACTGGTGACGCTGTCCTGCGAAATCAATTGGGACCTCTCCGATCCAGCTGGCCGATCACCCGGTCACAGAACTCTACGAGTTGCTGCGGAGTCGGAGCCGTCGAGGTCGGCGACGTCGTCAACTGCGTGCGTACGTCGCTCAGGTCGGTGTCCGGATGGGCCGCCTCGGCCACGTCCAGGCACACCTGGGCGGCGTGTCGGACCGGGTCGGGATCCAGGGTCCAGACCGCTTCGAAGATCCGCTCACCCTCGGCGACGCGCGCCTGGCCGATCGGCTCCCACGCCGTGAGCACTCCCGCGAAGACCGGCGAGTCGCAGACCACCGCCCACTCGTCACGAACCGGGGTTCCCGACCGCAGCGGGACATAGAGCGGGTGCTTGCCCTCCGGGTGGGTCGGCACGCCCTCGTCGTCGAAGTCGGCCATCACCACGGTGGCGCGCGAACGCCGGGCGATGTCGTCCCAGCGCTGGGCGGCGCCGGCGTAGAAGCCCGCGCGCTGGAAGGCACCGAAGGCGAAGCCTCGCTGTCCGCGCGCGCACATCTCGTCCTCGATGGCCTGGGACAACGCAACGAGGGTGGTCTTGCGCAGCCGCAGCTTGGGCAACATGGGCGCGCTCGCACGCACCGACGCGAAGATTGAAGGCTCGTCGGCATGCTGGCGACTGCGGACGGCGGCCACCGCGCTCTCCAGCCGCAGACCGGTCTCCTGCCGCAGCAGGACCTCCTTGACGGCCGCGACATCGTGCGCGCTGTAGCGCCGGTGCCCGCTGGGCAGTCGCGTAGGCACCGGGAAACCGAACCGGGTCTCCCACATCCGCAGGGTGCCCGGGGCGACGCCGGCCGCCTCGGCGACATCGCCGATAGAGAGTTGAGCAGTGCTCTCGCGAGATTGCCGTGCAGGCGTCGGGACCGACATAGTCAGTCCACGATAACCTACACAGGATGTGCAATTAGTTCGCCCAAGGAGGTGCCACGCAGTGTCCGACGTCCAATGGTGGGTGCGCAACGAGCTAGGTCGCTTCGTGCGTGCCGCCCTGGTCGACAAGGTGCCACGCAACCACCGCGAATCCGAGGCCGCCTTCCGGCGCCGGCGCATCATCGTCGGCATCACCCTGATCGTCGGTGCCACCCTGCTCGGACTCTCCCTCAGCGTGGAGCCCGGCAAGAACTCGTTCTATCTGCTGACCCTGGCGCTGGCCTCCACCTGGGTGATCGGCACGTTCGCCTCCGGCCCGGTGCACCTGGGCTGGGCGCACACCCGAACCCAGACCCGGCAGGCCCGGCCCATCGTCCAACCGGTGGCGCTGGCACTGCTGCTGGTCGCGATCTTCACGTTGGGGGCGCTGGTGACCGCCCAGATCCCGCCACTGCGGATGCAGATCCTGAACGTCTTGGACTACGCCAGCGCCGGCTGGCTGCCCTTGGTCGCCGCGATCACGTTGATCAACGGACTCGCCGAGGAGCTGTTCTTCCGCGGTGCGCTCTTCGCCGCCCTGGAGCGGCACCAGGTGCTGTGGTCCACCGCGCTCTACGGGCTGGCGACGGTGGCGACACTCAACCCGATGCTGATCTTCGCCGCCCTGTTCCTGGGGGTGATCGTGGGACTGCAGCGGCGGGTCACCGGCGGGGTGCTGGGCCCGATGCTGATCCACGTCATCTGGAGCCAGAGCATGCTGTTCGTGCTGCCGGTGCTGATCAAGTAGTACCGGTCAGGCGTGGCCGCCCTCTTCGAGGGCCTGGCACACGGCAGCGTCGTACCCCATCGGCTCGAACGGGACCAGGTCGCGGATCCGGTCGTCCCTGACGACGACCTCGTTGCCCATCGAGTCGATCAGCGACCGACCGGTCTGGGTGTCGACATCGGTGACCAGCGAGAGCCACCGCGAGGACAACCCCGGGGTCAGCAACGGCACCGGCACCAGCAGCAGCGGCCGGCTCTGGATCTTCGCGACCCGGCGCATCATGTCGGAGTAGCGCAGCACCTCGGGCCCGCCGATCTCCAACGCTTGGCCGACGGCCCCCTCGTTGCCCAGCACCCCGACGAGGTAGCGGATCACGTCGTCGATGGCGATCGGCTGGGTGCGGGTCTGGACCCAACGAGGAGTGATCATCGCGGGCAGGTGCGCGACCAGCTGGCGGGTCAGCTCCCACGACACTCCACCGGCGCCGACCACGATGCCTGCCCGCAGAGCGGTCACCGGTACGCTGTCCCCGCCCAGCAGCTTCTCCACTTCGCGCCTGCTACGCAGGTGCTCGGACAGGTCATCGGAGTCGACACCCAGCCCGCCCAGGTAGACGATCTGGTTCAATCCGGCCGCCGACGCGGCCTTGCTGAAGCTGCGGGCGGCCTCGGCGTCGAGTCGCTTGAAATCCTCAGAGTCCAACGAGTGGACGAGGTAGTAGGCCGCGGTGCAGCCTTCGAGGGCCTTGTCGAGGGAGCCGGCGTCGTGCACGTCGCCGTACACCGCGGCGCCCTCGCCCTCGTAGGTGTCGGGGTGGCGGGTCATCGCCCGTACGTCGTACCCCTGGGACACCAGGACGGGCACGAGTCGGCGCCCCACGAACCCCGAGGCGCCGGTCACCAGCACTGTGCCGCTGTCGTTCACGTGGTCTCCTGGTCGTCGTCGTGGTTTCGGCGTCGGGGGATCTGTGGTTGCTGATGTCCGAACTCCCCACCGATCCGGCCGCCGAAGGGACGGCCGTGGTCGGCGTACTCCTCACGACTGTAGGCGAAGGTCCAGCCGCCGACCTCCAACCTCGATCCGGTGCGCAACAGCTGCTCGGTCACCGCAGCCCCATTGACGCGTACGTCGCGTTGGTGGGCGCGCACGACGAACTCGTCCTCGTCGTCGTGCACGATCTCGGCATGGAGGTCGGCCAAACCACTCAACCGGATCGAGCAGTCCGTGCCCGAGCCGATAGTCGTCACGTCCTGGGTCAGCCAGAACACCCGCCGCTTCTCCTCGGCCGACGAACCGCCCGGGGTCACGACCGCCAGG
>JBBPYJ010000208.1:0-2717 GCA_038200025.1 Propionibacteriales bacterium | reverse complement strand
TCCACAGAACCAGACCCCGTCAAGGCCAGCAACCGACCGCGAATCTTCGCGCACCACGGTGCGCCGAAGGCGCCGCTGTGCTCGACACGAGCACCCGACCTGGATCAGTCGGACTTGCCGCTGCCGCCGCCGAACATGATCTCGTCCCAGCTGGGGACCGACGCGCGGCCCTTCTTGCGGGCGGTCCGTGCGGGGGGGACGGCCGGCTCCTCGTGGTCCTCGGACCCTGCAACAGAGGCGTCAGGATCCGTCGCGACGGGCAGTTCGGCCTCGGTGGGCAGGGCAGACTCGGCCGCAGCAGACTCGGCCACAGGGGTTGCCTCCACGGCCGAGGCTGGCTCGGCTTGCGGTCCCACGTCTCTGGTGATCTCGGTGGTCTCATCCGAGACGGTGTCGCGGAGACGCTCGAGATCGGGCTCGTCGTCCCTGATCATCTCCAGCGCGTCGTCACCGAGCGGCAGCTCTTCGCTGGGCACCGAGGAGAGTCGACGGCTCGACCCGGGCTTCCTAGCCGCAGCCGGGCGCTGCTCGCTCTCGCCCCCTTCGCCGGTCTCGCCGAGGTCGCCGAGGTCGCCGATCAACCAGTGGGCATCGTCGTTCTCGGCGACCACGAAGTTGCCCTGCGCGTCGTAGGCGAAGTGCGCGGCGCCCTTGCGGCGACCGGTCACGTAGGCCCCGGTCAAGGTCCAGCGCCCGTCCGCTCGACGGAACGCATCCCAGTCCACGCTGTCGGTGGCGATGTTGAGCTCGTGCAGGTGCGCGGTCACGGCCTCGCCCAGACTGGTGCGAACGGGTCCGTCGCCGCTGCGACGACGCCGGATCGAGGCCCGCAGAGCCCGGTCGGCCAGGTGCGCTCGCTCGGCCAGCACCGGGCCCGCGAAGGCCATGATCTTGTCGACGGTGGTCTTGGCCGCCGAGGCCACCGACTCAGCGGTCTCGCCAGCCCGGATCCGGGCTTGGATGTCACGGGGTCGCAGCGTGCTTTCCATTTCAATCTCCAACTGGCCGAGTCGTGCGTGCTCCCCGCGCAAGGCAGCGCGGAGCTGGGAGTCGACGCCGAGGGTGAACTCGGTGCCCGCGTCGTCGACCAGGAGCAACCGGGTGCGGTCCACGCTGAGGCCCACGAGGGTCAGATGCACCATCGGTCGAGTCTGCTCTCTCTTAGATTCACAAGGCCTTCTCGTCCGGCGAGCCTACGCCAGACGAGGGGGTCGAGGGGCTCAGCACACGCGGCACATCGACGTTGTCTCGCGGCAGGAGTTGGGCAGCGACCGACGCGAGCACACCAGCCCCGACCACCACCAGGTAAGCCGGCGAGACTCCCACGTGGTCGATGATGACGCCGGCCAGGGTCGCCCCCGGGGCTACGCCGGCGACGATTCCGGTGTGGATGAACGCCATTCCCTCGGTCAGCCGGGCCGGTGGCACCCGTTGCTCGGTCAGGCTCAAGTTGGCGATCAGCGTCGGTGCGATCGCGAAACCGGCCAGGAACAACACCCCGCCCATCAACAGCATCGAGTCGATGAACACCAACGGCGACATCACCAGCGTCAGGGCCAGGGTGCCGCGTCGAACTCGATCAGCGGTGCTGACCCGCCAGACCATGGCCCCGGTGATGATCCCCGACGTCAGCGACCCCAGGGCCCACAGCCCGAGCAGGACACCGGCGTACTGTTTCAAACCCTGTTCCTCGGCGAAGGCGACTGTGGCCACCTCGGCGGAGCCGAAGAAGGAGCCGAGGCTCAGGCTGACGAAAGCCAACGGGATGATCGTGCGCCAAGGCAGCGCGGGCCGCGGGCCGCTGGATTCGTCGATGACGCGCGGCGGGGGCGCGGTCACCGGCTGGGCGGCCAGGGCCAGGGAGCCGAGGAACCCGGTCACCACGGCGGCGCCGAGCCCGGCGACCGGGTGCACCGAAGTGGCCAGCACGGTGACCAGGATCGGCCCCAGGATGAAGCACGCCTCGTCGACCACACTCTCCAGCGCGTAGGCGGTCTGCACCTCGACGGGTCGGTCCAGCACGTAGGACCACCGGGCGCGCACGCAGGACCCGATGGGCGGTGAGGCCAGCCCACCCAGCACCGCTCCGACGAAGGCCCAGATCAGCGGCCACTCACCCTGGATGGCGGTCATCAACAGCACCAGCCCGGCCGCGCAGACGCTGGCCGCCACCGTCAGCACTCGGGGCTGGCCCTGGGAGTCGATGAGCCGGCCTATCGGGATCGCCATCAGGCCGTTGGCCAGCAGGAACGCCGCACTGACCGCACCGGCGAGTCCGTAGGAGCCGGTGCTGGACGACACCAGCAGCACGATCCCCAGGCCGACCATGGCGATCGGCAGTCGCGCGAACAGTCCGGTCGCGCTGAATCGCAACGTTCCGGGGTTGGCCAACACCCGGCGGTAGGTCTGCAGCATGACCAGCACAGCCTAGGGGCTCGCGCGGTCTGGCCACCTACGATGACACCATGGAACCTGTTGATGTCTCGCCGTACGACGCGTTGTTGCTGGTCTCCTTCGGCGGTCCCGAGCGCGCCGAGGACGTCGTCCCGTTCCTGGAGAACGTCACCAGAGGCCGGGGGATCCCCAAGGAGCGCCTGGTCGAGGTGGGCGAGCACTACTTCCAGATGGGTGGCAGGTCGCCGATCAACGACCAGAACCGCGCCTTCAAGGCAGCGCTGGAGGATGATCTGTCCGGCGCGGGCATCGACCTCCCGGTC
>JBBPYJ010000207.1:0-8478 GCA_038200025.1 Propionibacteriales bacterium | reverse complement strand
CGACTCCGACCACCCCCGGGTGCGCGGTGACGTCGGGATGGCCGGGGTCGCCATCGACTCGATCTACGACGCGCGGACGCTGTTCGACGGCATCCCGCTGGACCAGATGAGCGTCAGCATGACGATGAACGGCGCCGTACTCCCGGTGCTGGCGCTCTACATCGCTGCCGCCGAGGAGCAGGGTGTGGACCGGGACCGACTGACCGGAACCATCCAGAACGACATCCTCAAGGAGTTCATGGTCCGCAACACCTACATCTACCCCCCGCAGCCGAGCATGCGGATCATCTCCGACATCTTCGCCTACACCGCCGAGCAGATGCCGCGGTTCAACTCGATCTCGATCTCCGGCTACCACATGCAGGAGGCGGGGGCGACCGCTGATCTCGAGCTGGCCTACACCCTCGCCGACGGGGTCGAATATCTCCGCGCCGGGCGGGACGCCGGACTCGACATCGACGCGTTCGCGCCCCGGTTGTCGTTCTTCTGGGCCATCGGGATGAACTTCTTCACCGAGGTTGCCAAGATGCGGGCGGCCAGGGCGTTGTGGGCCCGGTTGGTCAACGACTTCGAGCCGAAGAACCCCAAGTCGCTGAGTCTGCGCACGCACTGCCAGACCAGCGGTTGGTCGCTGACCGCGCAGGACGTCTTCAACAACGTCACCCGCACCTGCGTCGAGGCGATGGCCGCCACCCAGGGCGGCACCCAGTCGTTGCACACCAACGCCCTGGACGAGGCGGTCGCCCTGCCCACGGACTTCTCCGCGCGGATCGCCCGCAACACCCAGCTGCTCCTCCAGCAGGAGTCCGGGACGACCGACATCATCGACCCCTGGGGTGGCTCCTACTACGTCGAGCGGCTCACCCACGACCTCGCCGAGCGGGCCTGGACCCACATCTGTGAGGCCGAGGCCGCGGGCGGGATGGCCAAGGCGATCGAGCAGGGCATTCCCAAGCTGCGCATCGAGGAGGCCGCCGCGCGCACCCAGGCCCGGATCGACTCCGGACTCCAGTCGGTGATCGGTGTCAACACCCGTCGGGTGGACGGTGAGGACGCCTTCGACGTCCGCAGGGTCGACAACGACGAGGTCTATCGCGCGCAGATCGCCAAGCTCGAGCGGCTCCGCGCCGAGCGCGACGACGACGCCGTACAACGCTCGCTCGAGGCGCTGACCTCGGCCGCCCAGAGCGGGGAAGGCAACCTGCTGGACCTGGCCGTGGGAGCGTCGCGATCGATGGCCACGGTGGGCGAGATGAGCCAGGCCCTGGAGCAGGTGTGGGGCCGCCACCGCGCGGAGATCCGTACGATCAGCGGCGTGTACAGGTCTGAGGTCGCCGACGACGAGGGCGGGGCAGTAGCCCGGGCGCTGAGCGCGACCGAAGCCTTCGAGGTCGACGAGGGCCGACGACCGCGGATCCTGGTGGCCAAGATGGGCCAGGACGGTCACGACCGGGGTCAGAAGGTGGTCGTCACCGCGTTCGCCGATCTCGGCTTCGACGTCGATGTGGGTCCGCTGTTCTCCACGCCCGAGGAGGTGGCCCAGCAGGCGGTCGACGCCGATGTCCACATCGTTGGGGTGTCCTCGTTGGCGGCCGGTCATCTGGCGCTGCTGCCGGCCCTGCGCTCCGCGCTGGCCGATCTGGGTCGCGAGGACATCATGGTCGTGATCGGAGGAGTGATCCCGCCCGACGACGTGCCCCGGTTGATCGAGATGGGAGCGGCTGCGGTCTTCGGTCCGGGGACGGTGATCGCCGAGTCGGCGCTGGATCTGCTGGAGAAGCTGGCTTCGCGCGACGCTGATGTGGCTGGCGACACCATCGACCCGGGCGGTTCTGGAACCTGATGGCGCGTCCGATCGACGTCGCGGCACTGCTGGCCGGCATCGCCGAACGGGACCGGGCCAGCGTGTCGCGGGCGATCACGCTGGTGGAGTCGGCCAACGATGCTCACCGCGAGGCCGCGAGAGAGCTGCTGGTCGCGCTGACCACCCCCGGCGGTCGAGCAGCGAGCGAAGCGAGTGTGTCGAGACCCACGATCCGCCTCGGGATCTCCGGAGTACCCGGCGTCGGGAAGTCCACCTTCATCGAGGCGCTCGGCAACTTCCTTACCGCAGCGGGACATCGGGTCGGGGTGCTTGCGGTCGATCCGTCCTCGGTGCGCACCGGCGGGTCGGTGCTCGGCGACAAGACCCGGATGGCCCGACTGGCGACCGATCCGGCGGCGTTCGTCCGGCCGTCACCGGCATCCGGCACCCTGGGCGGGGTAGCGCGCGCGACCAGTCAGGCGATCGTGGTGCTGGAGGCCGCGGCGTACGACGTGGTGCTGGTCGAGACCGTCGGCGTCGGCCAGTCCGAGATCACCGTTGCGGCAATGGTGGACACCTTCTGCTTCTTGACCCTGGCCCGGACCGGGGACCAACTGCAGGGGATCAAGAAGGGGATCCTGGAGATCGCCGACGTCGTGGCGGTCAACAAGGCCGATGGTGATCGGGTCATCGAGGCGCGCTCCGCGGCCCGCGAGCTCGCCGGCGCGCTGCGCCTGGTGCACGGACGACCGCCCGGACCACCGGGGGCCCCGGGCGCGGGGTGGGTGCCGCCGGTGCTCACCTGCTCGGCCCTCGAGGGCAACGGTGTCGATGAGGTGTGGGAGCAGGTGCTGGCCCACCGGGACCACCTCGGCGACACCGGACTGACCGCCAAACGTGCCGATCAGCAGCTGGCGTTCACCTGGGCGCTGGTCCGCGATCAGCTGGACCAGCGACTGCGCCGCTCGCCCGGGGTTCGCGAAGCCCGCGACGAGATCCAAGCTGCGGTGTTGGCCGGCGACCTCCCGGCCGCCGTCGCTGCCGACCTGCTTCTTGCCGCCTACGACCGCGGCTGATCCGCCCGAGTTGCGGGTCGAGTGCGCAGGCGGTCGCGTTGCTCGGCGTGTCGGACTCGACTCGACTCGGTTGGACCCGGGCGTCGGACCAGAAATGCCGGTCGAGGCAATAAGACGCGACCGGTTGAACTAATCTGCTCGCGATGGCTATTTCCTCTGTCTCTCCTGAACCCGATGGCTCGGCGGAGACCACGACGACTGCCGCATCCCGCGTGATCGAGGCCGTGGTCGACAAGCACACGGCCGAGCTGATCGACGTGCGCCGGGACTTGCACGCCCATCCCGAGCTGTCCTGGGCCGAGCACCGCACGACCGAGATCGTGATCGGCCAGGTCGAGCGGGCCGGTTGGACGGTGACCCGCACCGGGGGGACCGGGCTGATCGCCGACCTGGGCACCGAGGGTCCGCTGGTCGCGCTGCGCGCCGACCTGGACGCGTTGCCGGTCGACGACACCACCGAGGATCCATGGAAGAGCCAGGTTGCCGGCGTTGCGCACGCCTGCGGGCACGACGTGCACGCCTGTGCGCTGATCGGAGCGGCCCAGGCCCTCGGTGAGGTGCACGCACGAGGATTGCTGCGCGGTCGCGTCCGGTTGCTGTTCCAGCCCGCCGAGGAGGTGATGCCTGGTGGAGCGCTGGCGCTGATCGACGTCGGTGCCCTCGACGGCATCGAGCAGATGTTCATGCTGCACTGCGACCCCACGGTCGACGTGGGTCAGATCGGTCTGCGCGAGGGACCGCTGACCGGAGCCGCGGACCGACTGGTGGTCACCCTGCGCGGGGAGGGGGGGCACACCTCGCGCCCGCACCTGACCCAGGACGTCATCTTTGCCTTGGCCAAGGTGATCACCGAGCTGCCCGCGATCATGTCGCGCCGCCTCGACCCGCGGGCCGGGGTCAGCGTGGTGTGGGGTCTGATCAACTCCGGGGCCACGCACAACGTGATCCCCAGCGTCGGCACCGTCGGCGGCACGGTCCGGATGCTCGATCTGGTCGCCTGGTCGGAGGCCGAGGCCCTGGCCAGACGGGTGATCGAGGACATCGTGGCGCCGTACGGCGTGACTGCGGACGTGGACTACCACCGTGGTGTCCCGCCGGTGGTCAACGACGTGGATGCCACCGCCCTGTTCGGTGCGGCGATCGGCGAGGTGCTGGGCTACCAGGGCTGGGTGTCGACCTCGCAGAGCCTGGGCGGAGAGGACTTCGGCTGGTATCTCGACAATGTCCCGGGCGCGATGGCCCGACTCGGCACCAGGACTCCGGGCGGCCCGACGTACGACCTGCACCAGGGAAACCTGCGCATCGACGAGGCGGCTACCGCGATCGGGGCCAGGGTGCTTGCCGAGGCCGCAGTGCGCGCTATCGAGAGCTTGATCGTCGGCTGACACCCGAGCATCGAGCCCCGTCAACCCTTGGTGTACGGCACGCCCACCGCGGCCGGCGCCCGGGACCGCCCGACCAGTCCGGCGACCGCGAAGATCGTCACGACGTAGGGCAGCATCAGCATGAATTGGCTGGGCACCGGCGAGCCGATGACCGACAGCACGCCCTGCAGGTTCGAGGCGAACCCGAACAGCAGCGCGGCCAGCGTCGCCTTGATCGGGTCCCACTGTCCGAAGATGACCGCAGCGAGCGCGATGTAGCCCGCGCCGCCGGTCATCTCCCGGTTGAACTGGGGCACCGAGACCAGGGTGTAGAACGCGCCACCAGCACCGGCGATAGCGCCGGCGATCATCAACGTGCGGAACCGGGTCCGGTTGACCTTGATGCCGACCGTGTCGGCGGCCTTGGGATGCTCGCCGACCGAGCGGACCCGAAGCCCCCAGCGGGTCTTGAAGAGGGCCCAGGCGACGAGGGCGACCAGCACGAAGAGGATGTAGACCAGGATCGTCTGCCGGAACAAGATCGGGCCGACGAGCGGGATCTCGCCCAGCACCGGGATCAGGATCGCCTTGAAGCGCGGGGGGGAGTTCAAGCTGGCGGCGTTGGGGGCCATCACCTGGGTGAAGATGAAGCTGGTCAGTCCGATCACCAGCACGTTGAGCACGACACCGACGATCACCTGGTCGACCAGGTAGGTGATCGCGAAGAGGCCGAGTACGGCGGCCACCAGGACGCCTGCGAACATGGCGGCGCCGAGGCCGGCCCAGGTCGAGCCAGCCAGCGAGCCGACCAGGGCGGCCGCGAAGGCGCCCGCCAGCAGTTGGCCGTCGATGGCGATGTTGACGACCCCCACCCGTTCGCCCAGGACGCCACCCAGGGCGCCGAAGACCAGCGGGACCGCGAGGGCGATCGAGCCGCCGAGGAGACCGACGACCGGGATCGTGCCACCGGCGGCGGCCCAGGTCAAGAAGCCGGTCATCCAGGCCACTGCGAAGCCGATGACCAGACTGAACGGGGCTTTGCGCTGCTGGGTCAGGGCCAGCACCGCGACCCCGGTGATCACCGCACAGACCGCGACCAGCACCCAGGCGGTCGCCTCCGACGGCACCGAAACGGTCGGCAGCTCGGTGAAGTCGGTGGAGGAGGACAGCCGGAATCGCGAGTCGCCGACCTGGGGAGCCAGCGCGGGCAGCAGTGCCAGCGCGACCGTGAGGACGGAGAAGATGATGGGGATCTTGCGACTCACCGCAGTGGTCCCACCCGGTGCCAGATCGTCTTGCGCAGGTGGGGTAACCCGGGTTGATGTGCTCACTTCTCCTCCTTGGCGGGCAGCCGGAAGATGGCGCGGATCAGGGGTGGGGCGGCGATGAAAAGCACGATCAGCGACTGCACGATCAGCACGATGTCGACCGGGATCCCCTCGGAGGCCTTCATCGCGAAGCTGCCGGACTTGAAGGCGCCGAACAGCAGCCCCGCGCCCAGGATCCCCAGCGGTCGGGACCGCCCGAGCAGGGCGACGGTGATGGCGTCGAAGCCGATCGAGGCGTCGAGGTCGAGCGTGACCCCGCTGGTGACGGTGCCGAGGACCTGGTTGGTGCCGGCCAGGCCGACCAGCGCCCCGGAGATCAGCATCACCACCGTGTAGGTGCGCCCGACGTCGATCCCGCAGGCCCGGGCGGCGTGCGGGTTCTCACCCACCGCGCGGATCCGGAAACCCAGTGAGGAGCGGTTCAGCAGCCACCACACGAACGCCACCGCGACCAGGGCCAGCAGGAACCCCAGGTGCAGGTTGTAGCGGTCTCCCAGCAGCTTGGGCATGGTCGCGGAGTCCTTCATCGGCAACGACTTGGGGTTGGCCGACCCGGGAGCCTGCAGAAGGCTCTGCTGGGAGAGGGCGAAGAACACGAGGTAGTAGGCGACGTAGTTGAGCATTATCGTGACGATCACCTCGTGAGCGCCGGTGCGGGCCTTCAGCAGTCCGACCAGCCCCCCCCACAAGGCGCCCGCGAGCATCCCCGCCCCGATGGCGAGGGTCAGGTGCAGCGGCCACGGCAGGTTGGCGGCGTACCCCACCCAGCCTGCGGCGGCACCGGCCAGCAGCATCTGGCCGCGTCCGCCGATGTTGAACATCGCCGCTCGGAAGGCCACGCCGACGCCCAGCCCGGCGGCGATCAGCGGGCCGGCGAACTTCAAGGTCTCGGTCAGCGGGCGGATCCCGGTCGCGAAGGTGTCGGCGCGGTTGTTGTAGATCGAGCCGCGGAACAAGGCGGTGTAGGCACCCCAGATGGCATCCCAGCCCGCCGAGAGGAAGTCGCCGGGCCGGGAGAAGAAGTAGCCGGCGGAGTCGCGGACCTGCTGGTCGGTGATCGCGATGAGTAGGGAGCCGCACACCACGGCGAGGAGCACGGAGAGTACGGCGACGGTGGCGTTGCCGGTGGCGATCTTGTAGAAGACCCCATGCAGCTGACTCGGCTCGGGAGTCTTCTGGTCCTCTGGTTCGGAGGCGGGAGGCCGCTCCTTGGCAGGCGTCGAACTGGTCACGAGGCTGCCTCCTCAGGCTCGGGGCGCTCCGGTGGTGGGGAGATCTCTGGGGGACGCTCTCCGGTCATCATCAGCCCCAGCACCTCTCGAGGAGTGCTGGGGGGCACGATGCCGACGATCCGTCCGCGGTAGAGCACCATGATCTTGTCGGCCAGGGCCACTACCTCGTCGAGCTCGGTGGAGACCACCAGAACCGGGACGCCGGAGTCGCGGGTGGCGATGATCTGTTTGTGGATGAACTCGATCGAACCCACGTCCACGCCGCGGGTCGGTTGGGCGGCTACCAGCAGTCGCAGGTCACGGGACAGCTCCCGGGCCACCACGACCTTCTGCTGGTTGCCACCGGAGAGCTTGCCGGTCGGGGTGGTGATGCCCGGGGCGCGGACGTCGTACTCGGTCAGCTTCTCCTGGGCGAACTCGTCCAGTCGTTCGAGCTGTACGTTGCCTGCGGCGACGAAGGGCTCACCGAAACTACGGTTGAGCATCAGGTTCTCGGCGATCGACATGGTGCCCACGAGCCCGTCGACCTGGCGGTCTTCGGGGATGAAGCCCACCCCCGCGTCGAGGACCTGGCGCACCGACCTGCCCACCAACTCGGTGCCGTCGAGGGTGATCGACCCGCGGACCTGGTCCTGCAGGCCCATGATCGCCTCGGTGAGCTCGGTCTGCCCGTTGCCCTGGACCCCCGCGACGGCCAGCACCTCGCCGCGACGGATGGTGAAGCTGAGGTTGTCGACGTGGGTGTGACCCAGCGCGTCGATCACCCTCAGGTCCTTGACCACGAGTGCGTCGTCACCCGGCGTGGCGTCGTCCTTGTGCACGGTGAGCTCGACCGGACGGCCCACCATCAGGGCCGCCAGTTCGGCGTTGCTGGCCGTGGGATCGGCTTCGCCGACGACCTTGCCGAGCCGGATCACCGTAATCCGATCGGCCACCTCGCGGACCTCACGCAGCTTGTGGGTGATGAAGACGATCGCCTTCCCAGCCGCCTTGAGCTGGCGCATGATCTCCATCAGGTCGTCGGTCTCCTGCGGGGTCAGCACGGCGGTCGGCTCGTCGAAGACGAGCACCTCGGCGTCGCGGGAGAGCGCCTTGATGATCTCGACGCGCTGTTGGACGCCGACGGGCAGATCCTCGACGATCGCGTCCGGGTCGAGGTGGAAGCCGAACCGTTCGGCGATCTCGATCACGCTGGCCCGGGCCGCAGCGGCATCGATCGAGCCGGCGAAGCCGGTGGACTCGTTGCCGAGCATGACGTTCTCGGCGACGGTGAAGACCGGGATCAGCATGAAGTGCTGGTGCACCATCCCGATGCCGGCAGCCATCGCATCGCCGGGGCCGGTGAAATGCTGCGGGACGTCGTCGATCAGGATCTGGCCCTCGTCGGCACGGTAGAGGCCGTAGAGGACGTTCATCAGGGTGGACTTGCCGGCCCCGTTCTCACCGAGCAGGCAGTGCACCTCGCCGGGCTCGATGGTCAGCGAGATCCGGTCATTGGCGATCAAGGACCCAAAACGCTTGGTAATGCCAACCAACTCGAGCTTCATGGCGTCGCATCCTAGTGTCGCGGGACCGGGTCAACGGCCGAGCGGGTCGGTCTGAGGGTTGTCAGGCATGCGGGCGGAGGCGGAGGCCGCCCCTGGTCAAGGGGCGACCTCCTGACTTTCGACCCAT
>JBBPYJ010000206.1:0-9704 GCA_038200025.1 Propionibacteriales bacterium | reverse complement strand
CCACACCAAAGGCAGCCGGTGCCGGATCGTCAACGCGTCACGGATGAATGCTTCCCCAGCCCGGGTCGACAGCCCCAACGCAGCGGCGAAGGGTGCGGGGGCGTCCCACGCCATGGCAGGGATCAGCGGGTCGCAGTCGGCCTCGCAGTCCCGACCGTGCTCATGATCGACCCCGCCCTGTTCGGCACTGGGAAACGGCCTGAAAGGCCCCAGGACAGGCTTGAGTTCATGCGGGTCCGGGTGAGAATCAGCCCACGCCACCGCGAACACCAGCTGCTGAACATCAGCGGACCGCAAGAGGTCCTTGGTGTCACGCACCTGCGCCAGCAACCCGGCCGGGGTGACGGCGGGGGTGGGGGGTATAGGTGGCGGAGCTTGATGCGGGCATCTTCGCACGAGATCAACGACATAGTCCATTGTATGTCGAACACCTGTTCGAGCCAAGCCAGCTGACTGATCCTTTCTGCTCTGTAGCGCCAGGCCTGCTGAGCTGTTTGGGAGCCCTGCACTGTCGGGCGAAGTCCTAACATCTACGCGTGACTGACTCCTCGCGCGTTGCTCCACTCGAGGAGCCGCGATCGTGCTGCGCTCATCGTGATGACCGACGCTGGCCGAGTGCACGCGTGGGTCAGCCAGGAGCGGGCGTGCAGGTATCAACCCTGGGGACACGTACGCCTTGCCGAGAACAATCGCCTGACCGACACCTGTGTAGAGGGTTCAGGCAACTTGCGATCCGCGGAATGCGGCGTCCGCAACTGTGCTGCGCCGTCCGGGACTGACCTACGAAGGAACGCTGCGCCACACGCTGGAAGCTGCGCAATGGATGGCGAGACTCGCTGATGCACTCGATCTTGCGCCATGAGTGGGCGACCAAACCACGAAGAGCTGATTGATTGGAACGAGGTCACGGCGTCGCTGCGAGGGTCCATGGTGATGATCGACTCCTGGTAGAGCCACTCCGGGCGGTGCGCCGCCATGGGCGGGCCAGTCGTAGGGCGATGTCGATGTCGGAGTCAGTGGAAGCAAGATCCAGATCCGCGATAGCGAGTCCCGGGCGGGCCTCAGCCTGGCAGCGCGAGAGCCACCACCCGCCGGGAGCCACAACCCCGGACGGCGCTGTGGCGCCGTACTGAGCTGGCACGGAGTAGCCGACCCAGTAGTTGTAGAGCGCGGCGTAGGACTGGGCGATCAGCGCGCGCATTGCGTCATCGAACATCACCGAGAGTAGGACGCAGTCGACGTCGAGTCGCTCGTACTCCGCGAACAGTTCGGGGAAGTTCGCCTCGATGCATAGCGCAATACCGAACCTGAAGCCATCAACCTCGAAGACCACCGGCGACGTGCCCGGTGTGTACATCCGGGTGAGTTCGGTGTTGGAGAAGAACCGTTTGTCGTACCGTCCGACGAGCTCGCCGGCCTCGGAGACGACGTACAGGCTGTTGTGCGGCCGGTGGGGTGCCGTCAGCGGGTGGATCGAGCCGAACACCGTCCCTAACCTCAGTTCGCCGGCCAGTCGGGCAATCGATTCGGCCTCCCCGCGCAGGACCTTCCAGTCAGCCCGGTCCCAATCGGCGTCGGCAACGATCCCTGGCTTACCCGAAGACATCACGTGTTTGTTGGGATAGACCACCGCACCTTCGGGGAACTGCACCATCCGGGCCCCGGCCTCATGGGCCTGACGCATCAGGTCGCGCATCTCGGCACCACCTGCGCGCACGACGTCTACGTCCCCGGGGTCCTCGGCCACCGTGCTCTGAGCCACTGCCAGCCGAAACGTCCGCGCCATCGCCTGAACCTAGCGTCGAGCGGCCACGTAGCAGGCCACCGCACTGGCGGCGGCCGCGTTCAGCGAGTCGATGCCGGCGGCCATCGGGATGGTCGCCCGACGGTCGGCGGCGGACTCCCAGCGCCGGGAGAGCCCGTGACCCTCAGATCCCAGGATCAGCGCCAGCGGCCCCACACCCGCGACGGCTTCCACGATCGGCACCGAGTCCTGGGCCAGCGTCAGCGCCACCGTGGTGAAACCGCGATCAGACAGCATCGGGAGCGCGTCGTACCAGTCCGGCAGGCGCGTCCACGGCAGCGAGAACACCGCCCCCATCGCGACCTTGATCGAGCGGCGGTAGAGCGGGTCGGCACACCGTGGCGCGAGCAGCACGGCGTCGAAGCCCAGCGCGGCACCGCTACGGAAGACCGCCCCGACGTTCGTGTGGTCGACCAGGTCCTCGAGCACCAGCACCGAGCGCGCCCCCTCGAGGACCGCGTCGAGGGACGGCAAGCTTTGGCGGGTCAGCGAGGCGAGCGCCCCGCGGTGCACGTGGAAGCCGGTGACCTCCTCGGCCAACGCCTCGCTCAGCACGTAACAGGGCGCACCGGTGACATCGAGCAGATCGGCCAGGCCCGGCAACCAGCGCTGCGCCATCAGGAACGAGCGCGGCGTATGCCCCGCCTCGATGGCGCGGCGGACAACCTTCTCGCCCTCGGCGAGGAAGAGCCCGTGCTCGGCCTCGAAGCTCTTGCGCAGCTCTACGTCGCGCAGGTCGCGGTAGTCGGCCAGTCGCGGATCGTTGCCTACAGTGATCTCGATCATCTCAGCCATCGAACTCCCCCGGCTTGGCGACCCGGACCACCTCTCCGATCACGATGATCGCCGGGGGTCGTACGCCGTCGCGGGTCAGGTCGTCGGCCAGCGAACCCAGCGTGGAGTACGTCGCCCGCTCCCCCGGCATCGTCCCCTCGACCAGGACCGCGACCGGCGTGCCTTCAGGACGCCCACCCGTGACCAGGGCGGAGGCAATGGCGGGAGCGTTGTCGACCGCCATCAGCAGCACCAGCGTGCCTCGCAGCGCCGCGAGAGCTTCCCACTGGACCAGCGACTCCGGATGACCCGGCGGCAGATGTCCGGAGACGACCGTGAACTCGTGGGCGATCCCGCGGTGGGTGACCGGGATGCCGGCCCGCGCGGGCACCGCCAACGCCGAGGTCAGCCCGGGTACGACAGTCACTGGGACCCCAGCCGCCGTACAGGCCTCGACCTCCTCGAAGCCGCGACCGAAGACGAAGCTGTCGCCGCCCTTGAACCGCACCACGCGTTTGCCCGCGCGGGCCCGATCGACCAGTACGTCGTTGATCTGCTCCTGCAGGGCGGCCCGCCCGCGAGGCAGTTTGGCCACATCGATCAACTCGACATCGGAACTCAGCTCGTCCAGGAGCGCCCGAGGAGCGAGCCGGTCGGCCACCACCACGTCGGCGGAGGCCAACGCGTGCCGGGCCGCGACCGAGATCAGCTCCGGATCGCCGGGCCCGCCCCCGACCAGGACCACCCCCGGGGCGTCGTCGTGGGCTCCGACCGTGTCGAGCTGACCGCCCCGCAGCGCCGTCAGGATCGAGTCCCGCAGGGTCGCCGACTGCCGCGGCTCCCGGTTTCCGACCACCGCGACGGTGATGCTGCCGTGCCGGCCGCTGGCCATCGTCCAGGCGGTGGCCTCGCGCGCGTCGTCCGCGCGCACGCAGAAGATCCGTCGCTCCTCGGCGCCGGCCGCCACCGCGGCGTTGACATCCGGGTCGTCGGTCGCGGCGATGGCGTACCAGGCACCTTCGAGATCGGAGTCGGTGAAGCGTCGCTCCAGCCAGGTGATCTCCGCCCCCAGCCCCTCGAGGGCGGGGGTGACCTCGGGCGAGACCAGGAGGATATCGGCCCCAGCCTCCAGCAGTCCGGCGACCCGGCGCTGCGCCACGTGTCCCCCGCCGACCACGACCACCCGCCGTCCGACCAGCCGCAGGCCCACGGGGTAAGGACGCGCGTCGTCGGGAAAAGTCACGGCTCTAGTCTCTCGCGCCGGTCACCTGTCGGTGACATGTCGGGGGACCGAGAGCGAGATGATGGTCCGGTGACAAGGATCCGATCGCTCTGGCTCCCGGCTCTGGTGCTGGCGCTCACCGTCGCTGGCCTGTTCGCCGCCAGCCAGTCGACCGCCGACCAATTCGCCGACAAGGCCTGGTCGCTCCGGTTAGTCGCCTACCCGCTGCTGATGTTGGTCGCCCCGACCATCTGGTGGTTCGCCGTCGGTCGCCGCGATCGCAGCAGCCGACCGCCCGCCCTCGCGTTCACGCTGATCATGGCCCCGTTCCTGTCCGACCTGACCGCCAACTGGCTCGACCTCTTCCGGTCGGTGGACTGGTGGGACGACCTCAGCCACTTCGCGCACTGGCTGCTGTTGTGCTGGGGCATCGGGCTCCTGCTCGCCCCGCACGTACGCCCTCGCTGGGTGCTGGTGCCGCTGATCGCCGGGATCGGTGCGCTGCTGGCGCTCGGCTGGGAGCTCGGCGAGTGGTACGCGTTCATCCGTCACGGCAAGGAAGCCAGTGGCGCCTACCAGGACACCCTGGGTGATCTCACCCTCGGCACCTCGGGGGCGCTGCTGGCCGGAGTGCTCACGACGCTCGCCCCCACCACCGTCACCACGACCGCTCGGGCCCAGCGCGGTCGAGGGGGCGACTCATGACCAGGCACCGCCAAGCCTGGCTCCCGGCCCTCATCCTGGTCGCCACGGTCGCCCAACTGGCGGTCGCGGAGTTCGTGCCCGGCATTGAGCGCTTCGAGGGCAAGGCCTTCGGGGCCCGGCTGCTGGCGTACCCGGCGCTGATGCTGCTGGTCCCGGCGCTGTGGTGGCTGGCCCGGCGCCGTGACCAGAGCACCAGCCAGCAGGCGGCGCCGTACAACGCCTTCGCGCTGGTGATGCTGCCTTTCGGTGTCGACGTCACCGGCAACACCTTCGACCTCTACGACCGGATCGTGGTCTGGGACGACCTCAACCACTTCGTCAACTGGGCGCTGCTGTGCGGCGGTCTCGGCCTGATCCTCTTCCGTGCCGCGCTACCGCGCTGGTTGATCGTGTTCGCCGTCACCGGGCTCGGAGCGATCCTGGCGATCGGCTGGGAGGTGGGCGAGTGGTTCACCTTCATCCGGCACGGCACCGAGATCGAGACCGCCTACGAGGACACCTTGGGCGACCTCGTCCTGGGCACTTGCGGTGCGTTCCTCGCCGGGCTCCTCGTTGCTGGTGCAGGACGCTCGTCCGACGTGACATGATGGCGCGCCGCCCACTCGTCTTGCAGAGCGGAATAGTCGTCGCGGAGGTCCGTCATGCTGTACGTCGCCGTGGCGACCCGGGCGTTTCGGCGCTACTCGACCTACACCGCCGCGACCGTGGCCGGGATCTTCACCAACTGCGTCTTCGGGATCATCTACAGCTACGCCTACCTGGCGCTGTGGGCCCAGCGACCAAACGCCGGGGGCTATGACGCGGTCGACGCGGTCACCTACGTCTGGCTCGGTCAGGCGCTGTTGATGACGGTTGCGCTGTGGGGCGGCGGCGCGACCGACGACATCACCCAGCGGATCCGGTCCGGCGACATCGCGATCGATCTCTACCGGCCGGTGGGGTTGGTGCAGTGGTATCTAGCGGCCGACCTGGGCCGAGCGGCGTACCACCTGACGACCCGGGGTCTGGCGCCCACGATCATCGGCGCTCTGCTGTTCGACATCCGCTGGCCAGGAACGGTCCAGGCCGTCGTGGGAGTGAGTATCGCGATCCCGCTCGCGGTGACCGTGAGCTTCGCGACCCGCTTCCTGGTCGCCTCGACCGCCTTCTGGCTGCTCGACGCCGCGGGACCCAAGCTGCTCAGCGGGGTGCTGGCCATGTTCCTCAGCGGGATGGTGCTGCCGCTGGTGATCTTCCCCGAGCCGCTGCGCTCGATCGCCCTCGCGCTGCCGTGGGCGTCGTACCTCCAGACTCCCGCCGACATCTGGCTCGGCAACCGCACCGGCTGGTCGCTGCTCAGCGGCCTGGGGCTTCAGGCGCTGTGGGTCGTCGTTCTCCTCGCTTGCTGCCAGTGGGTGCTGTCTGCGGCCACCCGCAAGGTAGTGGTCCAGGGTGGCTGAAGCGCTGACCCACGTCACGACCTACCGCGACATCGCCGCGATGTGGGTGCGGTCGTCGCTGGCCTACCCCGTCTCGTTCGCGACGATGACCGTCGGTGGCCTCTTCATCACCGGGCTCGACTTCGTCGGCATCTGGCTGATGTTCGGCACCATCGACAGCCTCGGCGGCTTCAGCCTCCCCGAGATCGCCCTGTTGTACGGCGCTACCGGGCTCGGCATCGGCTTCGCGGATCTGGTCGTCGGCAACGTCGAGCGGATCGGCGTCATGGTCAGGATGGGCACCCTGGACCAGATGATGGTGCGCCCGGTGCCGCTGCTGCTGCAGGTCTGCGCCGACCAGTTCGCACTGCGCCGGGTGTCGCGGATCGTCCAGACGGCCGTGGTGTTCGCCTGGGCCGGCACCTACGTCGACTGGACGGTGCCCCGAATCCTGGTCGCGGTGATTATGGTCGTCTCCGGCGGCGCGATCTTCTTCGCCCTCTTCGTGATGTTCTCGTGCATCCAGTTCTGGACCACCGACGCCAGCGAGTTCGCCAACGCCTTCACCTACGGAGGCAACACTCTGACGCAGTACCCGCTCACTGTCTTCCCCCAGGAGCTGGTCAAGATTTTGACCTTCGTGCTGCCGATCGCCTTCGTGAACTGGTATCCCTGCCTCTACCTGCTCGGCCGTGACGATCCATTCGGGCTGCCGACGTGGTTGCAATTCTGCTCCCCCGTCGTCGCCGCGCTCCTGCTCGCACTCACCGCACTGGTCTGGCGGACCGGCGTCCGCCACTACACCTCCACCGGGAGCTGAGATGCCACTGATCGTCGCCGAAGGGTTGGAGCGTTCGTTCGTGGTCCGCAAACGTGCCGGGCGGCTGCGGCGCCAGTCCGCGCAGGTCAATGCCGTCGCCGGTCTGGACTTCGCGATCGAAGCCGGGGAGATGGTCGGCTACCTAGGGCCCAACGGCGCCGGGAAGTCCACCACCATCAAGATGCTGACCGGCATCCTGGTGCCCACCGGCGGCCGCCTGGAGGTGGCTGGGCTCGAGCCCAGCAAGCACCGCACCGAGCTGGCCCGCCGGATCGGCGTCGTCTTCGGCCAGCGCACCACCTTGTGGTGGGACCTGCCGCTGCGCGACTCCTTCGTCCTGCTCCAGCGGATCTACCGCACCTCACCGGCGCGGCATCGGGCCAACCTCGCGGAGTACGTCGAGCTGCTCGACCTGGGCGATCTGCTGGACACCCCGGTCCGTCAGCTCTCCCTGGGCCAGCGGATGCGCGGCGACATCACCGCGGCGCTGCTGCACGATCCGGAGATCCTCTACCTCGACGAGCCGACCATCGGGCTCGACGTGGTCAGCAAGGGGCGGCTGCGCGAGTTCCTGCGGACCCTCAACGCCGAGCGCGACACTACCTTGATGCTGACCACCCACGACCTCCAAGACATCGAGGCGCTCTGCCGTCGGGTCCTGGTGATCGACCACGGGCGGCTGGTCTTCGACGGCTCCTTGCCAGATCTGCACAGAGCTGGCGGCTCTGCCCGGACCCTGGTGGTGGACCTGCTCGACGAGGCTCCCCCGATCACAGTCCCGGGTGCGCAGGTACGCCGCATCGAGGGACCCCGACAGTGGCTGTCGTTCCCCGCCGACGCCAGCGCGGCACCGATCGTGGCCGCGGTTGCCGCGTCGTACGACGTCGCCGACCTGTCAATCCAGGAGCCGACCATCGAGGAAGTCATCAAAGACCTCTACCAGCGGTAGCCGTGGTTCTGCTCATGACCAGGTCCGGCCACGCGCCGTTCGGAAAGGCCGTCAGGTCGGTTGGCTTGGCGCGCCATGGCGCATGCGCATGGCGCTCTCGCCGGCTTGACCCTCGCCGCTCAAGGCGTTCCACGCCCGGTAGGAGGCGCCGGCTGCATCGACCGTTCTGGCCTTGGCTGAAACCCTCCCCTAAAGGTCTAAGACCCAACCATTGACACGGCGGCTCGTTCCTCAACACACTGTCGAGCGTGACCGCTCATCCGCTGCCCGACCTCGCCGACCTCACAGCGTCGGTGCTGAGACCGATCCGCGGCCACCACGCCTTCGAGGCCTGTGTCGAGCAGCTCGCCACCGCCATCCGACTGGGGGTCTATCCCCTGGGTAGCGCGCTACCCCCGGAGCGGGTGCTGGCCGATCGCCTTGCCGTCTCCCGGGGGACGCTGCGCGAGGCGATGGCGGCGCTGCGGGAGGCGGGCCTGGTCGAGACTACGCGCGGGCGCAGCGGCGGCACGGTAGTGACGTTGAGGCCTCGGAGTCCTTCGGCTCGCGCTGCCCGAAGAACTTCGCCCGAGCAGCAGCGCGACTGGTTCGACGCCTTGGACTTCCGCCGCATCGTCGAGCCGGGCGGCTGTGCGCTGGCAGCCTCGCTCAGTCTGGACGCCGAACAGATCCGCCGGTTGCAACAGGCCCACGACGCGGTGGCCGACGCCCGGGACCGAGCAGCCCATCGACAGGCGGACTCCCGCTTCCACCTGACGCTGGCCGCGTTGAGCCGGTCCTCCCGGGTGATCGAGGCGGTGACCTCGGTGCAGGCCACCTTGCACCAGATGCTCAGCGCCATCCCGGTGCTGGAGACCAATATCGCGCACTCGGACCGCCAGCACCGTCGGGTGCTGGAGGCGGTGCTGGCCGGCCGACCCGACGCCGCCCGGCGCGCGATGACCGAGCACTGCGACGATACCGGCGCACTGCTGCGCGGCCTGATCGGCTGACCCGGGTGCGAACCGCGATTGTGATGACCCACGGGAACCAAGGAGAGCTGAGATGACAGGTCGATTGGACGGCAAGGTCGCGGTAGTCACCGGGGGGTGCTCGGGGATCGGCTGGGCCACGGTGGATCGCTTCGTGCGCGAGGGAGCCAGGGTCGTGATCGGCGACATCGATGATGTGAAGGGCGAGCAGCTCGTCGACCAGCTCAGCCAACAACACGGCGGGGACGACGTCGCGGCGTACGTCCACGTCGATGTCACCTCCAAGGAAGAGGTCGACGCCCTCTTCAAGACAGCCAAGGACCGCTTCGGCTCGGTCGATATCGCCTTCAACAACGCCGGCATCTCCCCGCCCGACGACGACTCCATCCTGGACACCGAGCTGGAGGCATGGCGCCGGGTGCAGGAGGTCAACCTGACCAGCGTCTACCTGTGCTGCAAGGCGGCGCTGCCCTACATGTTGGAGCAGAAGTCCGGGTCGATCATCAACACCGCCTCGTTCGTGGCGGTGATGGGGGCGGCCACCTCGCAGATCTCCTACTCGGCGTCCAAGGGCGGGGTGCTCTCGATGAGCCGCGAGCTCGGGGTGCAGTTCGCCCGTGAGGGCGTCCGCGTCAATGCGCTGTGCCCGGGCCCGGTGAACACTCCCCTACTGAAGGAGCTGTTCGCCAAGGATGCCGAGAAGGCCAACCGACGTCTGGTCCACGTGCCGGTCGGCCGGTTCGCAGAGCCCGAGGAGATGGCCAACGCGGTGCTGTTCCTGGCCTCCGACGAGTCCAGCTTCATCACCGCCAGCACGTTCCTGGTCGACGGCGGCATCTCGGGTGCCTACGTCACTCCGCTGTGAGCGACCGAGCGAACCGACTGAGACTGTGACATCACTCCCGCCGCTGATCGGCATCAGCACCTACCGCGAGGACGCCGTCTGGGGGGTGTGGCACCAGACCGCGGACCTGCTGCACCGTGAGTACGCCGATGCGGTGGTGCGCGCCGGCGGCGTACCGGTGCTGCTTCCCCCGGCCT
>JBBPYJ010000205.1:0-12857 GCA_038200025.1 Propionibacteriales bacterium | reverse complement strand
TCGAACAGCGGTCCGCGGTGCAATTTGTGCTGGGCGGCCTGCGCCAAGGGGCGCACCACCAGCCGGTCGATGTTCACGTGCTGGGGACGGTCCCAGGCGAAGGCGATGCACTCGGCCACGTCGTCGGCCACGAGCGGGCGGTCCACGTCGGCGTACACCGATTCGGCTTTGGCCACGTCACCGCGGAAGCGGTTCAGGGCGAAGCCCTCGGTCTGGACCATTCCCGGCACGATCTCGACCACCCGGATCGGAGTACCGCACAACTCCAGGCGCAGCGTTTCGGTCAGGGAGCCCGCCGCGTGCTTGGCGGCGCTGTAGCCGCCTCCACCTTCATAGTTGTGGTGGGCTACGGTCGAGGTGACGTTGATGATCGTCCCGCCGCCACCGGTCACCAGCCGGGGTAGGAGCGCTTGGGTGACCCGCAAGGTCCCAAGCACGTTGACGTCGTACATCGCGGCCCAGTCGTCGACATCGCCGGTGGCGACCGAATCAGCGCCGAGCGCCCCGCCGGCGTTGTTGACCAAGAGGTCGAGATCACCGATGGATTCGGCCAACGCGGCTACTGAGGCGAGATCGGTGACGTCCAACTCGACCGCTCGGCCGCCAATCTCACGAGCCAGTCGGGCACAGCGATCCATTCGCCGGGCCGCGACGACGACGTGCAAGCCCGAAGCCGCCAAACGTCGGGCTGTCGCTTCTCCGATGCCGCTGCTGGCACCTGTTACTACTGCTGTCTTCATCGACGGACCCCTCGGTGGTGTGTACGAGAACGAACCGGCGCCAGCCTCGGAAAGGCTGACACCGGTTCGTTCGATTCTCCGCTGCCGTCAGCCAGCAGATTCAGGTCACTGCAGCCAGGCGTCGACCTTGTCCGGGTTGTCGGCAACCCACTTGGCCGCGGCCTCCTCGGGGGACATCTCGTCGGCGGCGATGTAGCCGGCGACGGTGTTCTGGTCCTCGTTGGTCCACATGAAGTTCTGCACCAGGCCGACCGCGGTCGAGTCTGAGTTCGCCCAATCCGTGCCGACGACCTTCTTCAGCTCGGTCTCGGGGTAGTCGCAGGCGACCTCGGCCGGCACTTCCTGGCAGCCCTCGGTGTATTCCGGCAGCGCGACCTTCTTCAGCGGCACCTCGGCGTTGAAGTACTGCGGCTCGTACCAATAGCCGATCAGGAACTCCTTGTTCTTCTCCGCCTTGCGGAACGCCGAGATGGTGGCGGCCTCACTGCCGGAGAAGACGACCTTGAAGTCCAGATCGAGGTTGTCGATGATCGCCTCGTCGAACTGGACGTACGACGGATCGGCACCGAGGAACTGGCCCTTGCCGCCGGACTCGGAGGTGGCGAACTCCGAGGCGTACTTGTTCAGGTTCTCGTACTCCAGGATGTCGGGGTGCTCCTCGGCCAACCACGGCGGGACGTACCAGCCGATAATTCCCACGTTGCCCTGCGGACCGAAGTCGGTCGCGGAGCCGTCGCCGGCGTCGGCGAAGAACTTCTTCTCCAGGTCCGGGTGACCCCAGTCCTCGATGACCACGTCGACGTCGCCGGTGCCGAAGCCCTGCCAGGAGACGTCCTCCTTGAGGTCCTGGTACTTCACGGTGCAGCCGATGCTCTCGGCGACATTGCCGACCACGTAGGCGCTGGCCTGGTAGCCGACCCACGGATTGACGGCCATGTTGAGGTCGCCGCACTCCCCGCCGCCAGCCGCTGCGGCTTCCTTGTTGGCCTGGGTCTCTTCCTCGATCGATCCCCCGCCACAGGCGGAGAGCGCAAGCGTGGCAACGGCGGCGAGTGCCCCCAATCGCACGCTTCTGCTTCGGACGTTTCTCATAGACTGCTCCTTAGACCTGCGATATTCCGAGACGGGTATTGTTGGGTCTGGTGATGTTGTCATTTCGGCGAGCCGATCGGCAGCCGGACGTTGAACGCGCGTCGGGTCCCGGGGTTGTCTCGCCGCTTCTCGGCGGCGGCACGGGTGATCAGGTCGAGCATCACCCCGAGCAGCACGATGGTCAGACCGGCCGCCGCACCCTTGCCCCACTCCTCGCTTCGCGCGAAGCCCAGGACGACGTCGTACCCGAGCGCGCCGGCACCGACCAGTCCGCCGATGACGGCCATCGCCAGCACGTAGAGCAGGCCCTGGTTGGCGGCCAGCACCAAAGACCCCTTGGCCATCGGCAGCTGGACCTTGGTGATCTCCTGCCAGGTGGTCTGCCCGGTCGAGCGGCCCGCCTCGATGGTGGTAGGCGAAACACCCTTCACGCCGTCGGCGACCAGCTTGATAGCCGCCGGTGCCGCGTAGACGATGCCGGCGGCGATCGCGGTGAACCGAGTCGGCCCGAAGAGGGCCAGCACCGGGATCAGGTAGACGAACGGCGGGATGGTCTGGCCGGCGTCCAGGATCGGCCGGATACCGAGATCGACCCTTGGGTCGCGAGCCATCCACACCCCGAAGACCACGGCCAGGATCATCACCAGCGCGGTGGCCACCAGCGTCATGTTGAGCGTGATCATCGCGTCGTGCCACAGGCCGAGGCCGAGCATCCCGGCGCAGCAGACAACCGCGACCATAGCGGCCCGCAGCTGCCCGAAGACGAAGGCGAGAGAGACGATCGCCAGGGCCGCCAGCCACCACGGCGACTGGGCCAGCAGGGACTGCATCGGGTTCAGCAGCCCGTAGGTGATGACGTTCTTGATGCCCTCGGTCACCCCGCCGAAGGTGCCGGTCACCCAGCCCATGAAGTCGTTGGTCCAGCCGGCGAGCCGATTGCCGGCGGCGTACTCCGGGAAGGTGGCCAGACCAATGTAGGTGCGGGAGAGGTAGACACCCACGAGAGCCACGACTCCAGCCACACCAAGGATGATCCGGCGCCGTCGGGGGTCCTCACCGCCGCCGCGAGCGGCATTCTCCGAGCGCTCACTGGCCGCGGTCGTCGTGCGGTCCAACATCACCGCCATCACCACGATCAGTACGCCGGGCACGAACGCCCTGCCGGTGTTGTTGATGATCAGCCCGTCCAGCACCGGCCGACCCAGACCCGGGCCGTTGACGAACGAGGCGATGGTGGCCATCGACAGCGCGGCCAGGATCGTCTGGTTGAGACCCACGATGATGGTCTTGCGAGCCATCGGGATCTGCACCTTGAGCAGCCGCTGCCAGTACGTCTGGCCGGCGGAGTCGGTGGCCTCGATGGTGGTGGCAGCCACCTCCTGGATGCCGAAGCCGGCGATCCGGACGATCGGCGGCAGCGCGTAGAGCAGGGTGGAGGTCACCGCAGCCGGGGTCCCGATGCCGAAGAACAGCACGATCGGCAAGAGGTAGACGAAGGTCGGCATCGTTTGGAGGAAGTCCAGGAACGGCGTGATCACCCGGTTCGATCGCGGGCTGGTGCCCATCAGCACCGCGAGCGGCATCCCGACGATCACCGCGATACCCACGGCGATGCCGGTCACGACCAGCAGATCCATCGCGTCGTTCCAGTAGCCGAAGACGCCGAAGGACAAGAAGGAGAAGAAGACCAGCAGGGCGATCCGCCAGTTGGCCACGGCGTACCCGATCCAGGTAGCCAGCGCGACCACTCCGAGCCAGCCGATCTCGGGCACCGGGCGAGGAAGCGCGGGCACGGAGACCAGGCGTTGCACCCAGTTGACGACGCTGCGCAGTGCCTCGGCGATCGTGTTCGTGGCCTGCATGATCGGGTTGGTGTCCCGGCTGGCCAGCAGGCCGTTCTGCCAGCTGGTCAGGGAGTCCTGAAAGTCGGTGTGCTCACGACCGGGCAGGGCCAGGGTGTTGGTCCCCTTGGTGAAGAACCACACCACGATCCAGACCACGACGATCCCCAGCGCGGGAATCCAGCGGCTCAGGCTCTTCTCTTCGGCGACCGGCGCCTCGGCGCCCGGCTCGACGGGTCGACCGGGCTCCGGGCCCGGATCAGAACTTGGTCTCTCGATGGTGGCGGTCATGCTTCGTCCTCCGCGACGACCACCCGCATGATGTCCTCCTGGTCCACCACTCCGACCAGGGTGTCGCCGTCCACGACCCGGACCGGGGAGTGCGAGGCGATCGCGGCCCGGGCCGCGTGCCACACGATGGTGGTCACCGGCATGATCGGGCCGTCCAGGGCCTCGCCGGGCCGCGGATCGCGCATCACCCACTTCAGCGGCAGCACGTGCGACTTGGGCACCTCGGAGACGAAGTCCTTGACGTAGTCATCGGCCGGTCGGGCCACCACCTCGTCGGGCGTGCCGACCTGGACGACCGCTCCGTCGCGCATGATCAGGATCCGGTCACCGAGCTTGAGCGCCTCGGACAGGTCGTGGGTGATGAAGACCATCGTCTTGCCCAGCTCGGAGTGCAGCCGGATGACCTCGTTCTGCATGTCGCGCCGGATCAGCGGGTCCAGGGCGGAGAAAGGCTCGTCGAAGAGCAGCATGTCCGGGTCGCCGGCCAGTGCCCGGGCCAGCCCGACGCGCTGCTGCATGCCGCCCGAGAGTTGGTCGGGGTAGGACTTCTCGTAACCGGTCAGCCCGACCAGGTCGACGATCTCACCGGCCTTCGCGCGGCGTTCCTTCTTGCTCACGCCCCTGATCTCCAGCCCGTAGGCCACGTTGTCGATCACCTGGCGGTGCGGCAGCAGCCCGAAGTGCTGGAACACCATCGACACCTGGTTGCGGCGTACGTCGCGCAGCTCGGCTTCGGAGGCCGAGGTGATGTCGACGCCGTTGAGGTTGATCGTGCCGGCCGTGGGCTCGATCAGCCGGGTCAACAGCCGCACCAGGGTCGACTTGCCCGAGCCGGACAGCCCCATCACCACGAAGACCTCGCCGGGAGCGACCTCGAAGGAGACGTCCTTGACGCCGACCACGTTGCCGGTCTTGGCCTTCAGGTCGGCCCGGGAGAGGTCCGCATCCGGCGTACCGATGATCTTGTCCGAGCGCGGTCCGAAGATCTTCCACAGTCCGTCGACCTTCAGCACACTGTCGGTCCCAGAACTGTCGGTCATGAGGGGACGCCCTGGGTGGAGATCTCCGGATGGAGCGGGCTCTCGGTGCCGTGCCGGTAGTACGGCACCTCGATCGCCGGGAGCGGTTCGTTGCCCAGGATCAGGTCGGCGGCCTTCTCGGCCACCATCATGACGGGTGCGTAGATGTTGCCGTTGGTGACGTAGGGGAACACCGAGGCATCCACGACCCGCAGGCCCTCCACGCCGTACACCCGCATGCTCAGCGGGTCGATGACCGCGTCCTCGCCGGTGCCCATCTTCGCGGTGCACGAGGGGTGCAGAGCCGTCTCGGCGTCCTTGCGGACCCACTCCAGGATCTCGTCGTCGGTCTCCACGCTCGGGCCCGGCGAGAGCTCGCCGTCGTTGTACTTGTCGAAGGCGGGCTGGTTGAGGATCTTGCGCGCGGTACGGATCGTCTCCACCCACTCCCTGCGGTCGGTCGGGGTGGTGAGGTAGTTGAACAGCAGGCTCGGGTGCTCGTTCGGATCGGTGCTCTTGATCAACACGTGTCCGCGGGTGTCGGCGTACATCGGACCGACGTGGACCTGGTAGCCGTGGCCTCCCTTGGGCAGGTTCTCCGGTGCGGACCCGTCGTAGCGGATCGCGATCGGCAGGAAGTGGAACATCAGGTTGGGCCACTTCACCTCGTCGTTGCTGCGGGCGAACCCGCCGCCCTCGAAGTGGTTGGTGGCGCCCAGGCCCTTGCGTCGGAACAGCCAGTCGAAGGCGATCTTGGGCCGGCGGAACCACTTCAGGCCGGGAGCGATCGAGACCGGCTTCTTCGACGCGTACTGGACGTAGACCTCGAGGTGGTCCTGGAGATTCAGGCCGACCCCGGGCAGGTGGTGGACCATCTTCACGCCCAGCGGCTCCAGGTGCTCACGGTCTCCTATCCCTGACAGCTGGAGCAGCTGGGGGGTGTTGATGGCGCCACCGCAGAGGATGATCTCGGTCGCCGTGGCGCTACGGGGTACGCCGGCGCGCTTGTAGTCGACCCCCACCGCCTTCTTTCCCTTGAACTGGATCTTGGTGACGTAGGCCAGCGTTTCGATCTTCAGGTTGGTGCGGCCCCGGGCGGGGTCGATGTAGGCACGAGCCGCAGAGTAGCGCCGACTGCGGTAGACGTTGCGGTCGAAGCGCCCGAAGCCCTCCTGCCGGTAGCCGTTGACGTCATCGGTCCGCGGGAAGCCGGCCTCCTCGGTGGCCTTGAAGAAGGCGTCGAAGAGCGGGTTGGTCGCCGGCCCGATCTCCAGGAGCAGGGGACCGTCGCCGCCGCGCCAGTCGTCGGGGATCGGCTTGCCCTCGAGACCGATCCGGGTCTCCATCCGCTTGAAGTACGGCAGGCAGTGCGGGTAGTCCCAGGTCTCCATGCCGGGGTCGGCGGCCCAGCGCTCGTAGTCCAGCGGGTTGCCGCGCTGGAAGATCATCCCGTTGATCGAGCTGCTGCCGCCCAGAACCTTGCCGCGGGCGTGGAAGACCGAGCGACCACCCATACCCGGCTCAGGGTCGGAGTTGTACTTCCAGTCGTAGAAGCGGCTCCCGATGGGGAACGGCAGCGCCGCCGGCATGTTGATGAAGGGGTCGAGCTTGGTGTCGGTGTGTCCGGCCTCCAGGACCAGCACCTGGGTGGTCGGCGACGCACTCAACCGGTTGGCCAGCGCGCTACCGGCGGACCCGCCGCCGACGATGATGTAGTCGTAGTGCTTGCTCATTGGTGGGCCTCCCCAGTGCTGCCGTCACCGAACCAGCCCTGCGGCTCGGACTTGATGTTGCGCCAGATGTGCTTGGTCTCGCGATATTCCTCGAACCCAGCCGCCCCCAGCTCGCGGCCGATGCCGGATTGCTTGTAGCCGCCCCACTCGGCCTGGGCCACGTAGGGGTGGTAGTCGTTGATCCACACCGTGCCCATCCGCAGCCGACGGGCAACCCGGTCGGCCCGGGCGCCGTCGGTGGTCCACACCGCGCCGGCCAGCCCGTACACCGAGTCGTTGGCGATCCGGACGGCAGCCGACTCGAGGTCCTCATCCCCCGACGCGCTGAAGGTCTCCACGGTGAGCACCGGGCCGAAGCTCTCCTCCTGGGTGCACGCCATCTGCGTGTTGGCGTCGTCGAGCACGGTCGGTGGGAAGTAGAAGCCGGCGCTCAGGTCGTCGCCGGCCGCGTTCGTGGTGACCCGTTTGCCGCCGAGGCGCAGCGTGGCCCCGTCGGCGACCGCTGCGTCGACGTACGCCGTGACCTTGTCGAGGTGGTCCTGCGAGATCAGCGGACCGGTCTGGGCGTTGTCGTCGAACGGCCCACCGAGCCTGATGTCACCGGCGCGTCGGACGATCTCGTCGACCAACCGGTCGTGGATCTTGTCCTCGACGATCAGCCGGGCACCTGCCGAGCAGACCTGGCCGCTGTGCAGGAACACCGCCGTCAAGGCCATGTCCACCGCGGTGTCGAAGTCGGCGTCGGCGAAGACGATGTTGGGGTTCTTGCCGCCGAGCTCCAGAGCGATCTTCTTCACGGTGTCCGCGGCGTTGACCATCAGCCGCTTGCCGGTCTGGGCGCCGCCGGTGAACGAGACCAGGTCGACGCGCGGGTCGGTGGACAACGGCGCACCGGCATCGGGGCCCGCACCCAAGACCAGGTTGGCCACGCCCGCGGGCACCCCGGCCTCGTTGAGCAGGCGCATCAAGTGGATTGCGGAGTGCGGGGTCAGCTCGCTGGGCTTGAGCACGAAGGTGTTGCCCGCCAGCAGGCAGGGGGCGACCTTCCAGGAGACCTGGAGCAGGGGGTAGTTCCACGGGGTGATCAGGGCACAGACCCCGATCGGCTCGTGGATGACCTGGCTGACCACGTCATCGCGACCGACATCGATCGTGCGGGCCGCCTCGTCCTCGCTGTTGTCGGACTGCTCGGCCAAGCCGACCTCGCCGTAGTGCCGGAAGACGCTGGTAACGTCGTCGACGTCGTACTCACTCTCGACGAACCGCTTGCCGGTGTCCAGGCTCTCCATCCGGGCGATCTCGGCCTTGTCCCGCTGCAGCAGGTCGGCGACCCGCAGCAGGACCTCGCCGCGCTCCCGCACCGAGGTGGCGGTCCAGCCGCCGTCGTCGAAGGCCTCGCGAGCTGCCGCGATCGCTTCGAGGGTGTCCTCGGCGCTCGCCTCGTCGACCTCGGCGACCAAGGTGCCGTCGGCCGGGCAGCGGATCTCCCGCACCCCTCCGGCACGCGCCGACTCCCAACGACCTTTGACATAGAGCAGCGGCACGAGCGCCCCTTCGGTTCCAGAAACTTTGTTGCACCATAGGCAACCCGGATGCTCATGCCGCAACGACGTGGTGTGAGCATGCGGCTGGCGACCTGTCGCCGTCAAGGTGCTCACGTGAGCACGTCCCAGTTCTCGCCGCCTAGAATAGGGCCGGTGAGCGCGTTGACTGGGGAGATATCCGCGCTGCTGTCGAGATCGTTATCGAGCGCGGCGCCTCGATGGTCGCGCGCAGACCCCTCGGTCGTGGGGGCCTTCGTGGTTGACCCGACCGGCACCACCGTGGACATCGACCAGCTCACCTCGGAACTGCCCGGGCAGACCGTCGTGCACGCCGTCGACGCATCGCTGGATCTCGACGAGCTGCACCTGCACCTGGCCGCCCTGGCGCCACTGGACCTGCTGGTCGACGCGGGTGGCCCCGGAGTCTGCGACCGGCTGGCCGCGCTGCTGGGGCACCTGCGCACCGGCGGGGTCTTCGTCGGGGTGCTCGACGATCCCGCCGACGAGCAGGTCGTCGCCTGGGTCGATCACCTCGCCACGCTGCGAGCCGCCCTCGTGACCGGTGATTCCCAGCTGCCCCCGCGCCGGGCGAAGAGGCGCCGGGACGCGGCGACCCTGGCCCTAGCTGCCGAGGTACGGGTAGAGGGGCGGCTGCTGGTCGCGGTCAACGAGGTCTCGATGCTGGCCAAACTGCACGATCCCGTGATGGACGACGTACTCCGGCGGCGAGGTGGACCCGACCAGACGATTCTGACCTTGCCGGCCGAGTCCTGGACGACACGGGCGGTGATCCGGTCCAGCCGACCAACACCTCTGAACGATCTGCCGGCGCACTTCGAGACACCGCCGCTGTCGCTTCGGGAGTATTACGACGCCGTCTGCCTGCCCCGTCAGGCGGCGTACGTCGGCACCTTTGTGACCCCCGAGAGCTTCCGCGACAACCTCCAGCCGCGACTTCAGAACCCCGCCCTGGAGGACTGGACGGCGCGGTTCGTCAGGAAGCCGGCGGACCCCGTGCCCACGTTGAGAGGCAGCTGGTTCCACCTCGACACCCACGTAGCGGGGCATTTTGGGCACGCGATCACCGAGCAGGTCGCGCACCTGTGGGGCTGGCACGAGGCGAAGCGCCGGGATCCCGACCTGCGGGCTCTGGTCTTCGCCCCGACCGAGACGCCGGGGGCAGCCCTGCCTGCGTGGAACGCCGACCTGCTCGAAGCCGGGGGTGTGTCCCTCGAAGACATCCACGTCGCCACCGAGCCGGTGCGGGTCGAGCGACTGCTCGCGGCCACCTCGGCCTACACCATCGGCCGATACGTGCACCCCGTGATGGCACAGACCTGGGGTCGGATCGGTGCCCATTTCAGTTCCGACGGGCTCCCCGGTCCCGGCCCAGATCGGGTCTTCCTCACCCGTGCCGGCGACAAGCGCGTGTGCCGCAACGGCCCCGAGGTCGAGAGGCTCTTCGTCGATGCCGGCTTCACGGTCATCAGCCCCGAGCGGCTGCCGCTCGCCGAGCAGGTTCGCCTGGTCGCCGGTGCCGGTGTGGTGGCGGGATTCGCAGGCAGCGCGATGTTCCACACTGCTCTGGCCGCCCGCCCCCAGCGGGTCCTGGTGATCACCACCGAGACCTACCCGGCGCACAACGAGACCGCCATCGCCGCGCTGCTCGGCCACCGCCTGGACCTGTTGGTGTGCTCACCTGACACACCGCGTCGTGAGCCCGACAAGTTCACCGTCGACTCGTTCCACTCCGACTACGTCGTCGACCTGGACGGGGTGGAGGGGGAGTTCCTGCGCTCGGCCCTGGCTGCGCTCTGAGCAGGTCAGCGACTCAGCTACTGCCCCAGCCGAGACGACGCGAGACCTCGTCAGCGGCCTCGACGAGCAGGTCGATGACGGCCGGCAACCGGTCGTCGTCGAGCCGGAAAGTCGGACCGCTCACGCTCATCGAGGCGATCACGTCGCCGTGCGCGTTGCGGATCCGTGCCGCCACCGCGGTCAGTCCGATCTCGAGCTCGTCGACCGCTACGGCGTACCCCTGTTCGGCCACGATCGCGAGCTCGGTGCGCAGCTCGCCGCGCTTGGTGATCGTCAGCGAGGTGTACGCCGCCAGCGACTTCAGCACCCGCGTCTGCTCGTCGGTGTCGAGACTGCTCAACAGCACCTTGCCGTTGCTGGTGGCGTGAAGAGGGATGTGCTGGCCGACCCAGTTGTGCGACTGCAGGGCGCTGGCCCCGGCCACCTGGTCGAGATACAGCGCCGCTCCGTCGGCGAGCACCGCGATATTGACCGTCTCACGAGTGTCGGCAGCGAGCTTGCGGCAGATCGAGCGGGCTTCCTGAACGACGTCCAGCCGGGCGGTGGTGGCGCCGGCCAGCCGCAGCAGCCCCACCCCGAGGCGATACTTGCCGCGTTCCTCGGTCTGCTCGACCAGGCCGTGCGCCTCCAACGTCGCCACCAGTCGGAAGGCCGTGGACTTGTGCACACCCAGCCCGTCGGCCAGCTCGGTGACTCCCAGCTCGCCGGACCTGGCCAGGGTCTCGAGGATCGACAGCGCCCGGTCGACCGACTGCACGCCGGGCACGGGTGGCGCCATCGGTGGGGCCGCGGCCCGGTCGTCGCGACTCTCAGCGGCGGTCCCGTTGCTCATCGCGCAACGCTATCGTCCCACCGACACCGGCGACCAACCGACAGCCGGGACTGCGCCGCTGCCCACGGACCACTACCCTCGCCTCATGCCTGAGTCCCAGCGAGTCGGCCTGGTCGGCGCTGGTCGGATGGGAGCGCCGCTGGCGGCCAACCTGGCTCGCACCGGCTACGCGGTCACGATCTGGACCCGGTCCGGCACGCTGCCCGATTCGCTCGCCGAGACTGCGGTCAGGGTGGTTCCCACGCTGGCAGAACTCGGCGCCGAGCACCCGGTGATCCTGACGGTGCTGCCGGATCTGCCCGAGGTGGTCGAGGTGGTGGACGGCCCGGAGGGCTTGTTGTCCCGAGCTGAGCCCGGCACCCTGATCGTGGTGATGGGCACCGTCTCGCCGCCGCGGCTGGTCGCCTGGGCCGCCGACGTTGTCGAGCGCGGACATCGGGTCGTGGACGCCCCGCTGAGCGGTGGGGTCGAGGGTGCTCGCGCCGGCTCGTTGTCGGTAATGGTCGGTGGCGAGGCCGCCGACGTCGAGAAGCTCGACGCGATCCTCGACGCGGTCGGCAGCACGGTGCGACACCTGGGTCCGATCGGGTCAGGGCAGCTCGCGAAGGCCTGCAACCAGTCGATCGTGGCGACGACGCTGAGCGCGCTGGCCGAAGCGGTCACACTGGCTCGACATGCCGGTCTCGACGCCGAGATGCTGCTGGAGGTCCTCGCCGGCGGCTACGCGGGCTCCCGATTGCTCGACGAGAAGGGCTCGCGCTACCTCACCGGCGACTTCGAGGCAGGAGGGGCAGCCGCCTTCCAGCACAAGGATCTCGGCTTCGTCCTGGAGTCCGCCCGGTCGGTGGGAGTCGCGATGCCGGTGGCTGCGCTGGTGGACCAGCTGTTCGGCGCCATGACATCCACCGGCCGCGGGGGTCTGGACCACAGCGGGGTGATCGAGATCGTGGAGTTGTTGTCCGGCTCTGACCGCACCCCGGTCCGTCCCGACCCAGATAGTCCCTAGCGCAACGCACCGTTCTAGGCTCGCAACTGGTGCCGTTTGCTAGGGACTATCCGGGAACAGGTCTCGCGGGCTGCTGGACTCAGTCGCCCAACTCGTGGCGGCGGCGTACGACGTACTCCTCGAGCTCGGCGCGGATCGACTCGTCCAGCGGCGGCTTCTCGTACTCCTCCAGGCGCTTCTTGTAGATATCGGTGGCGCGGGCGGCGGTGTCCTTGCCGCCGTTGCGCATCCAGCGGTCGTAGTTGTCCGAGGAGGACAGCATCGGCCGGTAGAAGCAGGTGCGGAAGCGCTCCATGGTGTGCATCGCCCCGAGGAAGTGCCCGCCGTGGCCGACCTCCTCATGGGCGTCGAAGGCCATCGAGGCCTCGTCGATCTCCAGAGGGGTGAACTCGTGCTTGAGCATCTGCAGGATCTCGGCGTCGACGATGAACTTCTCGAAGCCCGCGACGAGCCCGCCCTCCAGCCAGCCGGCCGAGTGCATCACCCAGTTGGCACCGGCCAGGAAGGTCGGCATCATCGTCATCATCGCCTCGTAGCCGGCCTGCGCGTCCGGCACCTGCGAGGAGGTCAGCCCACCGCCTGTGCGGAACGGCAGCCCGAAGCGCCGGGCGATCTGGCCGGTGCACAGCAGCCCGATGCCCGACTCCGGGGTGCCGAAGGTGGGCGACCCGGACTGCATGTCGATGTTGGACAGGAACGACCCGAAGATGACCGGGCAGCCCGGGTTGATCAGCTGCGCCAACGCGATGCCGGACAGCGCCTCGACGATCTGCTGGACCAGCGCGGCCGGAATGGTCACCGGCGACATCGCGCCCATCAGGATGAACGGGGTCAGGACGACCGGCTGGGCGGCCGTGGCGTACTCGAACAGCGACTCCAGCATCCGGTCATCCCAGTGCAGTGGGGAGTTGCAGTTGATCAGCGAGATCGAGACCGGGGTC
>JBBPYJ010000204.1:0-5623 GCA_038200025.1 Propionibacteriales bacterium | reverse complement strand
TCGGACCCTCGGGCTGCGGGAAGTCCACCTCGCTGCGGATGCTGGCAGGTCTGGAGGAGGTCAACGACGGCAAGATCTTCATCGGCGACCGCGACGTGACCAACGTGGCCCCCAAGGACCGCGATATCGCGATGGTCTTCCAGAACTACGCGCTCTACCCGCACATGAGCGTGGCCGACAACATGGGCTTCGCCCTGAAGATGGCCAAGGTGCCCACCGACGAGCGCAACAAGCGTGTCGCCGATGCCGCCAAGATCCTCGGTCTCGAAGAGTTCCTCGAGCGCAAGCCCAAGGCCCTCTCGGGTGGTCAGCGCCAGCGGGTGGCCATGGGTCGCGCCATCGTCCGGTCCCCGCAGGTCTTCTGCATGGACGAGCCGCTGTCCAACCTGGACGCGAAGATGCGCGTGCAGACCCGCACCGACATCGCCAAGCTCCAGGCCGACCTCGGCGTCACCACCGTCTACGTCACCCACGACCAGGTCGAGGCCATGACCATGGGAGACCGGGTCGCGGTCATGAAGTTGGGTGAGCTGATGCAGGTCGACACCCCACTGAACCTCTACGACAAGCCCGTCAACCTGTTCGTCGCCGGCTTCATCGGCTCCCCCCAGATGAACCTGATGGAAGCCAAGGCCAAGGACGGCAAGGCCATGATCGGCGAGTTCGCAGTGCCCGTGGACCCGACTGCCGAGAAGAAGATGAACGGCAACATCACCGTCGGTGTGCGGCCCGAGGCGTGGCGCCTGGTCTCCGAGAACGACGGCGGCCTGCCCGTCAAGGTGACTGTCGTCGAGGAACTTGGCGCCGACGGGTTCGTCTACGGCACCAGCGGAGTCGAGGGCACCCCGTCCAACATCATCCTTCGGATCAGCGGTCGCGACCACGTGAAGAAGGGTGAGACCGTCCACGTCACCACCGATCCCAACAGCGTGCACGTGTTCGACACCGACACCGGGGCTCGGCTCTCCGACTGAGCTAGTTTTCACTCGAGCGCCAACGTGGCGCCCCGCCTTCTGGTGGGGTGCCACGTCGCATTTCAGGCGCTGTTGGGAGCTGATCTATCGGCGCGATCAGCCGTCCGACGGATCGCGGCGGCGAAGGCCTCGAACAGCGCGGGCGGGAGGTCGTGCGCCATCGCCTCGATCAGCACCAGCTCCGCGCCCGGAATCGCTGCCGCCGTCGCTCGGCCACCGGACACGTGCACCATCGGGTCGGCGGTGCCGTGAATAGCCGTTGCCGGCATCGTCAGCCCACGCAGCCCAGCGGTCCGATTGGGCTGATGCACGATAGCCAGCATCTGACGCATCACTCCCGAGGCGCTGACCCCGCGGTCGAAGGTGTCACCGGCACGGGTGCGGATCTCCGTCGGGTCGGGTGGGTAGCCCGGAGAGCCGATCAGCTCCCAGGTGCGCACCGCGCTGGCGACGTACGCCTCTCGATCGACGCCGCGACTGGCAAGCAGGACCGGCACCAGCCGCGGATTCTGCCAACCGACCGACCTCTTGCCGGTGGTCGACATGATGGAGGTGAGGGAGAGCACTCGCGACGGATGCTCGATGGCCAGGGTTTGGGCGATCATGCCACCCATCGAGACGCCGGTCACGTGCGCGGCCGGCAGACCCAGGTGGTCCAGCAGACCGCAGGCGTCCGCGGCCAGGTCCGACAGGGTGTACGCCGGCTTGCCGCGCGCGCGGCCTTTGCCCGCAAAGGCTCTGATCAGGGTGCCGCGGCTGACCGGGACGTCGACCCGGCTGGACCGGCCGGTGTCGCGGTTGTCGTAGCGGATGACGAAGAACCCACGGTCGGCCAGCTCCTCGCACAGGGCCGGGGCCCACCAGGTCATCGGGGCACCGAGTCCCATCACCAGCAGCAGCGGCTCATCACTCGGGTCGCCGAAGGTCTGGTAGCAGATCTCGATATCAACCGAGACCGGAGCGACGTACTCTTGTGAGAAGCCGGGTGGGGGCGTGGAATCCTGCACAGTCACGCCATTCAGGTTACCGCCCGGTGATGACGATGGCGCCGTTCTTGCGACCGGAGGCTCCCCCGGACCGCCGGCTGTTGGGGGCTCTCGGCGAGGTCAGCGTGGTCACCGAGGGCGGGCGCTACCTGACCCGGACCTGGGCGCGGCGCTACCTCACCTCAGCCAGCCAATGCCGCGCCGGGAACATCCGGTCGTCGTGATCCCGGGTTTCCTGGCTCCGGACAGTTCCCTGACACTGCTGGCCCGTGCGTGGACTGGCGGGTCCAGGACCAGGTGCTGGTCGCCCTGGCCGCGGCCCGGGCGGCGACCATGTCGAGTGAGACGCGGCGTCCTCAGACCTCATGAGGGGCGTAGGCGCCGAGCTTGGCCAGCTGGTGCTGGCTGCTGATGGACCGGATCGTCCCGCTGCGCGAGCGCATCACCAAGGAATGCGTCGACGCGCCGCCGGCGCGGTAGCGCACGCCCTTCATCAGCTCGCCATCGGTGATCCCGGTCGCGGCGAAGAAGCAGTCGTCGCCGGTGACCAGCTCGTCGGTGGTCAGGATGTGGTCGTCGTCCAGCTGATGGCCGGCGTCCAGGGCGCGCTGACGCTCCTCGTCGTCGGTGGGCCACAACCGGCCCTGGATCACCCCGCCGGTGCACTTGACCGCGCACGCGGTGATGATGCCCTCGGGAGTGCCGCCGATGCCGAGCAGCAGGTCGATGCCGGTGTCGGGCAGGGCGGCCATCACCGCGCCGGCGACGTCGCCGTCGACGATGAAGTTGATGCGGGCTCCGGTCTTGCGGATCTCGTCGGCCAGATCCTGGTGACGCGGCCGGTCCAGCAGCACCACGGTGATGTCGGCCGGCTTGGAGCCCTTGGCCTTCGCGACCAGGTGGATGTTCTCGGCGACCGGCAGCCGGATGTCGACGACGTCGGCGGCCTCGGGCCCGGTGACCAGCTTCTCCATGTAGAACACCGCGGACGGGTCGTACATCGATCCGCGCGGCGAGACGGCCAGCACGGCGATCGCGTTGCTCATGCCCTTGGCGGTCAGGGTGGTGCCGTCGATGGGGTCCACAGCCACGTCGCACTTGGGTCCGGTGCCGTCGCCGACCTTCTCGCCGTTGAAGAGCATCGGCGCGTTGTCCTTCTCGCCCTCCCCGATGACCACGGTGCCCTGCATACCGATCCCGGAGATGGTCTTGCGCATCGCCTTGACCGCGACGTCGTCGGCGCCCAGCTTGTCGCCACGGCCGACCCAGCGCCCGGCTGCCATCGCGGCCGCCTCGGTGACCCGGACCAGCTCCATGGCCAGGTTGCGGTCGGGGCGGGTGTTGTCGAGTGAGCGGGGTTCCATGGCCAGACCCTAACCCGGCAGCTCGACTCTGGTGGGGGCGGCGTAGGTCTCCACCGCGGTCTCCTTGACCGCGAGCCACACTGACGCACCGGCCATCAGGCCGAGCTCGGCGGCTGCGGCGGGGGTGACGTCGGCCAGCAGCTGCGGCTCGGCGTCGACCAAGACGCGCAGGGCCTCGCCGTGCGGCACCACGCTGAGCACCCGTCCGTGCCACCGCAGCCTGGCCGAGCCGGTCGGCTCGGCGAGCGAGACGGTGACGGCGGTCGGGCTGAAGGCACTGAAGCGGTCGCCATGACGCAGCACATTGAGCCCGACCAGCCTGGCGACGTGCTCTGTGTGCGGTCGCGCGGCGACATCGGTCGGCGTACCGACCTGGGCCACCCGTCCCTCATCGAGAACCAGCACCCGGTTGGCCAGGGTGAGGGCGTCCAGCGCGTGGTGGGTGACCAGTAAGGTGATCCCGTCGTACGCCGCAAGATGGCGCGCCAGCTCGAGGCGCAGCTCGGTGGCCACCCCGACGTCAAGACCCGCGAACGGCTCGTCGAGCAACAGCAGCTCGGGTTCGGTGGCCAGGGCGCGGGCGATCGCGACGCGTTGCGCCTGACCCCCCGAGAGCTCGCGCGGCCGACGGCTGGCCAGATGCCCGATCCCGAGTCGCTCCAGCCAGTCCTTGGCCGGTTGGCTCGCGGCAGACCGTTTGACGCCGCGACTGCGCAGTCCGAACGCGACGTTGTCCTGGGCACTAAGGTGTGGGAAGAGGGCCTGGTCCTGGAAGACCAGTCCGATCCGGCGCTCGCGGATCGGCAATGGGGGATCGGTCCACGATCGGCCGGCTACCTCGATCTCGCCGGTGGACTCCACGATGCCCGCCAGCGCGCGCAACAGCGTCGTCTTCCCCGCACCGTTGGGGCCGATCACGGCCAGCACGTCGCCGGCTTCGGCCGACAACGAGGCCGACACCCGACCGGGCACCTCGACAGTGGCCCGCAGGGTCTGGGGTGCCTGGGAGGTCCCGGATCTCATGGACGCACCAGCCACTTGTTGCGCAGCATGGCCAAGATGCCGATGGAGCAGACCAGCAGGATCATGCTCAGGGTGCGGGCCACCGCCGGGTCGGACTGCAGGGCACCGTAGATCAGGCTGGGCATTGTCTGGGTGCTGCCGGGGTAGTTGCCCGCGAAGGTGATCGTCGCGCCGAACTCGCCCAACGATCTGGCCCAGGCCAGGATGCTGCCGGCCGCGATGCCCGGGAGTGCCAGGGGCAGGGTCACCCACCGGAAGGTGGTCCACCTGCTCGCGCCCAGGGTGGCGGCCACCACGTCGTACTCCTCCCCGAAGGCGCGCAGTGCTCCCTCCACGGCCAACACGTAGAACGGCATCGAGACGAAGGTGTGAGCGAGCACGACGGCCGTCGTGGTGTAGGGCAGGGTGACGCCGGTCAGGTCGCGCAACGGTCCGCCGATCAACCCGTTGCGGCCCAGCGCGGTCACCAGCGCCACGCCGGCGACTACCGGTGGCAGCACCAGGGGGACGGTGACGATCGCCCGCACCAGCGATCGACCGCGGAAGTCGACCCTGGCCAGCAGCCACGCCAGCGGCGTGCCGAGCACCAGGCAGGATACGACCGTTGCCAACGAGGTGAACGCGGTGATCGCCAGGGCGTCGCGCACCACCTCGGAGCCCAGCAGTCCGAGGAACTGCGACCATGGGGTGGCCGCGACCAGAGTGACCAGGGGTGCGGCCAGGAATACGGCTGCGACCACCGCAGGGATCAACAGCAGCGCCGGAGGCTGTCCGAGGGCTCCTCGCGGGGTCCTCGCTGTCGTGGTCATCTGACCGTCCTCTTCAGCTGACCATCCGGCTTCATCTGCGGCCAACTCATCAGGGTCTGCCGGTCCCCTCGGTCAGGGCCGGCGCGCCGAAGCCGGCCTTGTCCAGCACCGACTGTCCGCTCTCGGAGAGCACCAGCTCCATGAATGCAGCCGCCAACTCCGGCGACTCAGACTGCTGCAACGCCGCGATCGAATAGGCGTTTTGATGCTCGTTCGAGCCGGGGATCTCGAACGCCTGGACGCCGTCGCCTGAGGCAACGGCATCGGTGGCGTAGACGATGCCGGCGTCAGCCTCGTCGGCGAACACCTTGGCCAATACCGACTTGACGTCCACCTCGAGGCTGGCGGGGGGCCGGGAGATCGAATCCTGCTGCAACAGGGCGTCCGCCGCCGCCCCACACGGTGCGGTGTCCACGCAGATCACGTAGGTGACGCCGTTGGCGCCGAGGTCCTCGAATCCGTCGATG
>JBBPYJ010000203.1:0-2348 GCA_038200025.1 Propionibacteriales bacterium | reverse complement strand
GCCTACTCGTACGGCGTGATGCTGGCCGGCACGCTCAAGGACCTGATCCCGCGCCAGCAGTTCGAGGTGCCCATCCAAGCGGCGATCGGGGCCCGGGTGATCGCCCGGGAGACGATCCGCGCGATCCGCAAGGACGTGCTGGCCAAGTGCTACGGCGGCGACATCAGTCGCAAGCGCAAGCTGCTGGAGAAGCAGAAGGAGGGCAAGAAGCGGATGAAGATGGTGGGCCGGGTCGAGGTTCCCCAGGAAGCCTTCATCGCCGCACTCTCCACCACCGGCCCGACGGACAAGACAGCCAAGAAGTAGGGCTCCTGCGGTGCAGCAGGTGGTGGTCCCGCAGGGGCTCGACGACCAGCGGCGGCTCGGGCCCGACTGGGCCGCCTGGCTCGACTCCCTCGCTCGGCTGACCGCGCAGGTCGCCGACGAGTGGGCCTTGGATCTTGACGGTCCGGTGTGGCACGGCTACTGCTCCCTCGTCGCCGCGGTCCGCACCGAAGCCGGTCGTCCTGCAGTGCTGAAGCTGAGCTATCCAGGAGACGACGAGTCCGAGCACGAGGCGCTGGCTCTGCAGCACTGGGCCGGCCGGGGGACCGTGCAGCTGCTCCGGGCCGACCCGCACCGACGAGCGCTGCTGCTGGAGCGGCTGCACACCGAGGACCTCTCCACGCTGGACTACATCGAGGCGGCCGAGGTGGTCGGCGGCTTGTACGCCCGGATCCACCGACCCGCGCTGCCGCAGCTGCGCACCATCACGTCGTACGTCGCGCAGTGGCTCGACGACCTGGCAGGGTTGCCGCGAGACGGACTGCTGCCGCGTCGGCTTGTGGAGCAGACGCTGCATCTGGGACGAGCGCTGGTCGACGACCCGGACAGCACCGGCACCCTGGTCCACGGCGACCTGCACGACCACAATGTCCTCGCCGGCCATCGGGAGAGCTGGACAGTGATCGACCCCAAGCCGATGTCGGGGGACCCCCACTACGAGCCGGCGCCGATGCTGTGGAACCGGTGGGACGAGATCGTCGGCCCGGATCTGCGCATCCTGCTGCGACGGCGGTTCCACACCCTTGTCGACACCGCCGAGCTCGACGAGGACCGGGCCCGGGACTGGGTGGTCGTGCGCACCATGCTGAACGCCTCGTGGACGGTGCAGGACAACCAGCGACCCGGGCGAGCGCTCACCGAATCCGATCGGGAGTGGATCACCCGCTGCATCACCATCGTCAAGGCCGTCCAGGACTGACTCGCCGAGGTGCAGTCAGGTGCCAGTCAGTTCTCCAAGAGGTTCCGCAGCGCGGCGCGATGCCTCTCGTACGCCTGCCGACCGGACCTGGTGATCTTGTAGACCGTGAGCGCCCCACGACCGCGGCCTCTCTTGGCTATCGACAGGTAGTCTGCCGCCTCCAGGGCGGCGGCCTGCTTGGACAAGTCGGAGTCGCTGATCTTGAGATGGTCGCGCATGAAGGTGAAGTCGGTCGAGGACGACCCGCTCAGCACGGCCAGGATCGCCAACCGCTTGGGCGCATTGAGCAGCGGATCCAGGCCGTCCAGGGCCGAGGTCGAGGCCGGGTTGGAAGCCGAGCCCGGGCCGGGGGTCACGACAGTCGGGCGCGCACTCGGGCCGCGACGGCGGCGTACTCGCGTTCGTAGAAGTAGACAACCGTCCACGCGGAGATCCCCGCAAAAACGGCCGCCGGCCACACCCCGACCTGGACTCCGATCACGTAGGACACCGCGGTGACCACGAGGGCCCCCGCGACCATCTTGTACATGGCCGGGAGCAGGTCACGGGGCGGCTTGCCGCTGGGGTAGGTGCCACGGCGCCGCCGGTCCCAGCCGAGGGCCGCGCCCATCAGCAAGAGGAGGACCAACTCCGCGCCCGCTTGGACGAAACCGCCGAGGTAGCCGATGGCAGCCACCAACGCCGCGACCCAGACGCCGTAGGCGATCGGCCAGGTGACCGACGTCGGCGGGTATTCAACCCAGGCGGCGACCTCGCCGCGCTCAATCGCCTTCAGCTGCTCAGCCAACGGGTCGGTGTTGCTATCGTTTGCCATCTTGGAAAGTTATCACGTCACTTTCCAAAGCGGCAAGCGATCCCGGCCGCGGGGCAAGTTAGGACGCGGAGTCGCGTTGTGCCGCCGCCGCGTAACCAGGTGGCCTAGGGTACTGACCAACCAGTTCGCCCCACGGGGTGCGGCCAGCATCCCCGTCGCGCCCTCCCTCGCGAGTGAGGACACACCAGAGCAGATGCCCAGCCCTCAAGACGCCAGCACCCCAGACGCCAGTTTCGTCAACGACCTAGCACCCAATGTTGCGATCCAGTTCTGGGAGCGGGTGAAGAAGTC
>JBBPYJ010000202.1:0-12024 GCA_038200025.1 Propionibacteriales bacterium | reverse complement strand
GGGTCGACTTCGTCGAGCTGATGCCGGTCAACGCATTCAACGGCGAGCACAACTGGGGGTACGACGGGGTGCTGTGGTCGGCGGTGCACGAGCCGTACGGCGGCCCCGAGGGCTACCGCCGCTTCGTCGACGGCTGCCACCAGGCGGGGCTCGGCGTCATCCAGGACGTGGTCCACAACCACCTGGGCCCGTCAGGAAACTACCTGCCGATGTTCGGCCCGTACCTGAAGTCCGAGGGCTCCAACACCTGGGGATCGCTGGTCAACCTCGACGGCGAGGACTCGGCCGAGGTACGCCGCTACATTTTCGACAACGTGACGATGTGGCTGCGCGACTTCCACGTCGACGGGCTGCGCCTGGACGCCGTGCACGCGCTCGAGGACTCCTCAGCCGTGCATCTGCTGGAGGAGATGGCCGTCGAGGCGGCGGCGCTGTCCGCGCACCTGCGCCGACCGCTGACCCTGATCGCCGAGTCCGACCTCAACGATCCGCTGCTGATCCGGCCGCGTGGGGCGGGCGGCTACGGCCTCGACGCGCAGTGGAGCGATGACTTCCACCACGGCGTGCACGTAGCGCTGACCGGTGAGAACGACGGTTACTACGCCGACTTCGCGCCGCTGTCGGCGCTGGCCAAGGTGATCGAGAGGGGCTTCTTCCACGACGGCACCTGGTCCACGTTCCGCGGCCGTACGCACGGCAGCCCGATCGACGTGAACGCGATGCCCGGCTGGCGGCTGGTGGTGGCGAACCAGAACCACGACCAGATCGGCAACCGCGCCCGTGGCGACCGGTTGGCGGCGTCGCTGGACGACGACCAGCTGGCCTGCGCGGCGCTGTTGACGATGACCTCGCCGTTCACCCCGATGCTGTTCCAGGGCGAGGAGTGGGCGGCGTCGACGCCGTTCTGCTTCTTCACCTCGCATCCGGAGGCTGACCTGGGACGCGCGGTCGCCGAGGGCCGCATCGCCGAGTTCGCCGCGATGGGCTGGGACCCGGCCGTGGTCCCCGATCCGCAGGACCCGGCGACCTTCGAACGCTCCCGGTTGGACTGGAGCGAGGTCGACTCCGGTCGCCATGCTCGGCTCCTGGACGTGTACCGCCGCCTGGCGTCGTTGCGGCGCGAGCGCGTCGAGCTGACCGACCCGGACCTGCGCAACGTCAGCTGCGTGGCCGACGAGGAGCGTGGAGTGCTCACGATGCGCCGCGGCGGGCTGCTCGTTGTGGTCAACGTCAGCGACGAGCCGGTGTCGGTCGACGTCGGTGCGGGTGCCCATGAGCTGCTGTTCAGCACGCCGTCCGCGGCGGAACTGGACGGTACGGCGCTGCTGCTCCCCGCGCACGCGGGGGCCGTGGTCGCCGACTGAGGCGGATCGGCATGGATCGACCCGACAGTGTGGGGTTTTCGGCTACCTAGCCAGAAGATCCCCCACTGTCTCCTACTCCTGGACGAACACGGACCCTGGTCGGCTCTCAGTCCCCGACCGCGTCGATGCCACGCTGGACGATCTTCGGGTCCGGCTCATCGACGAGATCGTGGTCTCGTCCCTCATAGTCGAAGCGGGACAGGAAGTAGCGCATCGCGTTGACCCGGGCCCGCTTCTTGTCGTTGCTCTTGATCGTGGTCCACGGAGCCCACGTCGTGTCCGTCTGCCGAATCATCTCCTCCTTCGCCTCGGTGTAGTCCTCCCACTTGCTCAACGACTTCAGGTCGATCGGCGAGAGCTTCCACCGCCGGACGGGATCGACCTGACGGATGATGAAGCGCGTGCGCTGCTCGGACTGGGTGACCGAGAACCAGAACTTCGTCAGCGAGATTCCGCTGTCGACCAGCATCTGTTCGAACCGGGGCGCCTGGGTGACGAACTGTTGATACTCCGGAGTCGAGGCGAATCCCATTACTCGCTCGACTCCGGCGCGGTTGTACCAAGACCGGTCGAACAACACCATCTCGCCGGCCGTCGGAAGATGCTGCACGTAGCGCTGGAAGTACCACTGGTTCTGCTCGCGGTCACTCGGCTTGGTCAGCGCGACCATTCGGGCGTAGCGCGGGTTCAGGTGCTCCATGAACCGCTTGATCGTCCCGCCCTTGCCCGCCGCGTCTCGGCCCTCGAACAGGATCACGTGTTTGCTCTGGTTCTCGGCAGCCCAGTTCTGGAACTTCAACAGCTCAACCTGGAGCAAGTACTTGAGCTCGTCGTACTCCTCGCGGCTCATCCGTTCCTCGTAGGGAAAGTTCTCGCGCCAGGTGTCGACCGCTCGCCCGTCGGGGCCCAGCAGGATGGGGTCGTCGTCGTGGTCCTCGCCGATCCTGTGACCCTCGACGTTGAGGCGGTCGATAAACTCGCGTACGTCTTGAAGCATGGCCAAGAGACTAGCGTCTTGATCTGAGAACGGCAGACGCCAAGCATCGGCCCGTGCTGCTATGTCTCAATCTCGCCCTCGGGGGATCACCCGTTCGCTTCCGCCCTGCTCGCGGGCTTGGCGGTGCTTCCCGATCACCAGCGGCGCGGCCTCGGCGACCAGATCCTGACTGCCCTGGTACTGCCCTGGTCGACCGGATTCGAGCTGTCGCACCACCGGGAGTCTTCGTGTCCTTGCTGGCGGACCCGCCCGGACGACGGCTCTATGCCCACCATGGGTTCACCGAGAAGCGTGGGAAGTCCATCGGCATGGCGATGTGGCTGGACTGATCTGAGAGTGGACGAAAAGGCGGATGCCATGGAGCTCCAGGACAGCACGACTCGACGGAGAACCCGTTGAAGACCATGACGTGTCGTAACCTGGGCGGTCCCTGTGACCACGAACGGAGCGGAGAGGCCGGCGACCAGTCGCACGAGGAGGCGCGCCGGGAGATGAAGGGGGCTAGAAGCACCCGAAGAAGTCGATGGCCTGGTATTCGGCGACCAAGAAGGCTTTCGCCGAACTCCCTGAGGGGTGAGCCGCATGAAGTGCCCCGCATCCGGGAACGAAACCTTCATGCCAGCACCGGTGGTCGTGATGGGGGTTTCAGGCTCGGGCAAGTCGTCTGTTGGGGCCGCGCTGGCCCAGCGGCTGCGGGTGCCGTTCGCCGACGGCGACGACTTCCACCCCGCGGCCAACGTCGCAAAGATGTCGCGCGGTGAGTCCTTGGACGACACCGACCGCTACCCTTGGCTGGACGTGATCGGCGAGTGGCTGGCCGACCACCGCGACGGTGGGGTGATGGCGTGCTCGGCACTTCGCCGCCAGTATCGCGACCAGTTGCGCCGTCACACCCCGGGACCGGACGGGTTGGACATCCTGCTGCTCGAAGGCGACCGCGAGGTGATCGAACGGCGGCAGGCGTCGCGACCCGGCCACTTCATGCCGGCTTCCTTGATGACTTCGCAGTTCGCGACCCTGGAGCCGCTGGCGCCCGACGAGCACGGCGTCGTGGTCAGCGTCGACCAGAGCATCGACCTGATCGTGCAGGAGTACGTCGACCAGCGCGGTCTCGCCTAGGCTGAACTGGCGCGAGCTAGCCCAGGAGTTCTTCGACCCAGGCCGGGACGAGGAGCCCCGCCGGGCCGTGGCGCGCCTCGTCGAACATGTGGCTGCCCTCGGACGGGACCAGGTTGAGCTCCAGCGTGCGGGCGCCGTACGCCGCCGCGATCTCGACGAACCCGGCGGCCGGGTAGACCGCTCCCGACGTGCCGATCGAAACGAACAGGTCGGCGATCATCAGCGCCCTCTCGATCTCGTCCATCCGGTAGGGGATCTCGCCGAACCACACGATGTCGGGCCGCAGGGCGCGCTCCCCGCACCCGGGACAGGTCGGGCCCAGTGCCGTACGGGTCAGGTCGCCGTCCCAGCGCGAGCGGGAGTTGCAGGCTGTGCACCACGATGACTTCAGCTCACCATGCATGTGCAACACCCGCCGCGAGCCGGCTCGAGAATGCAGGTCGTCGACATTCTGGGTGACCAGGCACAGTCGGTCGCCCACGTGCTGTTCCAGCCGCGCCAACGCCAGATGCGCGGGATTCGGCTCCACCGACGCCAGCGCAGCCCGCCGAGCGTCATAGAAGTCCTGCACCACCGCCGGCTGGGCAGCGAAGGCCCCGGGAGTGGCGACGTCCTCGACCCGGTGCCCCTCCCACAGCCCGTCGGCATCGCGAAACGTCGCCAGACCGCTCTCCGCGGAGACCCCCGCTCCGGTCAGCACGACGACTCGCAGCGCTGACTCTCGGGCGGGCACCGCCTCAGGCGCCCTTGAAGGAGTAGTCGACCTGCAGCGCGTCGACGGAGGTGACCTCGACGTTGACGTCGGTCTTGCCGGTCTCCAGCTTCATCGTGCACACGATGGTCTGCCCGACCTCGCCCACCAGATCACCGTCGCAGCTGGCGGTGACGCCGGTGTAGCCCTGGATCTCCAGGGACTGGCCGATCGAGTCGGCCACCGTCTGCGCGGGCAGGAACGGCGTGGTCTGCAGACCCAGGTCGTCGGCGGTGGCATCACCGACCTCGACCCGCACCCCGACCTCCTGCTCAGCCGTGCGCACCAGGCAGTCCTGCGTCGCATCGTCAACCCGCTCGAGATCCCCGTCGCACTTCGCGGTGTACTCCGTGTCCTCGTCCTCGGGTTGGTAGCGCTCAGCGACCCGTTCTTCGAGGTCGGCACGCGTCAGCGCCGTCTCGGCGGTGGGGGTGTCTGCGGGCTTCACGTCCGCAGTCGACGAGCATCCCGTCACGAGAATCGAGACGGCCAAGAACACCAGGGACGACACCACCGTGGTCCTGGTGGTGTGGACATGACGAGAGCACAACATAACGGGGCCGAACCTACACCGGCTCGCCTGATGCGGATGCTCTTTCCGTCCCGAGCCCGCTCTGCCCCGCCGGCAGGACCGACCCGGAGATCGATTGCGCCAACCCCACCAGATGCGCCAACCTGGCGATCTCGGAGTCCAGAAACTGTGGGCCCCCGCCGCGGCCGAGCACCAGCACTTCGTCTGGGCCGAGCGGCACCCCGCAGTGCAGAGTGTGGGAGTCGATGTCCGGCAGCCGGTCTGCCGCGGTGAGCTCCACCCAACCGATTTCGGTGGGCGCGGCGCCGGTGGCCATCGTCACCGCCCCTCCGGACGCTGTACGCCGCAACCGCGCCGCCCAGTCCACCCGGAAGGCGACCGGCAGCAACCCAACCAGCGTGTCCATGGCCACCGCGGGGTGGGCGGTCAGCTCCTCGACGACCTCGAGGTCAAGGAAGAGGTTGCCGCCGGCGGCGTACCGGCTGATCCAGACCACGTCGACGCCCGCGAGTTCGGTGCAGGCCGACACGATCGAGTCCGGCATCACCCCCGACGAGAGGGTCAGCAGCACATCGTCGACCGCCGTTCCGTCGCTGCGCTTCTCGACGATCTCGAGCGCCTCGATGGAGCCGCCCGCCAGGCCGATCGCTCCCGCGAGTCGGCCCAGCGAGCCCGGCACGTCCGGCAGGGACACGCGCAACAGGAAGGTCATCGCGTCCCCTCGCCCCCGTTCAACATCTCAGATTGAACTCACCACGCTAGTGCGCGGATGTTGCCGTTGCGTTTCACCCGGAACTCCGGTGGCATCAGGACAGGCCGGTGATGACCCCGTTGTCGTCGACATCCATGTGCGCCGACGCCGGCACCTTCGGCAGACCCGGCATCGTCATGATGTCGCCGGTCACCAACACGATGAACCCAGCGCCGGCGGACAACCGCGCCTCGCGGACGTCGATGGTGTGCCCAGAGGGAGCTCCGACGGACTTGGCGTCGGTGGAGAAGGAGTACTGCGTCTTGGCGATGCAGATCGGCAGATTCTCAAAGCCGTCGGCGGCCATCTGCTTGAGCTGACGGGTGGCCTTGGCGCCGAAGGTGACCCCGGCTGCACCGTAGAGCCTGGTCACCAGCGCGTGGGCCTTCTCCTGCACCGTCGAGTCGTCCTCGTAGGCGAAGGTAACCTCGACCCCGCCTTCGTCCAGCTTCTCCACCACCGCGTGGGCCAAGGCCTCGGCGCCGGCACTGCCGTCGACGAAGTGCGTGGCCTCGAGGGCGGTGAAGCCCAGCTCCTTGGTCATCTCCTGCAGCGTCGAGATCTCGGCGTCGGTGTCGGAGGGGAAGCGGTTGATCGCGACCGTGGCGGTCAACCCGAAGACGTCACGCAGGTTGGTCAGGTGCCGCTCCAGGTTCACGAACCCGGCCTGCAGCGCCTCCACGTTCTCGGTCTGCAGATCGGGCACCGCCACGCCGCCGTGGAACTTCAGCGCCCGGATGGTCGCCACGATGACCACCGCGTCGGGGCGCAAGCCGGACTTGCGGCACTTGATGTCGATGAACTTCTCCGCGCCCAGGTCCGAGCCGAACCCGGCCTCGGTGACCACGATGTCGGCGAGCTTCAGGGCGGTCTGGGTGGCCAGCACCGAGTTGCAGCCGTGGGCGATGTTGGCGAACGGGCCACCGTGCACGAACGCGGGTGCGTGCTCGAGGGTCTGCACCAGGTTGGGGGCGAGGGCGTTCTTGAGGATCACCGCGAGCGCGCCGCCGGCACCCAGGTCCGAGGCCAGCACCGGCAACTTGTCGCGGGTGTGGGCGACCACGATCCGTCCGATCCGCTCCTTGAGGTCGGCCAGCGAGGTCGACAGACAGAAGATCGCCATCAGCTCGGAGGCGACGACGATGTCGAAGCCGTCCTCGCGGGGGTAGCCGTTCGGGGTACCGCCCAGGCCCACCACGATCTGGCGCAGCGCGCGGTCGTTGAGATCGACGACACGCTTCCAGGTGATCGAGCGGACGTCGATGCCAAGCTCGTTGCCGTGGTGCACGTGGTTGTCGATCAGCGCGGCCAGCAGGTTGTTGGCGGCAGCGATCGCGTTGAAGTCGCCGGTGAAGGCCAGGTTGATGTCGGCCATCGGCACGACCTGGCTGTAGCCACCGCCGGCGGCTCCGCCCTTCATCCCGAAGACCGGGCCCATCGAGGGCTCGCGCAGGGCCGCACAGGAGCGCTTGCCGATCCGGCGCAGCGCGTCGGTCAGGCCGACGGTCGTGGTGGTCTTGCCCTCACCCGCGGGCGTGGGCGAGATCGCGGTCACCAGCACCAGCTTGCCGTTGGGACGGTCGGCGAGCGAGGCGACGTACCCCAGATCGATCTTGGCCTTGTCGTGGCCGTAGGGCACCAACACCGACGGGTCATCGATGCCCAGGGTCTCCCGGGCGATATCGACGATCGGGTTCAATTCGGCGGCGTTGGCGATCTCTCCGTCAGACAGCATGTTTCTCCCTCTCTTGGCCGCGCAAGAATGCGCATGACAGAGGGGACAGTACGCCGCAAACCTGCTCCGCGTCACCCCCTAGGCATCGCGTCCTGCGCAACCCGTTTCACCAGGCGCAACAACGAATACCGAGTACGCCCTCACCCGCCCGCTGCGGAGCGGCCGGTCAGTCGTTGCGCCAGCCCCGTCGCCCGGATCGCGCGCCGCTCGACGGCCGCGCGGATCTCGGCCTCGGTGCCGACCACGCGCACCTTGTGTCGGGCTCGGGTCAGCGCTGTGTAGAACAGTTCGCGGGTCAACAGGTGCGAATCCTCGGGGGGCATCAGGACCGTGATCTCGTCGGCCTGGCCGCCCTGGCTCTTGTGAATCGTCATCGCGTGCATGGTCTCGACCTCCCCGAGTCGGCTGGTGGGCAGATCGACCCGTTGCGACGTGGACTGGAACACCGCGCGCAGACCGTTCTCGGCCCGCACCGTGACCCCGGCATCACCGTTGTAGAGCTGGAGACCGTAGTCGTTGGCGGTGACCAGCAGCGGTCGGCCCGGATACCATCCGGACCACAAACCCACCCCGGTGTGCTCAGCGAGCCACCGCTCCACCAACCCGTTCCAGGTGCGTACGCCGCGTGGTCCGTCCCGGTGCGCGCACAGCAGCCGCTGGGCGTCGAGAAGACCCAGCGCCCGGTCGACGTCGCCCTGCTCGGCGGCCGACCGCAGCGCCAGGGCGTGCGCCAGCAGCACCGGGCGCAGTGCGACGGTCGGGTCGGGACCGGTCAGGTGCTCGACGTGCTCGCCGCCGGCCGCCAGCAGCGACAGCACCTCGTCGGCGTCCCCGGCCCGCACCGCAGCGGCCAGAGCGCGGATCGATTCGCCGAACCGGTGCGAGGTCGCTAGGGCCGCGATCCGGGTGTCCGCACGAGCACCGAGACCCTCGACCAGGTCGGCGAGCACCGCTCCGGCCTCGACCGAGGTGAGCTGATCGGGGTCGCCGACCAGGATCAGCCGACTCTCCGGACGCACCGCCTCGAGGAGCCGGGCCATCATCGTCAGCGACACCATCGAGGTCTCGTCGACGACCACCACATCGTGAGGAAGCCGGTTGTCACGGTGGTGCCGGAACCGGGTCGAGCTGTCCGGCCGAGTGCCCAGCAGTCGGTGCAGGGTGACCGCCCGGAGCCCTGTGAGCCCTGTGAGCCGCTCGGAGTCGGACGTAGGCAGGCGTGCGACCTCCTCGAAGACCGCCTGCTCCAACCGGGCGGCGGCCTTGCCGGTCGGGGCTGCCAGCGCGATCCGCAGCGTCGGCTCACCAGTTGCTGCTGCCCGTTCGGCCAGCAGCGCCAAGAGTGCGGCCACCGTCGTGGTCTTGCCGGTCCCGGGACCACCGGTCAGCACGGTGGTGCGCTGGGCCAGGGCGATCGCGGCGGCGGCGCGCTGCTCGTCGTACCCGTGCTTAGGGAAGACCCGTTCCAGTCCTTGGGTCAGCTCACGTCGGGCCTCGGGGTCAAGCGCCGGCAGCGGTGGTCGGGCCAACAGGTCGGCGCAGACCTGCTCCTCCTCGCGCCAGTAGCGGTCAAGGTAGAGCAAGGTACCGTCCAGGTGCAGCAACGGCGGGCTGCCGGTCAGTCCGCTGGACGTGACGGCGGCACACCAGGTGTCGGGGTCGGGCCAGGGCAGCTCGACCAACCCCTGGACCGCGTGGAGCGCCCAGTCGTGACTGACCGTCGCCAGGTCGACGCAGACCGACCCCCCGCGCACCGCACGGACGGCAACCGCGACGGCCAGGGCGACCAACTCGTCGCGCTTGTCTGCACTCCGGACGTTGTCGGGGGCGGCCAGCGCGCACAGCCGCTGGGCGACGTGGACGTCGGCGGCATCGATGACGCCGGCCACGTTGAAGTCGCGCAGCAGTCCGGTCGCGCCGAGCGCGAGCCGGGCGTCGAAGGGGTCCTCAATGGTGACCTGCGTCGAAGTCATTGGACACCCCCTGCTGGAGTCGAGCCCCGTCGAGACTTGACGGTGGAGCCCCGTCGAGACCCGTCCAGAAGGTCCGACAGCGCGACCACCAGCGAGGCCGGCGGCTTCCAGCTGAAGACCCCGGCCGGGTGCCCGTCGGTGATCGGCGTCTGCGGTCCGCACATGCCGCGGACGTAGAGATAAAGTACGCCGGCCAGGTGCTGGGCCGGGTCGTAGGCCGGCTGGCGCCAACGCAGATAGCGGTGTGCCACCACGGTGTAGAGCAGCGCCTGAAGTGGGTAATCCGAATGCAGCATCGCCTCGTCGAGACGGTCTCGGGAGTAGTCGGCGGCCGTCAGCGGTCGACGGTCGGTTGAGCTGGGGTCGGTCGAACCGCCAGTAGTCAAGCCGCGGTCGGTCTGGCCGCCCAGATAGTTGGTCTTGTAGTCGACCACCAGATAGCGGTGACCACCCCCTTCTACGGTGGGGTCCCCCGCCGGGATCCGCAGGATCACATCGATCGAGCCGGACAGGTAGCCCCGGAGCGTCTGTTCGCCGAGTCCGGCCGCTTCCAGGCGATCGGCGTACGGCAGCAGCGCGTCGCCCTCGCTCAGGTGCTCGCGCAGCAACCGGCCGACGTCGGCCAACTGGACTTGCGCTGTCTGGTCCGACTGCTGGTCCCCGCCGGCGAGGGGGATCTCGAAGTCGAGCTCGCACAGCCGGTCACTTCGGCCGATATCGGCCAGGGTCAGCCCGGGCGCCAGCGGACCGAGCGGTGAATGGTGCAACGGCACCAGTGCCTCGGCGATGTCGTCGGCCGACGCATCGACCGGCCACCACCGCAGCTGCTCGACCACCTTGCTGCGCAGCTCTTCGGTGAGATCCGCGGTCTCCAGATCAGTCTCCTCGAGGACCCCGTGGACCAGCGAACCGAAGGTGGCACTCGACGGCAGGTCGCTCATCGGGGACACCACCGCGTCTGCTGCGTCGTCCACCCCGGCGTCGCCCGCCTTGGCGTCGACCCCCGGATCGATTGAGCCGGTGGGCACTTCGAGGACCTCGTCATCGCGCGGGGTCACCTCGGGCTCGCTGGCGGTGCCCCCCGTCCCATCAACAGACTCGGCCGCCGCCCGGATCAGTCCCGAGTAGGAGGTTCGCCGCCAGGCGGAGTCCAATCGGCGGGCGAACGTGCGTACGCCGATCCCGTCGGGCAACTCGCGCAGCGTCAGGGGCACCGGCTCGCTTAGCAAGGACTGCTCGACGACCGGACCCCCCGCTGCCTGCCAGCCGCGGAACAACGCGATCGCGCCACGATCGTCGGGGACGTCCGGGCATCGGTCCGGCACCACGGCCGCACCGGGTTCACGCCCCCGCAACAACCGACTCAGGCCACCGTTGGGCTCGTCCCAGGTGGGGGCCCACCAGGCGACGACCTGGGACTGCGCCCGGGTCAGTGCGACGTACGTCAACCGGATGTCGTCACCGGCCACCTCCCGTCGGGCCAGGGCCGCGACCTCGGCGTAACCGTTGCGCTTGCCGCCGATGTCCAGACAACGTTGGCCGTCGCGGTGGAAGAGCAGGATGTCACGGTCGGGGTGGTGCCGGTTGAAGGCGAAGGGGAGGTAGACCACGGGGTACTGCAGACCTTTGCTGACCCAGACCGTCATGATCTGCACCGCGTCGGCGTCGGAGTCGAGCCGACGGTTGCGCTCGGCGCCTCGGCTGGCCCCCGAGCACTGGGCGCGCAGCCAGTCCAGGACGGCGGGCAGTCCCAGGCGCTCCCGATGGGCAGTCTCGTGCAGGAGCTGGCCGATGTGGGCCAGGTCGGTCAGCTGCCGTTCACCGCCGTGCCAGCCCAGGACCCGACTGCCAAGCCCGGCGACCTGGGCAGCCTCGTAGACCGCAGCCAGTCCGCGCTCGCGCGCGTGGTCGGCCCACTCCCGCACCGTCTGGGCGATCTGACCCGTCAGTTCGTCGCCACCCTCGGCCAGGCTCTGGGCGGTCTCACCGAAGAACATCGTGGCCGCCGCAGCCCGGACCAGCCCGCTGCGATGGGGTTGCTCGAAGGCTTCCAGCAGCCGCAGCCAGTCCCCGGCCGCGACCGAGGCGAAGACGTCGGTGTCCCCGGTGTAGACCGCCGGGATGCCAGCCTCGCTCAGCGCTTCTCGACAGGCCCGCGCATCGCGATGGGCCTCGACGATAATGGCCACGTCGCTGGCCACCAACGGGCGACCCCCGAACGTCGGCCGGGCGGCCAGGAGTTCTGCGATGTCGAGCGCCAGATCGCGGGCGACGTGGTCGCGGACTCGATCCATCGGGATCGTCTTGGTGTTGCGCACGCCGAACTTCTCCCGGGTCACCACCCGCAGCCGGAACGGCTCGTTGTGTGGAGCGCCGGCCAGCCGGTGCTCGCGGTGGGCCGCCTGCACCGGTCGCACCACGATCTCGTCGTGGCCCAGCGCGGCTCCATGCATGACGGCTTGGAGGCTCTGCACCAGCGGTCCATCGCTGCGTCGGTTGGTGTCCAGGGTGGCCACCCGGTCTGCGGTCGCCCGCGCTTGCAGGTAGGTGTCGATGTCCCCGCCGCGGAAGGCATAGATGGCCTGCTTGGGGTCGCCGATGAGTATGACGGTGGCTTCATCGATGGTTTTGGACGGTTCGCTCACGATCTTGCATGGTTCGCTCGGTCGCTCGCTCGTCCCTCGCTCGGCCGTACTAACCGAGGGGCCACGAACAGTTTCATTTGGTTCGCTCGGTCGCTCGCTCGTCCCTCGCTCGGCCGTACTAACCGAGGGGCCACGAACAGTTTCATTTGGTTCGCTC
>JBBPYJ010000201.1:0-9681 GCA_038200025.1 Propionibacteriales bacterium | reverse complement strand
CTGCGGGTCATCGCGTCGGTCAGCGAGACGTCGTACGGCATCTCCCAGGCCGGCTGCCGGGTGATGTAGTCGATGTCGATGTCGGGGCCGCACAACTGCGCCAGGGTGTCGTAGAACTCGTCCTCGTAGCCGGGCAGTAACCGGCCGTCGATGTGAGCGGTGGCCTCCCCGGGGACGACGTTGACCTTGTAGCCGCTGGACAGCATCGTCGGGTTGGCGGTGTTGCGGATCACCGCACCCAGCATCCTGGCGGCCGGCCCGAACTCGTCGATCAGGGCCTCGGCGTTGTCCGGGGTGGCCCGGGTGCCGGCCAGCTCCCCGACGGCGGCCAGCAGCACCTCCATGGTCGGGGTCAGCCGGACCGGCCACTCGTGGGCACCGATCCGAGCTACCGCGCTGGCCAACGCAGTCACCGGGTTGTCGCGGTTGATCATCGAGCCGTGCCCGGCGGTGCCGCGCGCGGTCAACCGCATCCAGGCCATCCCCTTCTCGGCGGCCTCGATCAGGTACACCCGACGCCCGCGAACGGTGGCGCTGAAGCCGCCGACCTCGCCGACGGCCTGGGTGCACCCCTCGAACAGGTCCGGGTGGTCGTCGACCAGCGGCCCCGCGCCGAGCATCCCGCCGGCCTCCTCGTCGGCGGTGAAGCACAGCACGGTCGGTCGTTCGGGGATCGCTGCGGCCTGCGCTCGCGCCCGCACCACCGACAGCAGCATCGCGTCGAAGTCCTTCATGTCCACCGCGCCGCGGCCCCAGACGTAGCCGTCGCGAATCTCTCCCGACAGCGGATGCACCGCCCAGTCGTCCGGGGAGGACGGCACGACGTCCAGGTGCCCGTGCAGGAGCAGTGCGTCGCTGCGACCGCCTGTCCCGCCCCAACGGGCCACCACTGAAGCCCGGCCCGGAGAGCTCTCGATGATCCGGCTCTCGATCCCGACCTCGTCGAGGAGCCCAGCGACATACTCCGCGGCCTTGCGCTCCCCCGGCCCCTGGTTGTCGCCGGCGTTGGTGGTGTCGATGCCGATCAACTCGCTGCAGAACTGCACGACCTCGCCGGCCGGGTCATAGCTGGACGCCGAGGCGGACGCGGGGTGGGAACGCTGTCGGGGGGCTTCGTCGAGGCTCGCCATGGGTCCATCTTGGCACTCCGGCCAGGGGCGGACGGCGATGCGCTGGTAGCCGGAGCGCTTTGCTACAGTCTGCTTCGCACTCGTCCGGGTGGCGGAATTGGCAGACGCGCTAGCTTGAGGTGCTAGTGCCCGTATTAGGGCGTGTGGGTTCAAGTCCCATCTCGGACACAGAGAGACCGGGCCGGTGCATCCTCTGGTTGGGGATGCACCGGCCCGGTGTGTTTGTCCCCGGGCAGGTCAGGGCATGAACGCGTTCACGTCGATGTCCTGCGCGGGTCGGGCGTTGCCACTGCTCGACAGGCAGCCGCCGTCGCGGCCGTTGCGGCGCAGACCTTGGAGATCACCCTTCTGGAACAGTGCGGGACGACTGGCGTCGATGTAGGGCGCCATCAACTCGTCTGCCCGGCGTGAGTGCCCGAGACCGGTCGCGTGGGTCAGCTCGTGCATCATCACCGCACCCAGGGACGCACCGTTGTCGAAGCCACGGTTGGCACCGTAGACGGCATCGTCGGTGTAGTCGATGGACAAACCGGTCCGGGTGGACTTGTAGGTCTTGCGCTTGGCGATGTACTGAGCCTTGAGCACGCCCCCGACAGCAAGGGTGTTGCTCCCGTCGGGCTTGGCGGCCAGGCTGGGCAGCACCGAAGGTGAGGTCCAGGCAATACCCAGGTTGGCGTTCTTGGTCACTGACTTGCTTCCGCCGGTGAAGGCGATCGCCTTGGTGGTGCCGGCGTACTTGTAGTTGAGCCCGGTGGCCAGCTCGATCCGGAAGATCGCCTCGTTGGCGATCCCGACCCCGTCGGCCGGCAGGTTCGAAGGATTGATGTTGTACTTGATCTTCTCGCAAGGGTTGTAGCGCAGCTTGTAGCGAGGGCTGAGTCGGGTCCAGTCGCTCGCACGGCCGATCGGCGTGTAACCCTCGGTAACCTTGACCTTGCGGTACTTCGTCTTCTTGCCGAAGCGGTTCTTGGCCGGCACCACGATCCGCAGCTTCTTCTTGCCGTACCAACCGGTCGGCACCTTAAGCTTGAACTTGCCCTTCTTGTTCGACTTGTCAGCGGTGACCCGCTCCCAGCCATAGGCGTTCTTGAGCTCGAGGATCACCTTGCGCTTGGGGCCGTTGACCCTGCCCCTGATCTTGGTATCGGTCAGCGCCAGGACCCTGGAGTCCTCGACCTCCACCTTGAGCTCGGTCTTCCCCCGGGAGCCTTCGGCCGCCGCAGCGGCAGGGCCCGCGGCGGTAGCGGCCGACAGCAAAGCAGAAGTCGAGGGGGCGCTCGCCGTGGCGGGCGCGGCTGTCATCGCTGAGGCGGTGAGTGCAAGCGCTGCAGCGCACGCCACCACCGCGAAATTTGGTCGAGTCATGGCACCATGATGCCTGGCGATCCCCGATCCCGCAGGTTCATCGAGATCCTGCTCACCTCCGCTGTGGTCCCGGACCACTGGAGGGGCCACCAGGGGCCACACGAAGGGCTGGCCTAGCGTGGAGCTATGGCGTCGGCTGATCCCTCGAACCACTCGGAATCGTTGCGCGTCGGGTTTGTGACCGGGGTGATGCCCGACAAGTGGGCCCGCGCCTGGCGAGACCGAAACCCTCGCGGCAAGCTCGAGCTGATCCCCCTGGATCCCACGGAGGCCGAGCCCGCGTTGCGCGGCGGAACTGTCGACCTGGCCCTGTTGCGGTTGCCGGTGGAGCGACAGGGGCTGCACGTGGTCACCCTCTATCGTGAGGTGCCGGTCGTGGTGGTAGCCCGCGACCACGTGGTGGCGGCGTACGACGAGATCGCCCGGGCCGACCTGAGCGACGAGCGTTTCATCGACAGTACGGCGATGACCCTGCGCGAGGCCGTCGAGGTCGCAGCCTCCGGGTCAGGTGTGCTGGTGGTGCCGATGTCGGTCGCCCGGCTGCACCACCGCAAGGACGCCGTCGCGGTGCGACTCACCGACGTCGAGGAGACCGAGATCGCGTTGGCCTGGTTGGTCGAGCGGGACGGGCCGGCGGCTCAGGAATTCGTCGGCGTGGTGCGCGGCCGAGGCACCCGCAGCTCCCGCTGAACCACCGTGCCCGTCCGTCCTATGCCCCTGGGCCGGCTACCAGGACGACGACAGCGGTCGCCCCTCGTGGAATCCGGCCGCGCTCTGGACGCCGATCAGAGCCCGGTTGTGCAGTTCCTCGAGTGACGTCGCGCCGGCGTAGGTGCAGGCCGAGCGCAGTCCCGAGCAGATCTGCTCGATCAGGTCCTCCACGCCGGGACGCTGCGGGTCCAGATACATCCGCGAGGAGGAGATGCCCTCCTCGTACAAGCTCTTGCGAGCCCGGTCGTACGCCGACTCCGCACTGGTCCGGTTCGCCACCGCTCGGGCCGAAGCCATCCCGAACGAGCGCTTGAAGGCCCGCCCGTCGGCATCGTGCAACAGGTCGCCCGGGGACTCGTGGGTCCCGGCGAACCAGGACCCGACCATCACCGCGGCGGCACCGGCCGCGATCGCCAGGGCGACATCGCGCGGGTGCCGCACTCCCCCGTCGGCCCAGACGTGCCCGCCGCGCTCGCGAGCGGCGGTCGAGCACTCCAGTACGGCTGAGAACTGCGGGCGGCCGACCCCGGTCATCATCCGGGTCGTGCACATCGCACCGGGTCCGACGCCGACCTTGATCAGGTCGGCGCCGGCGTCCATCAGCGTGTTCACGCCGTCGCGGGTGACAACGTTGCCCGCGACCAACGGCACCTGCGGATCCAGCGCGCGGACCGCCCGGAGGGCATCGACCATCCTGGCCTGGTGGCCGTGCGCGGTGTCGATCACCAAGGCGTCCACCCCGGCGTCAAGCAACGCGGCTGCCCTGCTGGCCACATCGCCGTTGACACCGACCGCAGCGGCGATCCGCAGGCCACCGGACGCGTCCAGGGCGGGCGTGTAGAGAGTCGTACGCAGGGCGCCGATCCGGGTCAGGACGCCCACCAGTCGACCCCCGCCGTCGACCGCCACCGCGATCGGCGCGTGGGCTGCCGCGTCGAGCCGGTCGAACACCTCCCGGGCGTCGGTGTCGGCGTCGATGAGGACCACCGAGGTGTTCATGACATCGCGCACCTGGGCGAACCGGTCGACCTCGGCACAGTCGGACTCGGCGAGCACCCCGATCGGACGGCCATCCTCAGTGACCACGGCGGCCCGGTGGGCGCGCTTGGGGATCAGCGACAGCGCCTCGGCCACGGTCTGGGTCGGCTCCAGCTCGATGGGGGTGTCGAAGACGTGATGGCGGGCCTTGACGAAGGCTACGACATCGGCGACCACGGGCACCGGGATGTCCTGCGGGATCACGGTCAGGCCACCGCGTCGAGCCACCGTCTCGGCCATCCGCTTCCCGGCGATCGCGGTCATGTTGGCGACCACCAACGGGATGGTGGCGCCGGTGCCGTCCTGGGTGGCCAGGTCGACGTCGTACCGGCTGGCGATGTCGGAGTGCCGGGGCACCATGAACACGTCGTCGTAGGTCAGGTCATGGCCCGGGGCGGTGTCGTCGAGGAAGCGCACGAGCAGCGAATCTACCGCGACGTGGATGTCGCGCGCCCCCGATGGCCCCGCGCAGGGGGCGCGCGCCACTCCGTAGGGTGACCGCCGTGGCCCTCAAGCTCCCCGGTGATCCGGCAACCCTGATCGAGTCCACGCGCTCCGCGTTCGCTGCGACGTACGACGCGTCCGCGATCGCGGTCGGTCACGCACCCGGGAGGGTCAACCTGATCGGCGAGCACACCGACTACAACGGCGGCCTGTGCCTGCCGGTCGCACTCCCGCACCGGACCTACGCAGCGGCCGCGGCGCGCAGCGACAACCGGATCCGGATCGCCAGTCGACAGCAACCGCAGATCTGGGCGGGGACCCTGGATGAGATCGGGCCCGGTCACATCGACGGCTGGGCGGCGTACGCCGCGGGTGTGTGGTGGGCCCTGCAGCAGGCCCTGGCGCCGGACGGCGTCGAGCTGCCCGGGGTGGACCTGATGATCGACAGCACCGTGCCGCTGGGTGCGGGGTTGTCATCCTCGGCTGCGGTGGAGTGTGCGGTGGCGACAGCGGCGCTGGGACTGCTCGGCGAGCCACTCACCGACTCCTGGCGCCGACGGGTGGTTGAGATCTGTATGCGCGCCGAGAGCGAGGTCGCCAACGCGCCGACCGGCGGGATGGACCAGACCATCTCGATGCTGGCCGAATCCGATGCGGCGCTGTTGATCGATTTCCGCGACGGCGCCAAGCACCCGGTCGCTCTGGGGGCGGACGCTCCTGCCCTGCTGGTGATGGACACCGGCGTCTCGCATGCGCTGAACGACGGGGGTTACGCGTCCCGACGTCGAGCCTGCGAGCAGGCGGCCGAGATCTTGGGGGTCACCACCCTGCGAGAGGCCACCCTCGACCAGGTGCAGTCGCTGGACGACCCGACGCTGGTCCGCCGGGGACGGCACGTGGTCACCGAGATCGCCCGGGTCACCGAGACCGTGGACGCCATCGGCGTCGACGACTGGGACGAGGTCGGGCGACTGTTCCTGGCCTCGCACGCGTCCCTGCGCGATGACTTCGAGGTCTCCTGTCCAGAGCTCGACCTGGCTGTCGAGACGGCTGTGGCGGCCGGCGCCCGCGGTGCCCGGATGACCGGCGGTGGCTTCGGTGGCTCCGCCATCGCTCTGGTCGAGCCGGGTGTCCTCGACGAGGTCGCCGCCGTTGTGGCCGTCGCGTTCGACAAGGCCGGATTCAAGGCGCCGACCACCCTGATCGCCACCCCCTCCGGCCCTGCGGACTACGTGCGCCTCTGAGACCGGGCATCGCCTGCGCGACTACGCTCAGGCCATGCCCGACGCAAGTCCCGACGCCCCGCTGAGCCCGCACGGCCCCCTCCCCACCGGCGGCTCGGTGCGATCGATCACCCGCTGGGGCGAGGACGTCATGCACCGGCGGGCCCGGCTGATCACGTCGTACGACGAGGAGCTGCGCGCCCTGGTCGCCGACATGGTCGCCACGATGTACGCCGCCGACGGCGTCGGCCTGGCCGCCTGCCAGATCGGGGTAGATCTTGCGGTCTTCTGCTTCGACTGCCCCGACGAGAGCGGCCAGCGGACGGTGGGCGTCGTATGCAACCCGGTGCTCACCCTGCCCGAGGGCAAGGACCGCAGCCTCGAGGAGAGTGACGAGGGATGCCTGTCCTATCCGGGAGCCTTCGTGGACTGCGCCCGTCCGGACACCGCCTCGGTCACCGGCACCGGCATCGACGGTGCACCCGTCACCTTCTCCGGCGACGGACTGCTCGCCCGGTGCCTGCAGCACGAGACCGACCACACCCTCGGCATGGTCTTCGGTGACCGGCTGGCGACCAAGGCGCGCAAGCGGCTGACCAAGGAGCACAACAAGGCGGTCGACGAGTTCCCACCCGGCTGGCCGGTCGAGTAGTCGCGGTCGAGGCGGTCGAGCCTGTCGAGACCCCTTCGGGTGCCTCGGACGTGGCACCATCTCACCCGTGACCGAATCAGCGCCGGCCGACAACCACGACCTGATCCGCGTCCAGGGCGCCCGGGTCAACAACCTGCGAGACGTCAGCCTGGAGCTACCCAAACGCCGACTGACGGTGTTCACCGGGGTCTCGGGGTCGGGCAAGAGCTCGCTGGTCTTCGGCACCATCGCTGCGGAATCCCAACGGCTGATCAACGAGACCTACAGCGCGTTCGTCCAAGGCTTCATGCCGACGCTGGCCAGGCCGGACGTGGACGTGCTCGAGGGCCTGACGACGGCGATCATCGTCGATCAGGAGCGGATGGGCAGCAACCCCCGCTCGACGGTCGGCACCGCAACAGATGCCAACGCGATGCTGCGGATCCTCTTCAGTCGGGTCGCCGAGCCACACATCGGGTCGCCCAACGCCTACTCCTTCAACGTGCCCTCGATGAGCGCCGGCGGTGCGGTCACCGTCCAGCGCGGCGACAAGACCGAATCGGAGAGGGTGACCTTCAACCGGCTCGGCGGGATGTGCCCGCGCTGCGAGGGCCGCGGCGCGGTCACCGACTTCAACCTCTCGGCGCTGTACGACGACTCGCTGTCGCTGAGTCAGGGCGCCCTGTTGGTGCCGGGGTTCTCGATGGACGGGTGGTACGGCCGGTTGTTCCGGGGTGCCGGCTTCGACATGGACAAGCCGCTAGCAAAATTCACCAAGCGGCAACTGCGCGATCTGCTCTATCAGGACCAGAAGAAGGTCAAGGTCGAGGGCATCAACCTCACCTTCGAGGGGCTGATCCCCAAGATCACCAAGTCGATGCTGTCCAAGGACCCCGAGGCGATGCAGCCGCACATCCGCGCGTTCGTGGAGCGGGCGGTCATCTTCACCACCTGCGGTGACTGCGACGGCACCCGGCTGGCTCAGGAGGCTCGGTCCTCGAAGGTCGGCGACGTCAGCATCGCCGACGCGTGCGCGATGCAGATCAGCGATCTGGCGGTCTGGGTTCGGAGGCTCGACGAACCGTCGGTCACTCCCCTGCTGACTGCGCTGGGTCAAACCCTGGACTCGTTCGTGGAGATCGGGCTGGGCTACCTGTCGCTGGATCGTCCTAGCGGAACCCTGTCCGGCGGTGAGTCCCAGCGCACCAAGATGATCCGGCACCTCGGCTCCTCGCTGACCGACGTCACCTACGTCTTCGACGAGCCGACGATCGGCCTCCACCCCCACGACATCGCGCGGATGAACAGCCTGCTGTGCCAGCTGCGCGACAAGGGCAACACGGTGCTGGTCGTCGAGCACAAGCCGGAGGTGATCTCGATCGCCGACCACATCGTCGACATCGGGCCGGGCGCGGGCAGCGGCGGTGGCCAGGTGGTCTTCGAGGGCGTTGAGACGGACCTGCGCGCCAGCGGCACGCTGACCGGTCGTCATCTTGACGATCGCGTGTCCTTGAAGAGCGAGGTCCGCTCATCCACTGAGCAACTGGAGATCAGGGGCGCAGACGAGAACAACCTGAAGTCGGTGGACGTAGACGTCCCGCTCGGGGTGCTGTGTGTGATCACCGGCGTCGCCGGCTCTGGAAAGAGCTCACTGATCCACGGATCGATCGCGGGTCGCGACGAGGTCGTGACCGTCGATCAGGCGGCGATCAAGGGATCGCGGCGCAGCAACCCGGCGACGTACACGGGTCTGCTCGAGCCGATCCGCAAGGCCTTCGCCAAGGGCAATGGCGTCAAGCCGGCGCTGTTCAGCGCCAACTCCGAGGGGGCCTGCCCGGCGTGCAACGGTGCCGGCGTCATCTACACGGACCTGGCGATGATGGCCGGTGTCGCCTCGCCGTGTGAGGAGTGCGAGGGCCAGCGGTTCCAGGCGGCCGTCTTGGACTACGAGTACGGCGGACGCAACATCGCCGAGGTGCTGGCGATGTCGGTCGTCGAGGCCGCGGAGTTCTTCGCCGAGGGGGACGCACGGCTGCCTGCGGCGCACAAGATCCTGGAGCGGCTGGTGGACGTGGGCCTGGGCTACCTGCGGGTGGGTCAGCCCCTCACAACCTTGTCGGGAGGCGAGCGGCAGCGGCTGAAGCTGGCGACGAGGATGGCCGACAAGGGTCGGATCTTCATCCTCGACGAGCCGACCACCGGCCTGCACCTGGCCGACGTCCAGCAGCTGCTCGCGTTGCTGGACCGCCTCGTCGACTCCGGCACCTCGGTGATCGTGATCGAGCACCATCAGGCGGTGATGGCACACGCCGACTGGATCATCGATCTGGGACCGGGCGCAGGTCACGACGGTGGACGGGTCGTGTTCGAGGGCACCCCGTCGGAGCTGGTCGCCGATGCCACGACGCTGACCGGCGAGCACCTGTCGGCGTACGTCGGCTCGTGAGGTGCGCGGTGATCTTCCTAGACAGGGACGACCTCTACGAGGAGCTCGAGACCCACCAGGTCGCCGGCGTTGCGGGTGTAGAGCCGGGCCGCGTGCGCGTGCGCGTGCGCGTGCGCAGTTGATGCAACCAGCAGATCCACTACCCTCGACCGCGGCTTCCTGCCCGTCGCCACCACCGCGGCGGAGAGCTGGCCGTAGCTAGCGGCGACGACATCATCGACGGGCACGGCGGGCGAACCGTCGCTAAAATTCTGAAAGCCTGCGCAGCCGCTCGGCGCGGACATTTGGATCGGGAGTCACGAGAACGCCGAAGTGCAGCTCGGCCTGCTCGGCGAGGCGGTGGCCGACGCCGCCGATCACGGCCAACTGCCGCCGGGTTCCAGAAAGGGTGACGTCGGTCGGGCCTTCTGGAGTCTCGTTCACGGATTGGCCCACCTGGTCAGCTCCGGCTTCGTGCCGCGCGACCAGGTCCCGGCCGTGCTGACGTCGCTACTCAGGACGCTGTGTTGACAGTTCCTGCAGCAAGCGAGGCCCGCTCAGCTGGCTAGCTTTTCGGGGGGTTCTTCGCGGCAGCCGTTCCTGGTGTCGGGTTCGAGGCGTTGGAAGTTCTCCGGTGGGGTGACGTCGTAGGTGCCTTGGTGGTTGCGCATGAACCTCTGTCCGTGGGGTTCTCGCCAGACGAAGATTCCGGGT
>JBBPYJ010000200.1:0-35433 GCA_038200025.1 Propionibacteriales bacterium | reverse complement strand
TCCCAACCCATCATCTCGCCGTAGAACTTTGCCAGCTCCAGGGCATCGGGGCAGTCCAGGATGATCAGGTCCAGCACGGGCTTGGGACCGGGCGCATCGGGCGGTGTCGAGGGCATACCCACACCGTAGGCCAGAGACCTTAGCTAGCGGTACTGATAGGAACCAGCGCGCGGGCCGTTAGAGTACGGGCGTGTCAGACCGGGGTGCCCTTCGCCATGTGCTGCTCACGGGTGCCACCGGGTTTCTCGGCCAGGCCATCTTGGAGCGGCTGCTCTCGGGACGCTCCGAGTGCCACATCACCGTGCTGGTGCGTCCCCGACGCTCGCAGTCGGCGCAGTTCCGGGTAGAGCGGCTGCTGCACAAGCCGGTGTTCGAGGGCTGGGCCGCCGTAGTCGGCCCCGACGGCGTCGAGAAAGCGCTCGCCGAGCGGATCACCGTGCTGGAGGGCGACCTCGGCGACGTACCGGTGCTCCCCCAGGACCTGGACACCGTCATCCACTCCGCCTCCTCGGTGTCCTTCGACCTGCCGATCGACGAGGCATTCGAGGCCAACGTGGACGGCCCGGTCTCGTTGTACGACGCGATCGCGGCCAGCGGTGCCGATCCGCATGTCGTCCACGTGTCCACCTGCTACGTCAACGGCGTGGTCAAGGGGATCGTGGAAGAGGGCCCGCTGCACCACACCGTCGACCGTGACGTCGAGACCCGGCACGCCCGCGCCGCCCGGCAGCACGCGGAAGCACAGTCACGGCAGTCCGACTCCCTCGAGCGACTGATGGGTACGTCGCGTCGCGAGCATCGCCGTGCCGGTGCGGCCGTGGTCGCCGAGGCTGCCGAGGAAGCGCGCTCGGACTGGGTCGACAACGAGCTCGTGACCGCCGGTCGATTCCGCGCCCGATCACTGGGTTGGCCCGATGTCTACACCTTCACCAAAGCCCTGGGCGAGCGGGTGGCCGAGGGCAGCTGGGGTGCTCACCGGCTGAGCGTGGTCCGCCCCAGTGTCATCGAGAGCGCGTGGCGACACCCGTTCCCGGGTTGGATCGACGGCTACAAGGTCGCTGACCCACTCTTCGCGGCGTACGGCCGTGGCCTGCTGCCGGAGTTCCCGATGATTGCCGACACGGTGATCGACCTGATCCCGGTCGACCTCGTTGTCGACGCGATCATCGCCGCCGCGGAGACGCCGCCGGAGACCGGCAACCCGCGCTATCTACAGGTCTGCTCGGGGGCCCGCAACGACCTGCGGTTCGGTGAGCTGATCCGGCTGGTCCATGACTACTTCATAGCCAACCCGGTCATCGACGAGGCCGGCGACCCGGTCCTCCCGCGGGCATGGTCCTTTCCGACCGCGCCCACCGTGGACCAGGCCGTGCGTCGTCGGGAGGTCGCGGCGCGAGCCGCCAGTGCCCTAGCCGGTCGGCTGCCGGCCACCACCAAGACGCGCGCCTGGGTCGGTCGGATCGACAAGGCATCGCGGGACCTGGCGACCCTGCGCCAGTTCATCGACCTCTATCAGCACTACGCCCAGACCGAGGTGGTCTTCGACGACGCCAACACCTTGGCGCTGCACGAGCAGACCGCCAAGTGGGCGGTCACCGACGGCGACGACCGCGACCGCGACGGCTTCGACGTTACCGAGGTGGCCTGGGACCACTACCTGCAGAAGGTGCACCTGCCCAACATCCCCGGCATCTCCCGGCTGGTGGCCAAGAGCTCATCGCGAGGGAGCGCGGCCACGGCCGAGCTGCCCGAGCGCGACGACGTACTCGCGGTCTTCGACCTGCACGGGACGGTGTCGGCCGCGAGCCTGATCGAGCAGTTCTTCTGGGTGGGTCTGGCGGGTCAGGGCACCGTTCGCACCGCCGCGGAAGGGCTGCGGGTGCTGGGCGACATCCCCGCCTACCTGGCCGCCGAGAGGCGCGACCGAGGTGACTTCATCCGTTCGTTCATGCGCCGCTACGCCGGCATGAACGAGGAAGAGATCCGAACGGTCGTCGCTACCAGCGCCGCACCCTCGCTACGCGGTCGCCTGCACCAGGAGGCGATCGATCGGATCACCGCGCACCGTGAGGCCGGCCACCGAACCGTGCTGGTGACGGGCCAGATCGGGGTCTTCATCGAGCCGTTCGCTGAGCTGTTCGATGTGATCGTGGCCGGTGAGATGGAGAAGGACGCCGACGGTCGCTGGACGGGTCACCTGGCTCGCTCACCGCTGGTGGAGCAGGCTCGCGCTGCGTGGTTGCGGCGCTACGCCCGCGAGGAGGGGATGGATCTGACGGCCTCCTACGCCTACGGTGACGCCTACGCCGACCGGGCCTGGCTCGAGGTGGTCGGCAATCCGGTCGTCGTCAACCCCGATCTGCGGCTGCTGCGCTTCGCCCGCGATAACCGGTGGCCGATCCAGGAGTGGACCACGACCGCGCATGGCCGGGTGGGGGCCTTCACGAGGAGTGTGCGCGAAGGCGGCAGCCAGTGAGCCCAGTCGGGTCCGCCGAGCACGCTGACCGGCGAAGGGTGCACGGTCGAGCCCTGGTCACCGGCGGTACGTCGGGCATCGGCCTCGCCTTCGCCCGGGCGTTGGCGGACCGTGGCTGCGACCTGGTACTGGTCGCCCGCGACCCCGGTCGACTGGCGGAGGTGGCCGCCGATCTCAAGGCAAAGCGCGGTGTTGCCGTCGAGACCCTGACCGCCGATCTGCGGGACCGCGACGACGTGACCAAGGTCGCGGACCGACTCACCGACCAGACTTCACCGGTCGAGGTGTTCGTCAACAACGCCGGGACCGGGGTGCACGCTGCGCTGACCGACCCCGACACCAGCCTGCACGAGGCCGGAATCGACCTGATGGTACGCGCCGTACTCATCCTCGGCGGGGCAGCCGGGCGGGCGATGCGCGTGCGTGGCAGTGGCGTGATCATCAACGTGTCGTCGGTCGCCGGCCAGCTGGCGATGGGCAGCTATTCGGCAATCAAGGCGTGGGCCGACAGCTGGTCCGAGGGCCTGGCGCTGGAGCTGGCCGGCTCCGGGGTTACCGTCACCACCCTGCTGCCCGGTTGGGTGCGCACCGAGTTCCACCAGCGCGCCGGGATTCGTACTTCCTCGATCCCCGAGCAGCTGTGGTTGGACGCCGACGACGTCGTCGCTGAGTGTCTGGCCGATGCCGAGCGGGGCCGAATTCGGTCGGTGCCCTCGCGGCGCTACCGAGGCATCTCATGGGTGGCCAGGCACGCACCGCGCCCGGCACTACGGCGGGCGGCGTCCTTGATCAAGAGCGGCCGCAAGTGAGCACGGCAACGGTCGATCCCACAACCTTGCGTCGCCACCGGTCCCGGACCCAGCGCGGGATGCGCTTCGTGGCCCAACGGGTGGTGCTCGGCTCGGTGGTGCGCAGTCAGATCCGGCTCAGCGTCGAGGGCCTGGAACACCTCGACGGACTCGTCGACACCCCCTTCGTGATGGTCGCCAACCACTGCAGCCACCTCGACGCGCCGCTGTGCGTGACCGCATTCCCGTGGCGGGTGACGCGCTCGATGGCTACGGCCACGGCTCAGGACTACTTCTTCGTCCAGAAGTGGCGACGGGCGATGACCAGCCTGTTCTTCAACTCCTATCCCGTGGATCGCAAGTCCGCCAGCGGCACCGGTGCGGGGCTGTCCGGCGCGCTGCTCGACGAAGGACTGCCGCTGCTGATCTTCCCCGAGGGCACCCGGTCGCGCACCGGCGAACCGGCGCGCTTCAAGCCCGGCGCGGCCTCGCTGGCCCGATCGCGTGGCATTCCGGTGGTGCCGGTGGGCATCGTCGGCGCGCACGCCGCGATGCCGGTCGGCAAGTCCTGGCCGCGTCGCGGACGCCCATCGGTGCGCCTGGTCGTCGGTACGCCGATCAGCACCGACCAGCCCGGGGAGACACTGGGTGGGTTGAACCGCAGGATCGCCGCCGTTGTTCTTGGGCTGATCGGGGCCGATGGTGCCGTCCAGCCCACCGCAGACAAGCACAGCAGACAGGGAGCAGACATGTCGCAGGTCGAGCACCAGAAGTGGTGGGGCTGGGGTGTTGAGGGCGTTGCCTTCCACCACAGCGACAAGCCCGGGTTCGCGCCCTTCGTGCTGGAGAACATCGGTCTGGACGTCGCCAGCGACAGTACTGAGGTGGCCCCCGACTTCGCCGAGGTCGAGGTGCCGCCCAGCCGGCTGCCCGACGAGTTGGACGCGGTCCTGCGCGCGGCGCTGGGCAATGAGAACGTTGTCCGCGATGACCTCGACCGGGTGGTGCACACCTACGGCAAGGGACTGCGCGACCTGGTGCTGATCCGGGCCCACCAGCTGCCGAGGGTGCCCGACGTGGTCGTCTACCCCGCCGATGAAGATCAGGTGCGGGCGGTTGTCGATGCCGTGGTCGCCGCCGACGCCGTACTGATCGCCTTCGGGGGCGGTTCCAACATCTCCGGCAGTCTGACCCCGCCCGAGCACGAGGAGCGTCCGATCGTCTCGCTCGACCTGGGGCGTCTGGACCGGGTGCTGGAGATCGACGAAGGCTCCGGACTGGCCCGGATCCAGGCCGGCGTACTCGGCCCCAGCATGGAGGAGCAGCTCGGCGCTCAGGGGTGGACGACCGGTCACCAGCCTGACAGTTTCACCCACTCCACTCTCGGCGGTTGGGTCGCGACCCGGTCCTCGGGCATGCAGTCCGACCGCTTCGGTGACATCGCCGACATCACCCGCGGACTGCGCGTGGTCCAACCCGGCAAGGTGGTGGCGCTGCGGCCGCTGCCGAGCACCTCGACCGGCCCGTCGGTGCGCGAGATGATGCTGGGCAGTGAGGGTCGCCTGGGGGTGATCACCGAGGTGTGGGTGCAGGTGCACCGGTTGCCCGAGCGACGCGAGATCCAGGCGTTCCTGTTCCCCGACTGGGACGCCGGCCTGGCGGCGATGCATGCGCTCAGCAAGTCCGACCTGAGCCCGAGCGTGACCCGGGTCTCCGACGCCGCCGAGACCCGGTTCTCGCTAGCCACCCAGAAGGAGAGCAAAGGCGTCAGCGGTCTGGTCAGCAAGGGCCTCTTCGAGGTGTTGCGCCGCCGCGGTTGGGACCTGGACCAGGCCTGCCTGTCCTTCATCGGCTTCGAGGGCGGCAACTCCTACGTCCGCTCCCAGAAGCTCGGGGTCACCCGCCTCGTCGGGCGGCACGGGGGCATTCCGCTAGGCAAGAAGCCGGGCACGCTGTACGACCAGAAGAAGTTCGACACCCCCTACATCCGCGACTTCCTGCTCGATCACGGTGCCCTCGGCGACGTCTCCGAGACGGCGGCGCCGTGGTCGAAGCTCAACGAGGTCTACACCGGCGGGGTCGCGGCGATCCGCAAGGCCTACGCCGAGTTGGGACTGCGCGGCTGGGTGATGTGCCACCTGTCGCACTCCTACCACAGCGGCGCCTGCCTCTACTTCACCTTCGCCTTCCCCCCGCACGCCGACTCGACGCACGACCAGACCTTGGCGCAGTACGACGCGGTGAAGTGCGCGGTGCAGCAGTCCTTTATGGACAACGGGGCGACACTCTCGCACCACCACGGGGTCGGGACCGATCACGCGCCGTGGTTGGAGGCCGACATCTCGCCAGCCGGGACCGACGTGCTGGTCGCGCTGCTGCGCGGGGTGGACCCGGGCCGCAACCTCAACCCGGGAACGCTGATCCCGCCGCACCGGGAGTGGTGAGATTCAGCCGCCGGCGGCGACCACGGCGTCGTACGCCGGGAGGGTGAGGAAGTCGGGGAAGTCCTCGGCCAGCGCGGACTCCTCGAAGAGCTCGCGAGCCTGGGCCAGGTGCCCAGTGCCAGCACCGGCCTCGACGAGGGCGGCGTACTCCTCCTCGACGATCCCGGTCACCATCTCGCGGGTGACGACCTCGCCGGACTTCAAGGTGGCACCGTTGTAGATCCACTGCCACACCTGGGAGCGCGAGATCTCGGCGGTCGCGGCGTCCTCCATCATGTTGTGGATCGCGGCAGCGCCGTTGCCGGACAGCCAGGCCTGGAGGTAGAGGATGCCGATGCTGACGTTCTCGCGCAGGCCGGCCTCGGTGCGCTCGCCCGGGGTCTGGTCGACGGCGAGCAAGTCGGCGGCCGTCACCTCGACGTCGTCGCGCTGACGGTCGACTTGGTTGGTGGCGCCGTCCAGCGCCTCTTCAAAGATTTCCAGGCAGACCGGCACCAGGTCGGGATGGGCGACCCAGGAGCCGTCGAAGCCAGCCGCGACCTCGCGGTTCTTGTCGTCACGGACCTTGGCGAAGGCGTGCTTGTTGACCTCGGCATCGCGGCGCGAGGGAATGAACGCCGCCATCCCGCCGATCGCAAGGGCGCCCCGCCTGTGGCAGGTCTTGACCAGCAGATCGCTGTACGCGGCCATCATCGGGGCGGACATGTCGATGTCGTTGCGGTCCGGGAGGGTGAACGCCGGGCCGGCGTCGCGGAAGTTCTTGATGATGCTGAACAGGTAGTCCCAGCGTCCGGCGTTGAGCCCGACGAGGTGGTTGCGCAGCTCGTAGATGATCTCCTCCATCTCGAACGCCGCGGTGACCGTCTCGATCAGCACCGTCGCCCGGATCGTGCCCGGGGGGACATCCAGCGCGGTCTCGGCGTAGTCGAAGACGTCGTTCCACAGCCGAGCCTCGAGGTGCGACTCGGTCTTCGGCAGGTAGAAGTAGGCACCGGTGCCCTGCGAGATCAGCTCGTGGACGTTGTGGAAGAAGTAGAGGCCGAAGTCGACCAGGCCGCCGACCAAGGGCTTGCCGTCCAGCTGCAGGTGCGCCTCGTCGAAATGCCAGCCACGGGGCCTAGGCACGATCACCGGGATGCTGTCGGGGTCGCGCAGCTCGTAGCTCTTGCCCTGCGGTGAGGTGAAGGCGATCGTGCGGCGGACGGCGTCGGCGAGGTTGACTTGCCCGCCGATGACATTGTCCCAGTGCGGGGTGTTGGCGTCCTCGAGGTCGGCCAGCCACACCTTGGCCCCAGAGTTGAGCGCGTTGATCGCCATCTTCCGCGAGGTCGGCCCGGTGATCTCGACCTGACGGTCCTGCAGATCAGCGGGGATGGCCGCGACCTGCCAGTCATCCGAGCGGATCTCGGCGGTCTCGGGACCGAAGTCCAGGGTGCCGCTGGCCGCGATCTCGGCTCGCCGGGCGACCCGGGCATCGAGCAGTTCGTCGCGCCGGGCTCCGAAACGCTGCTGGAGATCGGCCAGGAACTCCAGCGCCTCGGGGGTCAGGATCTCGTCGGCACGGTCGACAGTCGGGCCGGCGACGGTGACGGCAGCAGCAGACATTGACATGGCTTGATTCCAGCACACTTGGGGCATCGGCGCATCGGTGCCGTCGACGTGGAGTTCGCCACCGGGTTGCGGCGTGGCACCATGTCGCGGTGCGCCCTCGAAGTCGGTTCGGTCGATCGGCTGGTCGATGGGTTCGCCCGGCACTCACGCTTGCAGTCCTGGTGGGGCTGACTGGTTGCTCCGAACCGGCTGATCGCGTGGTGATCGCGGTGTTGGTCGCGCCGGGGGGCGAATCGCCCGCAAAACCCGCGAATGACGAGTCGACCGACGCAGAATCTGCTCGGGCGATGGACCCGGCCACCGACCCCGTCACGGTCCTGCGCGAGCGGATCGAGCAGCGCTGTCCCGACTGCGTCGTGGTCGTGCGCGCGGACAGCACGCCGACGGCGCTGCGAGCTGTCGTCCAGGACGGAGCCGATGTGGTGATCGCCGAACCGGCGTCGGCTGAGCAGGGTGCAGAACTGGTCGCCGCAGCCGGTGAGATCCCCCTCGTCGCTCTGGACACCAACTTCGCGGGCGCGGACTACTACGTGGGCTACGACCGGGCCGTCTCGATGAATCTGTTGGCGAAGGAGCTCGCAGGTCAGGTCGGTGGCTCGAGGGCGGCCCTGCTGGTGCCGGAGACTGGCTCAGGGGATGCCGATGCGGTGTCCCTACGCCGGGCACTGGGCGGACAGGGGATCCGGATCGCCGGTCAGCAGCCGGCCGGCGCCAACGCTTCGCAGACTGGGGTCTGGGTCACCGATCGGCTCCAAGGTCCCGGCGGTGGTCGGGTCGCGGCAGTGGTGACCGGTTCGGATGAGGCGGCCGTGGCGGTGGGTCGAGCGTTGTCACGACGGCCGATCGCGGGGCGCCCGCTGCTCGCAGGTGCCGGCGGCGAGCTGCGCGCCGTACGCCGGGTGATCCAGGGCGACCAGACGCTCGCGGTGCACACCCCGCAGACTCGGACCGCACGGACCGCTGCGGATGTCGCGGTGTCGCTGGCGTCGGCTACCGGGGGGGCCGACCTCGACACCGGGACGGAGGTGGACGGGGTGCCGGCCACGATCTTCGATCCGGTGATCGTGTCCCGCGACAACGTCACCGAAGCAGTAGTCCGCGACGGCACCTACACGACCAGGCAGCTGTGCAAGAGCGACGTGCAAGCGGCCTGTCGTCGGCTCGGGATCATCTGATCGGCGCCCGCCGGTTGCGGTATCCGACTGGGCTACCCGACTGGCACTGCGTCGTACGTCGTGGTGCGCTGGCGCACCGGTCGTCCCGCGGCGGCCGCGATCTCAGTGAGCTCGGCGACGGTCTTGGCCGAACCGTGCTCGGAGCCGGCCATCCGCGAGATCGTCTCCTCCATCAGCGTGCCGCCGAGATCGTCGGCACCGGCCCGCAGCATCGCGCGGGTGCCCTCGGGTCCGAGCTTGACCCAGGAGGTCTGGATGTGGGGGATTCGGCCGTGCAGCAGGATCCGCGAGACGGCGTGGACCGCCAGGTTGTCGCGCATCGTGGGGCCCGGGCGGGCGACGCCGGCGAGGTAGATCGGCGAGGAGTGGTGCACGAACGGCAGCGGCACGAACTCGGTGAAACCCCCGGTCTCGTCCTGGATCCGCGACAGCACCCGCAGGTGGGCGACCCAGTGCCGAGGGCTGTCCACATGGCCGTACATCATCGTCGAGCTCGACCGGAGTCCGACCCGATGGGCCGTGGACACCACGTCGATCCAGGTCTGGGTGGGCAGCTTGCCCTTGGTCAGGATCCAGCGCACCTCGTCGTCGAGGATCTCCGCCGCGGTGCCCGGGATGGTGTCCAGACCTGCCTCGCTGGCCTTGATCAAGAAGTCCTCGACCGACAACCCGGTGCGGTTCGCCCCGTTGACGATCTCCATCGGCGAGAACGCGTGCACGTGCAGCTGGGGGACGCGCTGCTTGATCGCGGCGGCGAGGTCGAAGTAGGCGGTCGCGGGCAGTTGCGGGTCGATGCCACCTTGCATGCAGACCTCGGTTGCGCCGAGCTGCCAGGCTTCCTCGGCGCGGTCGGCGACCTGACCCAGGGAGAGCGAGAAGGCATCGGCGTCGGTACGGCGCTGGGCGAACGCGCAGAACCGGCAACCGACATAGCAGACGTTGGTGAAGTTGATGTTGCGGTTGACCACGTAGGTGACCTCATCCCCGACGGCCTGGCGGCGCAGCTCATCGGCGAGCCGGCAGACCTGCTCGAGCAGCTCTCCCTCGGCGGTGATCAGGGTCAGGGCGTGCTCGTCGGAGAGGTTTCCGGGGCCCTGCTCTGCCGCCGCCAGGGCGGATAGTCCCTCGCGTTCAGCACCAGTTCTGGGTTGAGAATGGTGCTGAACGCTGGGGACTATCGCCCGGAGAGCATCCCAGTCGCCGTAGACCGAGTCGAAGTCGGAGCGCCGGTCGGTCGACCGGCCCTCGGTGTCGATCGCCTCGTGGAGGTCGGTCCGGCCCCGTCCCGTCTGCCGGCCCGTCTGCCTGCCAGGCGGGCCGCCAGCGCTCGCGTCCCCGCCAACTTGTCCGCCGAGTCGCCCGCCCACCTGCCCGCCGTCGGGTTCCTGCCACGCCAACCCTCGGGGACGTACGCCGCGGCGCGCGAGGCCGTCGGGCCCCGCCAACGCCGCGACGTGCGGTTGCACCCGGGGGTCGAGCCACGGCTCACCCTGGCGCACGTACTCGGGGTGCACCGTCAGCCGGGGCACCAACTGCATGCCCTCAGCGACACAGACCTCTTCTAACTGCTCGATCGCGGGCCAGGGTCGCTCCGGGTTGACGTGGTCCTGGGTGACCGGCGAGACACCACCGAAGTCGTCGATCCCGGCGGCCAGCAGCGCTGCGCACTCGTCGCCGTCGACCAGGTTGGGCGGGGCCTGGATCCGGGCACCCGGGCCGAGGACCAACCGGGACACCGCGATCGCCGCCCGGTATTCGTCCAACCCCAGGTCGTCGGTGTGCCGCATCGCGGTGTCCGGCTTGGCCCGGAAGTTCTGCACGATCACTTCTTGCAGGTGACCGAACTGACGCCCGACACCGCGCAGCGCGAAGATCGTCTCGGCCCGCTCGGTCAGCGTCTCGCCGATCCCGACCAGCAGGCCGCTGGTGAACGGAATGGACAGCCGACCGGCATCGGTCAGAACCCGCAGGCGCACGGCCGGGTCCTTGTCGGGGGACCCGAAGTGCGCCTCGCCCTTGGTCTCGAAGAGCCGCCGCGACGTGGTCTCGAGCATCATCCCCATCGACGGTCCGACCGGCTTCAGGCGGTGCAGTTCCTCCCAGGTGAGCACCCCGGGGTTGAGGTGCGGCAGCAGACCGGTTTCCTCCAGCACCAGCACCGCCATCGCCCGCAGGTATCCCACCGTGGAGTCGTAACCGTGCTCGTCGAGCCACTGCCGTGCCTGCGGCCAGCGGTCCTCGGGACGGTCGCCGAGGGTGAACAGCGCCTCCAGGCAACCGGCGGCCGCGCCGGCCCGGCAGATGTCCAGGATCTCGTCCGGCGAGAGGTACGCCGCCTCCCCGGCCCGGTCGAGATGACCAGGGGTGGTGACGAAGGTGCAGTAGTGGCACCGGTCCCGGCACAGGCGCGTGATCGGCACGAACACCTTGGGGGAGTAGGTCACCATCCCTGGTCGGCCGGCGGTGGCCAGGCCCGCGTCCCGGACCCGCGCCGCCACCGAACAGACCCGATCCAGCTCGGCCCCGGACGCCGCCAGCAGGGCAGTCGCCTCGCGCTGGTCGAGCGCCGCTCCGCGCTCGGCGCGGGCCACTGCTCGCCGTACCTCTTGCGGGGTAAGGACGCTGGCCGGCATGGGTCTCAGGCTACGACCCCCGGTAAGTGGGTGACGAGGCATCCCGCGTGACCAGTGAGTCGAGTCGTCTGCGGCACGTTCCATGTGGGTCGGACTCAACACCTCCGCAGACCGCCCGGCGCCAGCGGCGGTTCTCGATCCCGACGCTCGGCGATCACACCGACCCAGCCAACCCTTCCTCTCGAAACGGACCCCGGCAGCGCCGCACGGCATCGCAGAGACAAGCAAGACTGGAGCAGCAGGCTTCGGACTAGGACGTCTCTGCGGCGTACCAGACGCAGAAGTCCACGTCGGCGCGGTCGTTGCGACCGGTCAGCGGCGCGTACTCCTCGCTCACCACCTCGTCGTCGTCGGGGGTCTCGGTCCCCTGGCTGTCGACGACGAGCTGGTAGGCGACCCGGCCGACGGTCCGAAAGGCGAGCGTCCGGTCCGCACCGTAGTCGCGTTCGTGGATGATGCTTTCGCCCTTGATGAAGATCAGGTCCCCCGCGCCCTGCGTGGCCTTGATGTCCTTCTCGAGCAGCTCGCGCTCGAGGTAGACCGACCTCCCGGTGTCGAGGTTGGTGTGGGTGACCGACCCGCTGACCCGAAGCTGGAAGTGCAGGAGCCCATCGCGTCCCTTGGGGGCGATGGTGAGGGTCCCCGTCTCCCGGAGGTCGACCAGGTTGGGCAGCCCGCAGAGGTCGAACCTCAAAACCTCGTGGTTGTCGATGGGGATGCGGTCCGGGGGGCCGGCGCTCGCCGGGGAGGCGAGGGCGAGGGTGGCCGCCGCGACGCCGGCGGTGCCGGCGGCGATCTTCAGGGTTCTGGACATGTGGCGCTCCTTCGAGGTGGTAAGCCGGGGCGGCCGGTTGGTCGCCCGATTGCGGGATGGGCGGGGCCTTACGGTCGAGGGCCCCAGTCGGGGTAGCTGTCGTAGCGACCGGTCCGGGTCACGTGCCGCCGGTGCGAGCCATCGACGCGCATCACGAACACGTCGGCGGCGCCGGCCTCCACGCCGCCGGCGGGGAGACGGACGCCGACGGCGATCTTGGTCCCGTCGGGGGAGTACGACGAACCCAGGTACTGCGTGATCCCGTCGTCGGCGAAGGTGAGTTGACGCAGCCGCTTCCCGTCGGGTCGGATCGTGAACAGGTTGGCCGAGACGCCCTGGGGACCCTCCAGGTTGTCGTGGAAGAGGATGCGACGGCCGTCGGGGGACCAGTCTGGCGTGTCGCCGGCGCGGAGCCGGAACGGTGTGATCCGACGTTCCCGACCGGTGGCGAGGTCCAGGATCCACAGCGCCACCCCGCCCTTGGGGCGTGCGGCCCGCACGTTCCAGCGCTGGAAGAGGATCTCGTCCCCGTCGGGGGACCACTGGGGAGCGATGTCCTCACCGGTCGCCGGCAGGTCGTCCTGGGTGAGGCGTCGAGGGTCCGACCCGTCGGCACCCATGGTCCAGAGCGCCGCCCGCTCGATCAGGCCTCGGCGCACTGGGCCGAAGGCGCGGCTGAACACGATCGTCGACCCGTCGGGTGACCAGGCCGGGGCGATGTCGCAGTAGCCTCCGGTGTCGCAGTTCGCCCCCGGCACCGGCTGCTGGGTCAGGGCCTGGAGCCCGGTCCCGTCGGTGTTGACGACCCACACCTCATCGGAGAAGCACCCTTCCCCGCAGTCGACGCCCTGGCGTTGGAACACGATCCGACGCCCGTCGGGCGAGATGTCGGGGTCACGGTCGACGTACCCCTTCGGAGGGTGGGTGACCCGGCGCTCACCGGTGCCATTGGGTCGGATGGTGAACAGAGCACCCCAGGTCCGGTCGTTGTCGAGAAAGCGACGGAAGGCGATCCGACCGTTGGCGTCGCCGAAGGTGGCCGCAGAGATCCCACGGTCGGCGGGGCTGGCCTGAGCCGGAGCCGTAGGGCCCACCCCGAGGCTGACCAGGGTCAGGGCAACGGTGGCCGCAAGGGTGGCGGTAGTGGTAGTGGTCGACATGGACCCGACGCTAGGGAGCGCCGGCTCGTTTGGGATCAGGGAAACCCCTGGGCTTCGGCCCTGACAGGCACCGGCGTTACCGCAGTGATACCCCGATCGCCTCGACTCGTCCCATGCCCGCTCCGGACGCCGATGTCGCCGTGCTCTTGTCCATGCTCGAGCCCGCGGCGCTCGAGACCAGGCTCGAGACCGCCCTTGCCCTTCTCGGCCGACACCGGTCCGCGATCGCCGAGGCAGTCGCAGGTGGTCTGGTCCGAGTGGTCGACGAGCGCGTCGAGGTGACCGACGCGGACCGGGCGCGCGTTATCGTGAATCGTGCCGGCGACCGGGAACGGAGTGCCGCGCACCTCGCGCTGGCGTGCGCGCAGATCGGCGGGGTCCCCCGCCACGAGGCTCGCTCCCTCTTCGAGCGGTTGAGCCAGGCCCTGGACGGCCACCCGCGTCCGGTGTCCCTGACCCGCCAGGAGCAGCACGTTGCCGAGCTGGCGGCGACCGGGGCGCCGACCCGGGAGATCGCGGCGGCGGCATACCTCAGCCCGAAGACGGTGGAGTACCACCTGACCCGGATCTACCGCAAGCTCGGCGTGCGTTCGAAGGCCGAGCTGGCCTGGGCCTTTCACGGCGGCTGATCCCAGGGTCGAGATCAGCTACCGGGGCACACCGGCTGGTAGGGGCGTCCTTGGAACGACTGCTCCCACTCCGCACGGGTCAGGTCCCGGCCCGCTGCCTGGCAGGCGAAGTCGAGCGCGTGGTCAAGGCTGGTGTCCCAGTCGAAGACCCGGCCGCTGGGCGTGGTCAGCAACAGTCTCCTGTCGGACCGCCAGCCGCCATACGGCAACCCGGTGGGCACCCGGGCCAGCCCTACCTGCGCCCCGGTCCGGGCATCGTAGATCCGGGCCGACCGGTCCATGCCGGAGGTCAGGATCCGGCTGCCGTCAAGGTTGTAGGTCACCCAGGTGACCGTGCCTCGTAGGCGTGCGGTCGGGCCCACCACCGTCTTGCCGGTGGTGGTGTCGATGACCTCGAGCTGGCTCTGCCGGCCAGCCACGACTGCGTGGATCCCGTCGGGTGAGAAGTCGCTGAACTCCGCACCGTCGAGGCCGAGCGACCCGCGACGCAGGACGGTCTGCGTAGTCAGGTCGACAAGCGCCCAGTCGGTGGCGGCGTACCGCTCGAACCACCGCCCGCCCGGACCGCCGACGACCACGAACGCCGTGCCACCCCGTGGGTTGGTCGACACGTGCAACCCCCCCTCGTCGAAGTGGATCTGGTCGCCGACCTGGGTCAGCGTCTCGGCGTCGAGGAGGGTCACGTCGCCAGACTCCTCGGTCATCACGATCTGCGCGCCGTCGGCGGTGTAGGCCACCTCGGTGACCAGGCTGGTCCCCGTCCGCCGGGCGACGAGCTGCCGGTTCTCTGCGACGCCGAACACCCGCACCCACCCGTCGCCGTACCCCGCCGCGAAGCGCTCGCCATCGGGACTCCAGCCGCCCGCTCCCCAGAACCGGTCGTCTCCGAGATGGATGGACGGCTGCGTGCGGTCGTCGTCGACATCGACGAACCGCACCTCGTGGCTCTCTCCGGGGATCCCAGACTGGAGTGCGAAAGTGCCGCCGTCGGGGGACGGCCGGATGATCGACTGGTCGACCGCCACCTCGTCGTGGATCCGCACCCGGCGCAGGAAGCTGCGATAGCCGTCGAGGTCCCAGGCCTGCACCTGCCGGTTGGCGCCGCCGGTGAACAGTGTCGAGCTGTCGGGGCTGAAGGCGAGTCCGTAGGTCGTGGCGTCCTCGGTCCGCAGGGTGTGCTCGATGTCGCCGGTCCGGGGGTTCCAGACGACCGCGGTGCCGTCTTGCGCCGTCGCGGCCACGTGCTCGCCGTCCGGCGACCAGGCGACCATGTAGCTGTTCTCCCCCTCCAGACCATAGAGGCGTCTGTCGATCCGACCGGTGGAGGCATCGACCAGCACGATCACCGTCGGCTGTCCCTGGGCGTAGCCCAGTGCCGCGAACTCGGTGTAGTCGGGGCTCGGCTCGAAGAACAGCCAGCTGTAGACCCGGTCGTTGCGCACCAACTCCCGCCCGCTGTCCACATCGTACGACGCGAATGGCCCGCCGACCCACACCGTTGCGCCGTCCGGGCTGATCTGCACCCCCTGGCTCCCGTCCAGCCGGATTCGCCGCACTGGCTGCTGCGGTCGGGCCCGGTCCCAGACGAGCAGAAGGCTGCGCTCGAGGTCCGGACGCGACCGTCGGGCTGCGCTGGCGCCGCCCTCGGCCTGGGAGGTCACTGTGACTGCGATCCGGGATCCGTCGGCGCTGTAGGCGGCGCCGTCGGCCCGCAGCTCGCGGACCGGCCACCCACCGAGCTGGACGTCGACGGGTTCGAGGCTCCCCGCATCGAGCAGGCGAAGGGGCGCCTCGGCGCTCGGGACGGCCGCGACAGCGAGCTCGTCGCCGTCCGGGCTGACCTCGACGGGAGTTCCCTGCCAACCCTCGACCCGGTGCCCAACCTGGGTGGAGCCGAGCCGCTCCAGCGTCACCGCGTCGAAGATCCCGACCCCGCCTGCGGTGTCGTGCACAACCAGGTGCTGGCCGTCCGGGGAGACCGTCATCAAGCCCGACTCGCTCTGCAGGTAGGCGCTGGCGATCAGCTCCGGGTAGCGCGCCAGCACCTGCTGGAGGGCGGCCCGGGTGGCCGTCGACGGGTCCAGCCGGGCGGCCGCGGCAGCCAGCAGAAGGGCTCTGGGGGCGTCGTCGGTGACCTGCGCGAGCGCACCGATCTGACGCGCGTCCGCCGCGGTGGCCGCCAGCGTCGCCCGCTCGGCGCTATGTCGCGCGAACATTGCTGCGCCCGCCGCGATCAGAGCCAACACCACGGCTACCGCCAGCAGCGAGCGCAGCCGCCTGTTGACCACCAGCCGGTGCCGGGCGAGCTCGTGCACGCTTTGCTGCTCGAGCTCTCGCAGCGCGAGCGAGGCGTCGACGAACTCCTGCTCGACCGGCGCCAGTCCGGCGCGCGCGTGCGTCCGCCACTCGGTGACGCGGGCCAGCCGGACGCCGCGGTAGAGCTCGCTGTCCGGTCGGCCCAGGTCGTGCCACGCCTCAGCGCTGCCACTGAGGTGATGAAGGATGCGTTGTCCCTCGCGGTCGTCGTCGAGCCAAGCACGCAGCCGGGGCCACGCTCGCGCCAGCGATTCGTGGGCCAAGGCCACGCTGCCGTCGTCGCTGGTCAGCAGGCGGGCGGTGACCAGCAGCTCGAGCAGCAGCTCGTGTTCGGGTCCCGGTGTCACCCGTCGCCGCGGCACCCGCAAGCGCAGCGGCTCGCCCTCCGGGCCGGAGGCCACCAGGCGCATCATCAGGTCGCGCACGTGGCTCTGCTGCTCGATGGGCACCCGGGCGTAGACGCCCTCCGCGGACTGGGCGATGGAGCCTCGGATGCCGCCCGAGGCCTGATATCCGTCGACGGTGAGGATGCGACCCTCGCGCCGGTGCCAGGTCTCCTGGAGTGCGTGCGAGAGCAGCGGCAGGGCCCCGGGCTCGTCACGCACCTCGGCCACGAGCAGATTCACCAGCCCAGGCTCGACCACCAACCCCGCCTGCAGCGCGGGCCGTTCGATGCAGGCGCGCAGCCCGTCGTCGTCCATGGCGGCGAGGATGTAGAGACCCCGCTCCAGGAGCCGGGCGAAACCCGGATAGCCGGAGAGCTCGGTGAGCCGGTCGGCCCGCAGGGCCACGGCCAGGTTGCCGCGCCGAGCATGATCTGCCACGACGGCGAAGAACCGATCCCGGGTTGCCTGCCGGTGCGCAGCGGCAAAGATCTCCTCGCTCTGGTCGACCACCAGCAGGGTGGCCGTTGGCAGCAGCTCGATCCGGTCGAGCATCTGGTCGGGATCGATTCCTGGTGACAAGACGACGACGTGGGTACCCGCGGCCCGGGCGGCGGCGGCCACCCCGGCCCGCAGCAGGGACGACTTGCCTCCGCCCGAGGGACCGACAACGGCCAGCACTCCCCGCTCCCGCAGGAGACCGAGGCAGGTGGCCAGCTCCGCGTCTCGCCCGTGGAAGGATTCCGCCTCGGTCACGTCGTACACCCCGAGTCCCGGCCAGGGACAGGACTCCAGGAGCGCGCGTGGGGCGTCGACGAACAGGACGGGGTCCTGTCGGAGGATCGCCCGCTCCAACTTCTGCGCGGCTGCTCCGGGCTCGATGGCGAGCTCGTCCATCAGCGTTCGTCGCAGGCTGCGCAGCGTGGCGAGCGCCTCACCCTGACGTCCGGCACGGTACTGAGCGAGGGCAAGCAGGGAGTGGCGGTGCTCCCGCAGCGGTTGGGCCCGCACGAGCGCCCGGGATTCTGCCAACACCTCGTCGCTGTGGCCAGCACGCAGCAACGCCTCGACGCGTCCCTCCTCGGTGGACAGACGAAGCTCAGTGACTCGTTCCGCCTCGATGACCCCGGTCTCCCAGTCGGCGAGATCCGGCAGGGGCTCTCCTGCGAAGCAGGCGAGAGCCTCGTCGAAGACGTACGCCGCACGCTCGGGCTCCCCCAGGACCAGGAGGTGGCGGCCTCGGCCGACCAGCCCCTCGAAGACGCTGATGTCGACGCCGTCCGCGTCCACGGCCAGGCGGTATCCGTGGTTGGTCGTCTCGATGGCGTCGGCCCCGAGCAGCTTGCGCAGCCGCGCCACGCAGCCCTGGATCACCTTCGCGGCCGAGGCCGGTGGGTGCCCGCCCCAAAGCGCGTCGGCCAGCCGGTCGGTCGGTAGCGACCGGCCTGGGCGCAGAGCCAGTGCGGAAAGCACGACCCGGTCCCGCCGGCCGAGATCGGCAGGAACGTCGTCGACGCGCAGCGGCCCCAGGACAGAGATCCGCATCTCCCGAGCATCGCGGTGTCCGGCGGCTCGGTCAACCCAGGACTGGACCATGCCGTCGAAGCAATACCCACGCGGTATCAGCCCGGTATCGCAGACAAGCCGCTACGATCAAGGCACGAATCATCGGTTGTGTCAGCGATGTCTTCGGCCTTCACACCACGCTGTTGCCTCGGATCGTGACGACGCCCCGGATGGTGCATCCCAGCCGGTCCGGTGCCGCTATTTCCTGATCAGGTCGCGCCCCGGACCACCGATCCGCCCCGCCGCCTGGACACCGACGTCGGTGCTGCGGGTGCCTTACGGCGGTATCGCTCCACACGCCCTTGACGCCGAACGAGCCGTCGTGGTCCCCGTCGCGCTTCAGCCGCAGCAACGAAGCCTGGGTGCCGACGCTGGCCGAGATCACGATCGTGTAGTTGGCCTGCAACGCCATCGGTCCGGTGGTGACCAGGTTGTAGTTCAGGATGGTTTCGAACTCGCGGTCGACAGCACCCTTGGCGGTGAAGGTGCCCGAGGCAGGGTGACCCCCAACCACAACCCGACGCTATAGGCGCCGATCGCGATGACGTCCCGCAAATCCCGGGCATCGAGGTCACAGGCATCGAGGTCACAGCCCGAGGCTGCGCCCGATGATCTCCTTCTGGATCTCGGTCGTGCCGCCGTAGATGGTCTGCACGCGGGAGTCGAGGTAGGCCCGGGCGATCGGATACTCCCGCATGTACCCGTAGCCGCCGTGCAGCTGTACGCCCTGGTCCACGGTCTTCTTCTGCAGCTCGGTAGTCCACCACTTGGCCATCGAGGCGGTGGCGGCGTCGAGCTCCCCGCGCAGATGCCGGGCGATGCAGTCGTCGACGAAGACCCGCGCGATGTGGGTCTCGGTCGCCATCTCGGCCAGCACGAACCGGGTGTGCTGGAACTTCGAGATCGGCCGACCGAAGGCCTTGCGGTCCTTGGTGTAGGCCACGCTGGTCTCCAGCACCGTCTCGCAGGCCGCGGCCGCCGACACCGCCATCGACAGCCGTTCCTGGCTCAGGTTGGTCATCAGCTGGATGAAACCGGATCCCTCGGCGCCGAGCAGGTTGGCCCGCGGCACCAACACGTTGTCGAAGAACAGCTCGGCGGTGTCCTGGGCGTGCTGACCGATCTTGTCCAGGTTGCGCCCGCGCTCGAAGCCGGGCATTCCCCGCTCGACGACGAGCAGCGAGATCCCCTGGGATCCCGCGTCGGGGTCGGTGCGCGCCACTACGATCACCAGATCGGCCAGGATGCCGTTCGAGATGAAGGTCTTCTGGCCGTTCAGCACGTAGTGGTCGCCGTCGGGGTCGGCGATCGCCGTGGTCCGGATGCCTTGCAGGTCCGAGCCGGCCTCCGGCTCGGTCATCGCGATCGCCGCGATCAGCTCGCCCGAGGTCAGCCCCGGCAGCCAGCGCTGGCACTGCTCGGGCGTCGCCTGAGCGGCGAAGTACGGCGCGATCATGTCGTTGAACAGCGTGAAGGCGGCTCCGTAGACCCCGCGGCTGGTCATCTCCTCGTTTAGCGCCGCGTTGAACCGGAAGTCGTCGTTGCCGCCACCGCCGTACTCCTCGTCGAGCTGCATCCCCAGCAGGCCCTGCGCACCGGCCTTGACCCACACCGCCCGATCGACGATGCCGTCGGCCTCCCACTGCTCGTGGTGCGGGACGACCTCCTTGTCCAAGAAGGTGCCCACCGCATCGCGGAACGCCTCGTGCTCGTCGTCGAAAAGCGCTCGTCGGCTACTCATGACACCCACTCCTTCATCTGTCGCACGGTCCCCGCGGGATCCTCGCCTACCGGGGTGATCTGCAGGTTGGTCACCCCCGCCTCGGCGAAGGCGGCGATCCGCTCCTTGACGTAGGAGGCCGGCCCGATCAGGTTGCCGCCCTCCAACCAAGCCAGCGGCACCTCGACCTCCGCGTCGCGCTTGTTGCCGCCGAGGTAAAGATCCTGGATCTTCGCGGCCTCGGCTTCGAAGCCGTAACGGCAGGCCAGGTCGTTGTAGAAGTTCTTACCGCGCGCACCCATGCCGCCGACGTACAGGGCGTACGTCGCCCGCGCCTGGTCCAGCAGCGCCTTGGTCTGCGGCCCCTCGCCGATCGCGACCATCCCGCCGCACGAGATCTGCAACGGACCGAGGTTGTCGGGGCGCTTGGCGGTGCCCATGGCCAGGGCGTTTCCCCAGACGTCGCCGGCCTTCTCGGGCAGGAAGAGGAAGGGCAGCCAGCCGTCGGCGTACTCCGCGACCCCCTCGACGCTCTTGGGCCCCAACGCGGCGACGTAGAGCGGGATGCTGCGCCGCTCGGGCTTGGTCATCAGCTTCAGCGGCTTGCCCAAACCGGTGCCCTGATCCGGTGGCAGCGGCAGCGTGAACAGCCCGTTGTGGGTGAGTGTCTCGCGGCGCAGGCCGCGTCGGATCAGTTCGATGATCTCCTTGGTGCGAGCAACCGGCTTGTCGTAGGGAACCCCGTGGAAGCCCTCGATCACCTGCGGTCCGGACGCGCCCAGACCGATGATCGCCCGTCCCTGCGAGACGTTGTCGAGCCCGGCCGCGGTCTGCAGCAGAGCGCCGGGAGTCCGGGAGTAGACGTTGAGGATCGCCGACCCGATCTGGATCTTGTCGGTCTTGGCCGCGAGGTAGCCCATCAGCGTGGGCGAGTCGAAGCCGTACGCCTCCGCTACCCACACCGTATCCAGTCCCGCGCGCTCCAGAGTGGCGACCTCGTCTGCGGCCTGGCGCGGGTTGCCGGAGTAGAACAGCGGGGTGGACAGCAACATGTCGTCAACTGTGACACTGGCACTGTCACGATCGCAAGAGGCTGGATAATCTGGAGCGATGCTCCCACTGGTCCCCACCGCAGACGTGGCCGCCGACCAGCTGGCCGCGATCCGGTCGTTGCTCGGCGAGGCCTTCGATAAACAGTTCTCCGACGAGGACTGGCAGCACGGGCTAGGAGGCGTGCACGCTGTCGTCTCGGATCGAGACCGGTCCGTCGTGGCGCACGGGTCGCTGGTCGAGCGGCATCTGCGGCACCGGGGCCGGGAGCTGCGGGCGGGGTACGTCGAGGCGGTCGCCGTCTCGGGCCGGCACCGGCGACTCGGGCTTGGTGGGCAGGTGATGACCGCGCTGGAGAGCCGGGCCGCCGATTTCGACGTTCTAGCGCTCAGCGCCTCGGAGGTAGCCGTCGGCCTCTACGAGTCCCGCGGCTGGACGTTGTGGCGGGGACCGACGTCGGCGCTGACCGGTGACGGAGTGCGGCGTACGCCGGACGATGACGGCTCGGTCTACGTGCTCCCCGGTGCAGCCCCATTGGACCTGGATCTGGACGCCGAGCTGACCTGCGACTGGCGATCCGGCGACGTGTGGTGAGCGGCACCCAGCGCATGTCGGGAGCTCAGGCGGGAGGAATGTCCGCCGTCTTGGACTGTTCACTCGGTCGCTCGCTGGTGCCTCGCTCGACTCAATCATTCACGGGGCTCTCGAAGCGGCGTACGACGCGGATCAGGTCGTCGGCGACTTCGAAGACGACCCAGGTCTCCTCCGGCGCCTTGCTCGGCGTACCGGTGGGCGCGTCGGCAACCCGCCACTGCGCGAGCTCGTGGACGGCGACGCGGCCGTCACGCTCGACCAGCTCCTCCTGCGGCTCCAGGCTGATTCCGGAGCGGGTCAACCAGGCTCGCATCAGGTCGTGGCCGTGCCCAAGACCCTGGGGTCCGCCGACACCGACCTCATCAGCGCACAGCGCCAGGGCCGCGTCGATATCCCGGGCGTTGACCGCGTCATGCCACTGCTGGACTACCTCGACCGCGCTGCTCATGGCCTCGACCGTAGCGCCTGGCCGGCCGCCGGTCGCGCGCCCGGGTCGGTCGCTGAGGCGGTGGACGTGGGTTGGTTTGGGCGTGGGAAACCAACCGCTACTCACCGCCCGGCGGGTCCTGGTGGCCGTTCCAGGAGTCCCAGAGGGCGGCGTACGAGCCACCGGCGGCGACCAGCTCGTCGTGGGAGCCGAACTCCGTGATCACGCCGTTCTCCACCACCGCGACCCGGTCGGCGTCGTGGGCGGAGAACAGTCGGTGCGCGATCGCGATCACCGTGCGCCCCTCGAGGACGGCGGCCAGGGACCGCTCCAGGTGTCGCGCCGCACGCGGGTCGATCAGCGAGGTGGCCTCGTCCAGCACCAACGTGCGCGGGTCGGCCAGCACCAGTCGGGCCAACGCGATCTGCTGGGCCTGGGCCGCCGTCAGGGCCCGGCCACCTGAGCCGACCAGGGTGTCCAGACCGAGCGGCAGGGCGTCTACCCACGACAGGGCGTCGACCGATGCCAGTGCCGCCTGGATGTCCCCGTCGTCCGCATCGAACGGAGCGGCGAGGGCAAGGTTCTCGCGCAGGGTGCCGACGAAGACGTGATGCTCCTGGGTGACCAGCGCCACGTGCCCGCGCAGGTCGCCGAGCGGCAAGTCGACCAGGGCCACGTCGCCGACGGTTATCGCGCCAGTCCGGGGCGGATGGATGCCGGCCAGCAGCCGCCCCAACGTGGACTTGCCGGCTCCGGACGGGCCGACCATCGCGATCCGCTCGCCGACCCCGACGTCCAGGTCGATGCCGTGCAGCACGTCGCGCCCCTCGACGTAGGAGAACCGGACGTCGCGGGCGACGAGTTTGTCATCAGCCGGTTTCGCGCCCGAGACCTCGCGGTCGTCGGGCACCTGGGCGACCCCAAGCAACCGGGCCAGCGAGGCAGCTCCGAGCTGCAACTCGTCGAGGATCGCGACCACCCGGTCCACCGGATCGATCAGCATCTGCACGTAGAGCGTCGCCGCGGTCACCTCGCCCAGCGACACCTGGCCGCGGGTGTAGAGCCAGCCGCCGAACAGCAGGGTCGCCACCGTCGGGATCAGGTAGGCCATCTCCATGCTCGGGAAGAACACGGTGCGCAGATACAAGGTGTACCGCTCGGCGGCGTACGACGTCTCGATGTCGCCGTCCAGCCGGGTGATCTGCTCGTCCTCCAGGCCGAGGGCCTCGACGGTGCGCGAGCCCTCGACGGTCTCGGTCAGCGTGGCGTTGATGGTGGAGTACGACGCGCTCTCGCGCAGGTAGCCGTCCTTGGCGCGGGCCAGATACCACCGCAGCCCGAGCACCAGGGGTGGGATGCCGAGCAGGCACGGCAGGGCGACCCACCAGCCGACCGAGATGGCGGCGGCGAAGGTGAGGATCGCGGTGACCAGCCCGATCGTCCACTCCGGTAGCGCGTAGCGCACCGACCAGCCGAGCTGGTCGACGTCGCGCGAGGTCCGGGTCAGCAGGTCGCCAGAACCCGCCGACTCCACGACCCCGATCGGCAGGGTGAGAGCGTTGTCGACGAAGTCCTCGCGCAGTTCGGCGAGCACTTGCTCGGCCAGCACCTGGGAGACGTAGCGGGCGAAGCGGGTCAGCACGGTGGCCGCGATCAGGAAGACCGCGAGCAGCGCGACGATCCGGTTGACGTGGCCCAGGGTGGTGCCCTCGTCGACCTGCTCCACCAGGTCGCCGAGCAGCCGGGGTGCGGCCAGGGCCGCGGTCGCGGCGGCCACGTGCAGACCGAGCGCGGTCCACAGCAGCCGCGGGTGCCGCTTGGCGATCGCGATGGCGTAGCGGCGCACCGAAGTGGAGTCGGCGACCGGCAGGGTGGTGATCATCGCTGAGCCTGCTGAACGACCGGGACAGCTGGGACTTGTGGCGTCTCGCGGGTCACCACGGCGCGATACGTCGGATGGTTCTCCAACAGATCCAGGTGCCGACCGACCGCGACGATCCGTCCGTCGGAGAGGTAGGCGACCTCGTCGACGGCGTCCAGGAGCAACGGGCTCGAGGTGGTGACGATCGTCGTGCGTCCGGTCCGGTGTCCGCGCAGTCGCGCCGCGATCGCGGCCTCGGTGTGCGCGTCGACGGCGGAGGTCGGCTCGACCAGGATCAGGATCTCGGGGTTCACCGTCAGGGCCCGGGCCAGTACGATGCGCTGGCGCTGGCCACCGGAGAACGTACTGCCGCGCTCGGCGACGGTGGTGTCGAGGCGGTCCGGGAGACCGTCGATGATGTCCTCGCTCGACGAGGTCGTCAGGGCCCGGTGCAAGTCAGTGGCCGAGTCACCGTGCCCGGCCCCGTTCCGGTGACCGTGACCGACACCGAGGCGGTCCGCCAGCCGCCCGGAGAAGAGTGCCGTGCCGGTGTCGGAGACCAGGATCCGCGCCCGGACGTCGGCGCGCCGCAGCCGAGTCAGGGGTACGCCGCCGAGCCGGACGTCGTCGGGGTGTGCGTTGTCTGGGTCTGCGTTGTCTGGGTCTGGAGCCGGGCCGATCATCCCCAACCGGTCGGCCAGGGCCGCACTGTCGTCGGGCTGGTCGGCGACGATCGCCAGCATGGTTCCTGGTCGAACCTGCAGCCCGGTCCTGGCATCGGTCAGCGTCGACTCCGGCGGTGGTGGCCGCGCCGGGTCTGCGGGGTCGGGGAGGTCCGGGGTCAGCGACAGCACGTGACACACCCGCGTGGCCGCGACCCGGCCTCGGATCAGCTTGTTGGCGTATTCGGTGACCGTGCGCAGCGGGATCATCAAGAACGCGGCGTACCCGTAGAACGCCACCAGCTCACCCGGGGTGATCTCGCCCCGGACCGCCGAGCGAGCGCCCAGCCAGACGATCACCACCACGAAGATGCCGGGCAGGAAGACCTGAAGCGCATCGAGCACCGACTGCACCCTGGCCACCTCGACCCCGGCCTGCCGGGTCTCCTGAGACTCACGCCGGTAGCGGTCGGCGAACACCCGTTCGCCACCGATGCCGCGCAACACTCTCAGGCCGCCGACGATGTCCGAGGCGGTGTTGGACAGGTCGCCCATCAGCCCTCGCTGTCGGGCGCTGCGCTCCTGCAACGGGCGCAGCAGGGGACCGACCGCGAGCATCAACACCGGCACCCCGATCAGCACGACCAGGCCGAGCGTGAGCGACGTACTCAACAAGATCACCGAGACCAACAGGAACGACACGACCGCGCCGGCGAACCGGGCGGTCACGTCCATCACCATGCCCAGGTGGGAGATGTCGGACGTGCCGATGGCGACCACCTCGCCGGTGGAGACCTGGCGCGGTAGGGCGCTGCCGAGGTGCACCGAGTGGCGACCGACGAGCTGCACCGTGCGGTAGGCGGTGGTGAGCCAGTTGGTCACCGCGAACCGGTGCCGCATGATCCCGCTCGCGGCCTGGACGGCGCCGATCAGCAGCATCAGAGCGGTCCAGAACAGCAGCTGCTCGGTGTCTCGCGCCGAGACCCCGCGGTCGATGGCCCGCCCGATCACCGCGGGCATCACCGCCTGGGAGCTCATCCAGACGATGCCGAAGAACATCCCGCCGGCCAGGGTCGCACGCTGGCCCATTGCCAGCCACCACAGGAACCGACCGGGGGACCGATGATCGGCCGTTCCGGGGTGTTTTAGGGGCAGTTGGCGCACCCTGCCAAGGCTACGGAGGGAGGTGGCCGGACACGAATCGTTTTCCGCGCTTGGAGTAATGAAGAAATAGTGACTGGGCCGCCTCCTCGGGCTGGCCGAGCTCCTGGGACGTCATCACGATCGGAGGCAATAGCGTCGGGTTGTGATGACGTCCCGCGGGGTTGCGGGCACACTCGGACTCATGGACCACGCCAGGGACAGCGACCAGATCACCTCTGGACCGGACACCTCGCCGCTGCTGGAACGGATCCGGGCGGCGGTCATCGGCGACGATCAGGTGATGCCGGGTCCGTACGGTCCGCGCCGGATCACCTACGCCGACTACACGGCGTCGGGTCGCAGTCTGGGGTTCATCGAGGACTTCATCCGCCACGAGGTGCTGCCGCGCTACGCCAACACCCACACCGAGGCCCGCGGCACCGGCCTGCAGACCACCCGGCTGCGTGAGGACGCCCGACGGCTGATCCGCGATCACGTCGGCGGCGGCGATGACGTGGCGGTGATCTTCGCCGGCTCCGGGAGCACCGCGGCGATCGACAAGCTGGTCGGCATCCTGGGGCTGCGGATCCCGGCCGCGCTGGATGATCGCTACGACCTGGCTTCGCAGATCCCCGCAGATGAGCGGCCGGTGGTGTTCATCGGCCCCTTCGAGCACCACTCCAACGAGCTGCCGTGGCGCGAGTCGATCGCCGACGTGGTGAGGATCTCCGAGGACGCCGACGGCCACATCGACCAGGAGCGGCTGGCCGAGGAATTGGAGAAGTACGCCGATCGGCCGCTGAAGATCGGCTCCTTCTGCGCCGCCAGCAACGTGACCGGGATCGTGTCGGACACCTTCGGGATCGCCGCCCTGCTGCACCGGCACGGGGCGCTGTCGTTCTGGGACTTCGCCGCCTGCGCGCCGTACGTCGAGATCGAGATGGACCCGCCCGCCGGCGTCGACCCCGCGTCGTACAAGGATGCGATCTTCTGCTCACCGCACAAGTTCATCGGTGGCCCGGGTACGCCGGGGCTGCTGGTCGCCCGCCGCGCGCTGTTCACCAACCGGGTGCCGGACGTGCCCGGCGGCGGCACGGTGATGTACGTCAACCCCACCGATCACCGCTACCTCGACGATCCCGAGCATCGTGAGGAGGGCGGCACGCCGGGAATCGTGGAGTCCATCCGGGCCGGGCTGGTCTTCGGCCTCAAGGACGCTGTCGGGGTCAAGACGATCGAACGGCACGAGGGCGATCTGCTGCGGCGTGCTGTGGTCGCCTGGCAGGAGGAGCCGACGATCCAGATCCTCGGCAACCTCGACGCCCGGCGGCTGTCGATCGTGTCGTTCGTGATCCGCGGTCCGAGTGGGCTCTACCTGCACCACAACTTCGTGGTCGCCCTGCTCAACGACCTGTTCGGCATCCAGACCCGAGGCGGCTGCTCCTGCGCCGGGCCCTACGGTCACCGGCTGCTCGACATCGACGTCGAGCGCAGCCACGAGTTCGAGCGGCAGATCGCCACTGGTTGCGAGGGCATCAAGCCCGGCTGGGTGCGGGTCAACTTCAACTACTTCCTCGACGACGAGGTCTTCGGCTACATCGTCGAGGCGGTCCGGTTGGTCGCCCGCGACGGCTGGCGGCTGCTGGGCGACTACCGGTTCGAGCCGGACACCGGCCTGTGGCGGCACCGCGCCGGGGCCGCCGAGCCGCCGTTGCGCCTGCGCGACGTGTCGTACGCCGCCGACGGCTCGATGACCTACGACCGGCACGACACCACTGCCCCCGCGTCGATGCTGGCCGATCACATGGCCCAAGCCCGGCGGCTGATGGCCGAAGCGGTGGCCCCGGACTGCTCGTCGACCGACCGGTTGTCCGAGGACTTCGACGCGTTGCGCTGGTTCGAGCTGCCCGCCGGCGCCCTCGCCGACTGAGCGGCGGACCCAATGGGTAATTCCCGGCCGACCGGGGAATTACCCGCTTGTCGGCCATTGCGATGACTGACAAGCGTCCACTCTGCCTGTCGGGCGCGCCCGTGCGTACCTCTACTCCTGGGGCAGCACGGCCCACAGGATCAGGTAGACCAGCAGCAGCGAACCCACGCCAAGCACGGTGCCGACCGCGGTGAGGACCCGCACCAGGCTGACGTCGACGTTGAGGTAGCGGGCCACCCCGGAGCAGACCCCACCGAGCATCCGGTCCTGGCTCGACCGGGTCAGTCGTCGGGGGGTCGCGGGCTTGTTGTAGACGGGTTCGTTCGTCATCGGATCTCCTGTGTGTCGTCGTTCACCAGTTCATCGATTGAAACATCTTCGTCCATCAGGTTCTGGTCCGGTCGCGAGGTGGGGTCGGGGCTGGAGGGGGTGCTCCGACGACGCCCACTCAGGGCGATCGCGATCAGACCGGCGGCACCAGCCAGCAGCAGTGGCAACGGCAGCAGCCAACGTAAGTCCGCCGTGCCAAGGGCACCGCCCTGCACGACTGCCCACACGACCAGCACGCCGAGGAAGATCAGGGCCATCACGAGGTGGACGATGTTGGCCGGGTGCCAACCAGACTCGTAGAACTGTGCGGACTGGTCGCCCTGGTCAGAAACAGAGGCGGTCGAGCTCATGGGTGGAACCTTTCGTTGGTGGCGACGTCGACCTCGCCGACTCCGAGGGTGACGTCGAGGTCGATGCTTGCGTCTGGGTCCACGACGTCGTTGGTGAAGGACAGCCGTGGCTCGATGCCCGCGGCCGAGCGGCCCAGGGCCCAGATGTCACCGAAACCGCCGATCTTCGCGGTCACCGTGGTGTCGAGCCGCGGCGGCAGGATCACGCTGATCAGGCCGAGGTCGCCGTCGAGACTGATCGTCTTCCCGTCGAGACGCTCGGGGTCCTGCACCCCACGCAGGTCCAGTACCAGCTGGCCGCCGCCCATCGAGTAGGCGTCCTGCACCTGGGCGGCCCGGGTCGGCGCGTAGGTGACTTCCGTGCTTACGAAGTCCTCGAACGCGGTGGACACCGCCAGGGTCGGCACCAGCAACAGGCCCAGGACGATCAGTCCGCCGGCGCGGCCGTAGAAGGCACCGACCAGCAGCATCAGTCCGGTCACGCCAAGAGCGAGCGCGGCGTACGCCGAGCCGGCGACCGAGACCCCGGCCACGTCGACGACTCCCAGGGTGCCTAGAGCCAACGCGATCAGCGCCAACGTGAACCAGAATAGGATCGGGCCCTTCTTCTTGGGTTTCAGGGGCTTGACCGGTCGAGGGGGAGCCGGCCAGGGCAACCCCGGCGGTGGGGTGGTCGGCGAGGAATAGCCGTAGCCCACCGGAGCCTGACTACCTTCGCGGCGTCGGTCCCGACTCAGCAGCACCGCAGCCACCACGATCCCGAGGACCGTCAGTGGCCAGGGGAAGCCGAAGCCACCCCACGACCCGCCGATCAGCAGGAACGCCGAGAACCCCAGCACCCCGACGATGGCGAAGGTCAGGCTGCGCTGGTCCAGGTTGAAGATCGCCTTCGCAGCCCCGTCGGCGGGCAGCACCAGCCAGAACGCGGCGTACAGGAGCAGGCCGACTCCGCCGAAGAAGGTGAGCACCACGAACAGCACCCGGACCACGACCGGGTCGATGTCTAGGTGCCGGGCCACCCCGCCGGAGACGCCGGCGAGATAGCGGTGCGGCCCGACGGTGCGCCGCAGGGTGCGCAGGTCGCGGATCTCATCGCGGGTGACACGAGGTCCCTGCGGATCCGACGGGCCCGGTGCAGCTGCGGAACCCGCTGGATCCGACGGGCCGGGGTCGCCCGGCGCGTTGGTCGGCGCTTCAGGAGGTGAGGTGGTCATGGCTCCAGCCTGGTTGCTGGCGGCGCGAAGCGGTATCGGGGACGACCCTGATCCCACCCTTGCCCGCGACCGGTTTCCCGGCACGACAACTCGGGGTCCGCTCAGGGTTTCGCCTCATATGCGGACCGATGTCGCTGTGTGACGATGAGACCACGATGAGCGTGCCGTCACCCGGGAGACCTGCCGGAGCCGCAGGACCCGCCAGTCCTGCCTCCGCGGTCGACGACCCGTTTTTGGGTCGCGGCTCCGGGCGCCGTGCCTACCGGGACTCCCAAACCCCGATCCTCGGCGGCGTGGCCGCCGGGCTGGCCCGGCATCTGGGGTGGCCGACGCTGTGGGTCCGGGTCGGTTTCGTGGTCTGCACCGCGTTCGGCGGGATAGGCCTGGCCCTCTATGCCGGTCTGTGGATGGTGCTGCCGTCGGACTCCCGCTTCCTGCACCAGTCACCGGGGCTGGAGAGCGCCAGTCGCACCGGTAAACGTCCCGGGCGGGTGCGACGGCTGAGCGACGTGGGCCCGGTGATCGCGCTGGGAGCGATCGGACTCGGAGCGGCGATCGCCGCCCAGTCGATCCTGGGCAACGGCGCGTTGTTCTGGCCGATCGCTCTCGCAGCTGCGGGCATCGCCCTGCTGTGGCGCCAGGCCGACGAGGCCCAGCGCGAGCGCTGGCTGGACAGCAGCGGTCGGATCAACCCGCTGCGGGCGATCTTCGGTGCCGGTGGCTGGGCGTCGTACGCCCGCGTCGGGACCGGCGCGTTGCTGATCGTGGTGGCCCTGGTCGTGTTCTCACTGCGCAGCGGTTCGCTGGCGGCCGCGACCAACGTGGTCGTCGCCGGCATCGTCGGGATCGTCGGCCTGGGGCTGGTGATCGGTCCGTGGATCTTCCGGTTGGCCGGCGATCTGACCGCCGAGCGCGCCGAGCGGGTGCGCAGCCAGGAGCGCGCCGACCTCGCCGCGCACCTGCACGACTCGGTCCTGCAGACCTTGGCGTTGATCCAGAAGAACGCCCAGGACCCGACCGCCGTCACCCGGTTGGCGCGCTCGCAGGAGCGCGACCTGCGCTCCTGGTTGTACGTCGGGGAGTCGGTCGACCAGAGCACGCTCGCCTCCGCACTCCGCGGGATCGCGGCAGCCGTCGAGGACAACCATCTGGTCAGCGTCGACGTGGTCACCGTAGGAGACTGCGCCTTGACCGAGGGCTTGCGGCCGATCGTCCACGCGGCCGGCGAGGCGGTCACCAATGCCGCCAAGCACGCGGGCACGGGCCAGGTCGACGTGTTCGTCGAGATCACCGCAGAGAGCGCCGATGTCTTCGTGCGCGATCGAGGGGTCGGCTTCGACACCGACGAGATCGCCGACGACCGGTACGGCGTCCGCAACTCCATCATCGACCGGATGCGGCGCCACGGTGGCACGGCCGAGATCAGGACTGCCCCGGGCGAGGGCACCGAGGTGCGCCTGCAGCTGCCCCGAAACGACCACGAAGCCGAGGAGACCAGCCCCCCATGAACCAGCCCCCGATGAACCAGACCCCGATCAACCAGACCGCCGACGGGACACTCGAGGGGGCACCGGTAACGGTTGTGATCGTCGACGACCATGCGATGTTCCGCGGGGGTGTTCGGGCCGAGCTGGAGTCGGTCGGCGCCGGCTTGGTGCGGGTGCTGGCCGAGGCCGCCGATGTCGACTCGGCCGTCGCTGCCATCGCCGAGCACCGGCCCGGGGTGGTGCTGCTCGACGTACACCTGCCCGGTGGCGGTGGGGTCGAGGTGATGCGCAGGTTGTCTGCGGCCCCAGCGTCGGCGACAACTGGGGCTACGCCGCGCTTTCTGGCCCTGAGTGTCTCCGACGCCGCCGAGGACGTGATCGGCACTATCCGTGGGGGCGCCCGTGGCTACGTCACCAAGACCATCACCGGGTCCGAGCTCGTCTCGGCCATCGGACGGGTCGCCGGCGGGGATGCGGTGTTCTCGCCACGGCTGGCCGGCTTCGTGCTGGATGCCTTCGCCGGCTCCATCGACGTGGCGGCGGTCGACGAGGACCTGGACTCGTTGACCGAGCGTGAGCGCGAGGTGATGCGGCTGATCGCCCGCGGCTATGCCTACAAGGAGGTCGCCAAGGAACTGTTCATCTCGATCAAGACCGTGGAGACCCACATGTCCAACGTGCTGCGCAAGCTCCAACTCTCGTCCCGCCATGAACTCAGCCGCTGGGCCTCGGACCGTCGCCTGCTCTGAGGCTGTCGGGAGGCATTAGCCTTCGCTCATGGAGATGGTTCGGCTGATTCTGCTTTTCGTGCACATCCTCGGGTTCGCCGCCCTGATCGGCGCGATGCTGGCCCAGCTGCGGACGCCGGAGAAGTCGGTGACCGCGGTGATGCGCGACGGTGCCGGCACCGCCTTCCTCGCCGGGCTCCTCCTGGTCGGTGTCCTAGAAGCCGGCGACGACCCGGTGAACCATGCGAAGGTCGGGCTGAAGTTCGCGATCGGCCTGGTCATCCTGGTGCTGGTGATGGCCAACCTGCGCAAGGCCAAGATCCCCAGCGGGCTCTTCTACGGTCTGCTCGCGCTGAGCGTCGCCAACGTGGGCGTGGCCGTCTTCTGGTCGCCCGTCCACGCGTGAGCGACGCGATCCCCGGGCTCGAGTTCGCCGAATCGCGGCGCCCCGACCGACCGACCGGCGGTACGTCGACGCCCGAGCAGCTGCTCGACGGACTCAACGAGCCGCAGCGCGCGGCGGTCGTGCACACCGGCGGTCCGTTGCTGGTGGTCGCCGGTGCCGGGTCGGGCAAGACCCGGGTGCTGACCCGGCGGATCGCCTGGCTGGTCTCCCAACGCAACGCGCACCCCGGCTCGATCCTGGCGATCACCTTCACCAACAAAGCCGCCGCGCAGATGAAGTCGCGTGTCGAGGAGCTAGTCGGACGCCGGGCCCGGATCATGTGGGTCTCGACCTTCCACTCCGCCTGTGTGCGGATCCTGCGCAAGGAGATCGACAAGCTCGGCTTCAAGTCCAACTTCTCGATCTACGACGCCGCCGACTCCAAGCGGCTGATGACCCTGGTGCTGAAGGATCTGGACCTCGACCCCCGCAAGTACGCCCCCGGTGCGGTGCTCCACTGGGTCTCGGACCGCAAGAACGAGCTGCAGGATCCCAAGGACGCGACCAAGGACACCCAGAACGGCTTCGAGGAGGCGTACGCCGCGGCGTACACCGCCTATCAGCGCCGCCTGCGTGCTGCCAACGCGTTGGACTTCGACGATCTGATCATGCTGACCGTGCACGTGCTGCAGCTCTTCCCGGAGGTGCGGGAGGGCTACCGGAGGCGGTTCCGCCACGTGCTGGTCGATGAGTATCAAGACACCAACCACGCGCAGTACGCCTTGATCCACCAGCTCTGCGCCGTGCAGGACATCGAGGCCCCCCTCGGTGGTCGAGCAGCGAGCGAATCGAGACCCGAACCCGATCGGGTCCCCCCCGCCGAGCTGATGGTGGTCGGGGACGCCGACCAGTCGATCTACGCCTTCCGGGGCGCCAACATCCGCAACATCTTGGACTTCGAGACCGACTTCCCGGACGCCCAGTCGATTCTGCTGGAGCAGAACTACCGTTCCACCCAGACGATCCTGAACGCCGCCAACGCGGTGATCGGCAACAACCGGGGCCGTACGCCGAAGCGGCTGTGGTCCCAGGCCGGCGAGGGGGCCTCGATCATCGGCTATGTCGCCGACGACGAGCGCGACGAGGCCCGCTTCGTCTCCGAGGAGATCGACAAGCTCAGCGATGCCGGCGCCGCCAAGGCCAGCGACGTCGCGATCTTCTACCGCACCAACGCCCAGTCGCGGGTGTTCGAGGAAGTCTTCATCCGGGTCGGGATGCCCTACAAGGTCGTCGGCGGCGTCCGCTTCTATGAGCGTCGCGAGGTCCGCGACGCACTGGCATACCTGCGGATGCTGGCCAACCCGGCCGACGAGGTCTCCTTGCGGCGGGTGTTGAACACCCCACGCCGCGGCATCGGCGACCGTACCCAGGCCTGCATCCAGGCGCTCGCCAGCCGCGAGCAGTTCACCTTCTGGGACGCCCTGGTCCGGGCCGAGGAGGCGCCGGGTCTGGCTACCCGCTCGCTGCGCAGCATCCAGGCTTTCGTCGGGCTGATCCAAGAGCTGCAGTCGATGGTCGACGCCGGCGAGCGGGCCGACGTGATCTTGGAATCGGTGCTGGCTCGCACCGGCTACTTGGCCGAGCTGGAGGACTCCGACGACCCGCAGGACGCCACCCGGGTGGAGAACCTGGCCGAGCTGGTCGCGGTGTCCCGGGAGTTCTCCGACAACCCGGTGGCGGGCCCGTCGGCGGACCCGGCCGAGGTCGACGAAGGGACCGCGAGCGTTGGTCTCGGTGATTTTCTCGAGCGGGTCGCCTTGGTGGCCGACAGCGACCAGATCCCGGACGCTGCCGACAACGAGGGCGACGGCGACGATCAGGGTGTGGTCACACTGATGACGCTGCACACCGCGAAGGGGCTGGAGTTCCCGGTGGTCTTCCTGACCGGCCTCGAAGACGGCATCTTCCCGCACTCACGCTCGCTGGGAGATCCCACCGAGCTCGAGGAGGAGCGCCGACTGGCCTACGTCGGACTGACCCGCGCCGAGCAGCACCTCTACGTCTCCCGCGCGATGGTCCGTTCGGCCTGGGGTGCGCCGGCGCACAACCCCGAGTCCCGTTTCCTCGGCGAGCTGCCGGACGAGTTGGTGGACTGGCGGCGTACGGCGGCCGAGGCGACCACGTGGTCGCGACCCGACTGGGCCGGTGATTCCGCAGCCGCATCGGGCTGGGGGTCGGGATCGGGTCAGGGCCTGGCTCCGGGACTGGGCGCTCCGACGGCGGCCGGGCGTCGCAACTTCTCCTCCGCGGCGGTGCGCGCTGATGCCGCGGCCCGGGCCAAGCCCGCTCGAGCGGTGCCGTCGTTGACCCCCGGTGACCGGGTGCTGCACGACAGCTTCGGGATGGGCACCGTGGTCTCGGTCGAAGGAGCAGCGGAGAAGTCGGTGGCCTCGATCGACTTCGGCAGCGAGGGAGTCAAGCGGCTACTGCTGCGCTACGCCCCGGTGGAGAAGCTGTAGCGGCGACTAGAGCCGCACGCCGTGCTCGAGCATGGCGCCCATCGGGTCGATCGGGTCGCCGCCCCTTGGGCGAACCTCCAGGTGCAGGTGCGGCCCGGTGCTGTTGCCGGTTGAGCCGACGGTGCCGATCAGCTCGCCCCCCGTCACGGACTCTCCAACACTGACGGCGATGCTCGTCTGGTGGCAGTACCAGATCTCGGTGCCGTCCTCGAGGGTGACCACGGTCTTGTTGCCGTAGGAGCCGTCGTAGCCGGCCTCGGTGACCACGCCGTTGGCGACCGATCGAATCGGGGTCCCGGTGGGTGCGGCCAGGTCCTGACCGGTGTGCACGCTGGACCACAGGTAGCTCGACTGGCCGAAGCCGGCGGTCAGTCGGTAGCCGGACAGCGGGCTGACCCATTCATCGAGCTCGATCTTCGCGGCCTGCGCCTCGGCCAGCTTGGCGGACTCGCTCAGCGCCAGTTCGCGCTGCTTGCTCATCGCCTCGGCCTCTTCGACCAGGTCCTCGTTTACCACGTCGGCCAGCGCCTCACGCTGCGAGTCGCGACTGACCTGTTGGTCGCGACCGGAGAGCAGGTCGCTGTCCGAGGTCGCCAGTCCGGAGGTCGCAGCCTTGTCGGACCCGCCGCCCTTGGTCGCCTCGCTGTAGGCGGGCGCGGTGACAGCGGCCGCGGCGGAGGTGCCGGCCGCGGGGGCCGGGCCCGCGCTCACGGACAGTGCGCCGATCGCAGCGATGACTGCGGTGACCAGGCCGGCAATGACCGGCGTCGAGGGCCAAGCCCGGTAGAGCGGCGCCCTCCTGGGCGCTGTGTGCTTGACGGTCCGACGCTTCCCGTCCTTGACCGGGCTGGAGGGCTTGGTCTCGGACACGGAGGGCCCACGGGACCGGCCGTCGTTCAGCGGCGTCACCGAGCCGCGACGGTGGCCGCGCGTGTTCGATTGGTGACTGCTCATCGGCGCCTGTCCTCACGTGGAGAGTTCGGATGTGTCGCAAGCGCTTACCACCCGTGTGCAGAGACGGCGACGACGAGGCGAAAC